>DATENH010000041.1:0-25930 GCA_035275145.1 Steroidobacteraceae bacterium | reverse complement strand
CCACCCGCGGCGCCGCCGACGATGCTCCAGCGCCAGCGGCGGCCGGGCAGCAGTCCGGACGCGGCGATACCGAAACTGACGCCAGCGCCTGCCGTCAAGCCGACGACCACATTGAGACAGATGAGCACGAGCAGCAGGGATGCTGCGCCCCCGCCGAGCAGCGGTTGCGACGCGCCGATGAAGCCGTAGAACAGCCCGCCGAAGATGCCTGCCACGCCGGCGCCGGTCGTGCCGGCTGCGGCAAGCAACGAGCATTGGCGCCAGGAGTAGCGCGGTTCCGTCGATACGATTGCGTCGCCATGATCCCTCTGCTCCACCGTCGCGATGAATCGGTATCCATGCTTCGGGACCGTTTCGATGAAGCGCGGCTTGGCGACGTCATCTCCGAGATGCCGGCGCAGCGTGCGGATGCACTGCGTAAGCGCCTCGTCGGTCACCGGTACGCCGCGCCAGACTTCGTCGAGAAACCGATCTTTCGACACCAGCCGGCCCTGATTGCGGACCAGCAGGGTCAGTGCATCGAGGTACCGGGCACTGATCTCGACCGGCGCGTCGCCACGGCGCAATTCGCGCTCGTTGGGATCGAGAGTGAAATCGTCGAAGCGGTAGCTGCCGGGACTCATCAAAAGGAGCAAAACGTTCGTTTCAGCAATTCCTCAGGAGTTGCTCATGCCGCTCATCAGCGGACGGAGCAGGATGCAAGCCTCGCCCATCACACGGAGCAAGGCAATGACGTCGATTCAAGAAAGTAGCGGCAGGCAATGCGAACAGTGCGAGCGGTACCGGCGCCGGTGGCTGCGACTGGTATGGGCCGTGGCGGTGGCCGCGGTGCTGCTGCCCTTCGTCGGCCTGTGGATGGTTGCCGTGCACGGCGGCGATGACGAGATCGTCACCCTGGCTCGCAATGAAGTGGTGCAAGATGCATCCGGCGGTCGGATCTGGCGTGGCGCGATGTTGAATACCGGCGACGACTATTACGACGTGGAAGTGCGGATCCGCTTCCTCGACCGGGATAACAACACCGTCGGCGAAACCAGCGCCCGCACTGACCTGCTCCGTTCACAGAAGATACTGCCGCTCGAAGCGCCGTTACCGGCGGCGGCCGCCCGCATGCAGGTGTACATGCTGCATTGGCGCGCCGGCGAGAAGTTCAGCGTCGGCAGACTGTTCGGTGCGTATCAGCCGTGGGAGTTCGGTTACCTGCAATACCGGGCCGGCAAGCTCCACTGATGCACGATTAGTGATAGAGCGCAGACTCGGGCAGCGGTTGCAGCTCGGCTCCC
This sequence comes from Steroidobacteraceae bacterium, assembly GCA_035275145.1. Lineage (GTDB taxonomy): Bacteria > Pseudomonadota > Gammaproteobacteria > Steroidobacterales > Steroidobacteraceae > Steroidobacter. The sequence goes on along the minus strand of DATENH010000041.1, from coordinate 24,647 downwards.
GCAGCTCCCCACCTGACGCGCAGCTCGGCGTTGCCTTCAGACTGGAAGTACAGCACTTTTATTTTGTGCAAACCCTGCCGCAGAGGAATGTGTCCGGTGATCATCCGGCTCGCGTGGTTGCCGTCGTTGTCGACGACCACCTCATCGTCGATCTGCAACAGCGAACCGTCATCCGACTCTACTGCGAATTGGTAGTAGCCATCGGCTGCCACTTTCAGGTAGCCCGCCAACCGGATGCCGTAGTTGAACGACCGACCGAACTGCTGCAGGTCGAACGAGTTTGCAATCCCCGTCCCCGCCGGTGTGCCGTGCTCGAAGCTCTGCACGGTCGCGAACGTTCCCTCGAAGCGTGCGAACCTCAGCCCCGGCTGTGCGTCAGTCAAGGTGCTTGCGTCTCGATACGAGCGCCGCTGAAAAGTCGCTCCATAAACCCTGCTGCTCCGGCCCGCAGGGGTCACCACAACGAGGTTCAGCGACTTTTTTTGCTCGGGCTGGAGCGCAACCTGGAATGGAATTTCGTAGAGGGACGAATCTGCGGTGGGCTCGCTGCCATCAAGCGTGTAGTAGACCCTGCTACCCGGAATGAATGAGTGCAGCTCGACGCGCGTGTGATCCGCTGTCGCCGTGTAGAAGTCCTGCAGTCCAGCGGGCTCTGGAATCCGGAACCGTACATCCTGCTTGTCCAGGCGTTGCAGTTGATACGGCAACCGGCGCTGGAAATCCCGGTAGTCTCTGACTGCTGCAGGCGACCAGACCGCTTCCGACAACGCCAGCAACCGCGGGAACACCATGTACTCGAGGTGTTCCGGCGTACTTATATATTCCGTCCAGACGCTGGCCTGCGCGCCGAGGATGTACTCCCGCTCCTGCCCCTGCAACGCTTGCGGGATCGGCTCATAGCTATACGCTTTTTCGAGCGGGACGAAGCCGCCGATGGCCAGGGGCTCGCGCGCAGGGTCGCCCTGGTAGTAGTCGAAGTAGGCGTATTCGGATGGAGTCATGATGGCCTGATGCTTTTGCCTGACGGCCTCGATGCCTCCGCCCTCCCCGCGCCACGACATCACGATCGCATTCGGAGCCAGACCGCCCTCCAGGATCTCGTCCCAGCCGATCGTCCGCTTGCCTGCGGCGGCCAGGAATTGCTCGATGCGGCGTACGAAGTAACTCTGCAGCTCCTCCTCGTTCTTCAATCCCTCCCGCTTGATGATGGCTTGTGCTTCGGCACTCTGTCGCCACCAGATTTTGTCCACCTCGTCGCTGCCGATGTGGATGTAGGGGCCTGGGAATAGCGCCGCAACTTCCGTGAGCACGTCGCGCAGGAACGTGAAAGTCGCCTCGCTCGGGCAGAGAACATTGGCTCCCACGCCCTGCGTGCACGCCAATTGCGGATAGGCCGCGATGGCCGCTCCTGCATGTCCTGGCATTTCGATCTCGGGAATCACGGTGATGAAGCGCGCCTGCGCGTAGGCCACGAGATCCTTGATCTGCTCCTGCGTGTAGTACCTGCCGCCGGGAGAGGTGTCATCCACGTAGGAGCCGACTGCGGTGAGCTGCGGATACTTCTTGATCTCGATGCGCCAGGCCTGGTCGTCGGTCAGGTGCCAATGAAATCGGTTGATCTTGTATTGCGCCGCCAGGTCCAGCAATTTCTTGATGTGTGCGACCGAGAAAAAGTGTCGTCCGACGTCGAGCAACAGGCCGCGATAGCCGAAACGCGGAGAGTCCGTGATTTCGAGAGCGGGAAGCTCGATCGCCGGTTTGATCTCCGGCGGCAGAAGCTGCGTGAGGGTTTGCATGCCATAGAACAAACCGGCCGCCTGCCCGGTCACGCGGATATCTCCCGGACCGATCACCAGGCGATAGCCCTCTTCGGGCAAGCCCTTGCTGCCTGCTTGGCTGAAGGAGATGTAGTTTCGATTGCCGGGCCGGGCGCCGGTGATCTGCAACTGCAGGCCGTGCTGCTCGAGGAGGAAATCATTGAACAGTCTGGCGATCCTGCGGGACTCCTCGTCGGCGGCGAGGATGCGAGTATCGCCAGTGAGCAGGAACGTACCGGCCCGCGATTCGACACTCGCCGGTCGCGGCACGACGTTCAGCGTCGGCGCCGCCGGATTTTCTGCAAGGGCGCACGTTGCAATCGCGAGCAGGAAGAATAGCCACAGTACACGCCGTCTCGTCTTCATTGGATCAGTGTCTCGTGCGCAATTTGCTGAAGCGCGACCGCCTCGGCCGGTGCAATGCCGAGATGAGCTGCCGCAATTTCTTCGCGCCCGAGCGTGCGAGGATCGCGGCCCGTAACGCTGCCGAAGATCACCAGCGCTTCGAGGTAATAGCCGTGGGAGCTGGCGTGATAGTTGTCGGCAGCCCAGAGATTGATCTGGCCGGGCCGGATGCCCTCGTAAGGGTTACGCGTCGCGACTCCAAGTTCGATTGCACGGTTCCACGCTTGACCCACCGGTATCACCGCTCGGATGGACGGGGAATTTTCGGCCGCGCGGTTGCACGCGGCGCGTATGTCCAGCGCCATCGCTTCGATCGGTTTGCCGAACCAGTGTCCCGCGGGAAGAAAAGTCTGATCGGCCCGTGACCACGTCGCCACCAGGCGCACCTCGACGTGCGAGTTCTTCGCGCGGAACAGCTTGGCGAGCCGTGCCGAATAATCGAGGACCTTGGTCGCATCGCCAGGCGCATCCGCGTCCAGCGTGCTGTACGCCTGCAGCACCACGTGGTCCCACGCCCGTGCAATGAGCGCTGACTTCTCTTCATAGTGAAAATCCAGATTGGTGCCCGCTGCAGTTTCCAGGCTGACCGCGTAATCGAGACCCACCTGGCTGGTGAAGGATTTGAACAGCGCCGGCACTCCGCCTACGCCATCGTGGTTCAGGTCGATCACGGTCTCGGGCCGATAGTCCTGTACCGCGGACTGCGCGCCGTATGTGAAGCTGTTGCCGACGAACAGAATCGTCTCGGCGCATGCAGGCGTGTGCAGCCAGACAGCGCCGCACAGCACAGCCAGGAGCCGAATGAGATTCAGGGTGTGCCCGGTCATGGATGCTCGAGCACGACGGTGGCCACCGCTCCGGGCGGCAATGCGTGATTGAGCACCCGGTCTGCATAACGCACCGAGTACGGACGTTGCCCCAGTGCCGTATTGAGGACGATCAGCGCTATCGACCCATCGTCCCTGTTCTGGAATGCCACGCTTTCCAGCCCGCGCACGCCGGTGGTCGACTCGATGCGGCGCGCGCCCGGCCGCACGAACCGGCTCGCATGCGCCAGCACGTAGTATTCGACGTTGCGTGTGACGGCGCCTGTTGCCGAGTCAATCGTCACGACGCCGCGGCAATCCGCGCAGCCGCCGGCATGCGGGCCGTGCTTCTCGTCGAGTGCCAGGTTCCAGAGCGCGACGCCGCGCGACCCGCCGCGCGTCGAGCCGATGATGAGCTGATGCACGAACCACCGGAGCGAGCGCTCCCATCTCGGTTCCCAGTTGCCGCCCGAGCATTCGGTCAGATACGCGTCCTTGTCGGGATGCGCCTTGTGCACGGGACCTTGCGCCTTGACGTCGCCCTTGTAGCAATGCCAGGCGACGCCGTCGATGAATGGCGCCGCCACTGGATCGGCGAGCACTTTGCGTGGCGACGCGGGGTCGATCCAATTGTGGTCCCACTCCAGAAGTCGCGGCCGCGTTCTTCGCTGCGCCAGCAGCGGGCCGAGGAATTGTCCGATGATGCGCGCGCGTTCCTTCGCGCTGAGCTTCATGCCCGGATAGTCGTGCGGCTCGAAGTCGGGTTCGTTCTGGATCGTCAACGCAAAGACCGGTATGCCCTCCGCAGCGTAGGCGTCGACGAACTTCACGAGGTAGGCTGCGAACGGCGCATAGGCCTCGGGACGCAGACGCCCGCGCACCATGCTGCCCGAAGTTTTCATCCAGCCGGGTGGACTCCACGGCGAGGCAACGATGCGCAGATCCGGATTGATCGCGAGCGCCGCTCGCAGAACCGGCAGCAGGTATTCGCGGTTCGGAGCGATGGAGAAATGCTCGAGCTGCGGATCCGCTGCGCCGCCGGGCGGGTCGTCGAGGCTGTAGTGGCTGAGCGAGAAATCCGAGGCGCCGATCGAAATGCGCGTGAAGCTCAAGCCGAGTCCGCCGCCATCGCGGCCGAACAATTCCGCGAGCAGCGCCGCGCGCTGCGCGGCACTGAGCCGCTTTTCGATGAGCCAGGCACTGGAGTCGGTTATCGCTGCACCGAACCCGACCATTTCCTGATAACGCCGTTCCGGATCAACGTCGATTCGAGTCGCGAGCGGCGCCTGCGCGGCGAATATCACCTCCGGCTCGCGGGCCAGCAAGCGGCTCTGGTCGGCTGTCGTCACCCAAACCTGAGCGCCGCCAGGCGTGGCGGCGTACGACGCCGCTGCGAGCAGCAGCGCGCAGGCTGCGAGCGACAACCGGATGCCTGCCATGCCGTACTCCTTCAAAGTCGCAGCTCGCTGGCTGCATCGAACACTGAGATCCTGCTTGCGTCGATGTCGAAGTGTACGAGCTCATCCGGCTTGAACTCGCGCGCGTCATGACTCAGGCATGACACCACGTTGCCGCGCCAATCGATCCAGACGACCTGCGCGTTCCCCATTCGCTCCACGAGCGACACTCGCCCGGCGAGTCGCGAGCGCTCGCCGATGCGGATGTGTTCCGGGCGGACACCCAGCACGACCGATTGGCCGTGCGCCGGCCGCGGGCCGCTCAACGAGTAGTCCGCGAGGTCGAGACGACATCCGGCCGCGTCGACTGCAAGGTTCCCGCCGTCGGCACACACGACACCTGGCACAAGATTGGTCGCTGGCGAGCCCAGAAACTTCGCGACGAACTGGCTGGCAGGCCGGGCGTACACCTCTTCCGGCGCGCCCTGCTGCAGGATGCGTCCATCACGCATGACCGCGATCCGCGTCGCGAGCGTCATTGCCTCCACCTGGTCGTGCGTGACGTGGATCATCGTCGCGCCGAGGCGCCGGTGCAGCAGCTTGAGCTCGCGCCGCAATTCCGCGCGCAGGCCGGCGTCGAGATTCGACAGCGGTTCATCGAGCAGAAACACCCGGGCCTCACGCACCAGCGCCCGCCCGATGGCGACCCGCTGGCGCTGGCCGCCGGACAGCTCGGCAGGCTTGCGCGCCAAAAGCGTCTCGAGGTGCAGCAGCTCGGCGGTTCGCCGCACGCGCGCTGCAATCTCATCGCGCCGCACGCCGCGCACGCGCAGACCGAACGACAGATTTTCGGCGACGGTCATCGTCGGGTAGAGCGCGTAGGACTGGAACACCATGCCGATATTGCGGTCGGCAGGGTCCGCGCCGGTGACATCTTTGCCGTCGATCGCGATGTCGCCATCCCTGATGTCGCAAAGGCCGGCGATGCCGTTCAGCAGAGTCGACTTGCCACAGCCGGACGGGCCGAGCAGCACGAGAAACTCGCCGCTGGCGACCTCGAGCGAGAGATCCTCGATGATGGTCGATCCGGCCAGGGCGATCGTCAGATTGCGAAGGGTGACAGCGGCCATGCATCAACCCTTGACTGCGCCGGTCGCGATGCCGCGCACGAACCAGCGGCCGGCACCGAAATACAATACCAGCGGGACGAGCGCGGTCAGGATCGTTGCGGCCATGTTGACGTTATAGAGACGCGCACCGGTGGTCGTATTGATCACGTTGTTGAGTTGAACCGTCATCGGCAGATGGTCGCGACCTGCGAATACGAGTCCCAGCAGGTAGTCGTTCCATACGCCGGTCAGCTGCATGATCGAAGCCACGACGATGATCGGTCCCGACATCGGCAGGACGACGTGCCAGAAGGTGCGCAGAAAGCGGCCGCCGTCGACACGCGCGGCATTGAAGAGCTCCTGCGGCACCGTCGCGTAGTAGTTGCGAAACAGCAAGGTCATCACCGGCATGCTGAAGATAACGTGCACCAACACGATGCCGGGCAGCGTGCCAAAGATGTGCAACATCGCAGTCACGCGCACCAGCGGGTAGATCATCACCTGCAGCGGCACGAACGCGCCGAGCATCAGCAACGCGAATAACAGGTGCGCGCCGCGGACTCGCCAGAACGCCAGCGCGTAGCCGTTCAGCGCACCGAGTCCAATCGCGATCGCGGTGCTCGGCAGCGCGATCAGCAACGAGTTGGCGAAGCCGCCGCGGATGCCCTCGCAACTCACGCCGGTGCATACCGTGCTCCAGGCAGCGCGCCAGAACTCGAACGTGGCTGCCTGCGGCAGCGCGAAGATGTTGCCGAGCCGGATCTCATCCAGCGGTTTGAGCGAGGTGACCAGCATGATGTAGAGCGGCAGCAGAAAAAACGCCGCCGCCGTCGCGAGGAATGCATAGAGACCGACGCGCGACGGATCCAGGCGCCGGGTCATCGTGCGCTCGCCCCGCTGCGCCCGCGCAGATACACAACCGGCGCGAGCAGCGCCATGACGGTCACGAGCATCACGATCGCTCCCGCCGAAGCGAGTGCGATGTTCGCTCGACCGAAGAGATGATCCATGATGAATTTTGCCGGCACCTCGCTCGCGGTTCCCGGACCGCCCTGCGTCATCGCGACCACCGCATCGTAGAGTTTGACGACCGCGGCCAGCAGCAGGATCGCGGCTGTCGCGAACGAGTGCCCGAGCATCGGCAGGACAATCGACCAGTACACGCGCCACGCCGGAATGCCGTCGAGCCGCGCTGCCTTCCAGATTTCGGGATCGACACCGCGCAGGCCCGCCAGCAGGATCACCATCACGAGTCCCGACGCCTGCCAGATCGTCGCAATGGCGATCGTGTAGATGACCTTGTCCGGATCGACGATCCAGTCGAACTGGAAGCCCGCGAGTCCGAGCCGCCGCACCGCTTCCTGGATGCCGAGGCTCGGGTTGAGCAGCCACTGCCAGACGACGCCGGTCGCGACGAACGACATAGCGTAGGGATAGAGAAATGCAGTGCGCAGCGCCGCTTCGGCGCGGACCTGCCGATCGATCAGCACCGCTAGCACGAGCCCGATCAGCAGACAGCCAGCGACGAAGAGCACGCCGTACACCGCGAGATTTTCCAGCGACAGCAGCCAGCGCTCGTTGTGGAACAGGCGTGCGTATTGGGCGATGTCCACATGGTCATGGATCGCAAAAGTGCGCGAGCTCGTGAGCGAGACGCGCAGCGTCCAAAGCATCGCGCCCAGATAGCCGACGAGCGCCGTCAAGGCCATCGGCAGCAACGCCACGTGGGCGCCGTACTGGCCTGGCCTCGAGCGACGTCGCGTAGTCATGGGCGCAGCTACTGGGTCAGCGCCACGGCGATGAGCTTCTGCACCGCCTCGACCTGAATGTCGCGGTTCCAGTACGTGGTCAGGATATCGGAGAGCGCGCCGTTCTGATCGGGAGTGAGGTAGTTCTCATCGTTGCCGACCACGCGCGACTTGTCCTTCAGGATGGCGATACCCGCGCGAGCGCAAACGTCCAGCGTGGACTGATCGATGTCAGGGCGAATCGGAATCGAACCCTTCTGGACGCTGAAGGCGACCTGGGTGCGCGGTGCTGTGATCACGCTTGCCAGCAACTGCTGGGCCTTGGCGGTCTGCGGGTCATCGCTCTTGGGGAACACGAATGCATCGCCCTGGACGATGTACGGGACCTGCGGCCCGAGGCCCGCGATGCAACCGTAGTCGCGCTCCGGGAGCTGCCGGGCGAGCGCAAACTCGGCCTTCACCCAGTCTCCCATGATCTGGATCCCGGCCTTGCCGGTGATCAGCAGCGCGGTGGCATCGTTCCAGTTGCGCCCCGGTGATGCGCCGTCGACATAAGCGTGCAGCCGTTTGAACGTCGACAGCACCTTCTTGAATTCAGCCGACTGCAACGCGCGCGGATCGCGGTCGCGCAGGATCTTGAGATAAAGATCGCGGCCGCCGACGTTGGCGAGCATCGCGCGGAACAGGATGTTCTCCTGCCAGGGCTGGCCGCCATGTGCGAGTGGAATGAGGCCCGCCGCCTTCAGGCGGTCGAGATCCTGGAACAGCTCATCGATCGTTGCAGGCTCCGCGGTCAACCCGGCTCTGCGAAAAGCCGCCTTCGAGTACCAGATCCAGGTCGGCATGTGAATGCTGACCGGCGCCGCGTAGTAGTGACCCTTGATGCGAATCGCGTCGAGGATCGGCTCGGGCAGCAGCTTGTCCCAGCCGTCCCTGATCGCCACCGCATCCACAGTGGCGAGCGAGCCCTGCTCCACCAGATCGTGGAATTGCTTCGAGGTGTTGAACAAGGCCGCGGTTGGAGGATCGCCCCCGACGACACGGCTGACGGCAACTGCGCGCGCCTGCTCGCTGCCGGCGACTGCGGTGTCGAGCCACTCGCCGCCCGCGCTCTTATATGCGTCGGCCAGACGACGAACCGCCGCGGATTCTCCGCCAGACGTCCACCAGTGAATCACCTCCGCGCGCGGCGGCGCTGCGTGCGCAAGCACGCTCGCAAGGAGGGCAACAGCGATTGTCGTCAGGCGGCTTGAGAACATTCGGAGCGCATGATGCGCGACTTGCTGGAGCATCACCACGCCGGTTTGATTGGAAACGTTCCCAAGTTACGGCGGGGACTATACCAGCCGCGGATTTTTAGCGTCAACATGCTAACTTCTGCGCGCATGGCAACGATCAAAGATGTCGCCCGACTCGCGGGCGTCGGCCTGGGCACCGCTTCGCGCGTGGTCAGCGGCAAGGGCTCGGTCGCTCCGGAGACCGCCAAGCGCGTCCAGCGCGCGATCAAGAAGCTCAAGTTCCGCCCCTCGCACGCGGCGCGCTCGCTGCTGTCCGGTTCGACGCAGATGATCGGGGTGTACATCCCGATCCTGAAGGGCACGTTCTACACGCCGATCCTGCAGACGATCGACGCCGAGTTGCGCGCGGGCGGGCGCCACATGGTGGTCGCGTTCGGGCATGGCCTGGCGGATGAGCGGCGCCAGGCCATCGAGGGCGTGCGGTTCCTGATCAACCGGGATTGCGACGGACTGATCGTCATGAGCAACGCACTGCTCGAAGAGGACATTGCGGACCTCGGCCGCGAGCAACCGAACATCGTCGTACTCAATCGGATTTTCCAGAGCATCCGCGAACAGTGTTTTTCAGCCGATCACACCCAGGGAGGCATAGCGGCCGCCAAGGCGCTGCTGCAGCACCAGCATCGGCGCTTCGCCGTGATTGCCGGCCCGTCGAGCGCGCCCGACAACGTTGCCCGCTTGAAGGGATTCATGAGCGAGCTGCGCCGGCAGCGCATCGACCCGCACAGCGTGCGCACTATCGAGAGCGACTTCTCGCCCGAGGGCGGCTGGGTTTCCGCGAAAGCGCTGCTGGCTTCCAAGCACCGCTTTACGGCGCTGTTCTGCGCGAACGACGAGATGGCGGTGGGTGTGCTGTCGCATTTCCAGCAAGCGGGGCTTTCGGTACCGAACGAGGTCTCGGTGCTCGGCTACGACGATACGCAGACCGCCGAGTACTCCGCGCCCCGCCTCACCTCGGTGCACATCCCGATGCGCGAAGTGACCGCGAACGGTCTGAACTGCCTGCTCAACCGCTGCTACGACTCGCTGCTGCCGGTGGAGCGGGAATTCCCGATCAATGTCGTGTGGCGCGCCTCCGTGGGGCTGGCGTCCCAGGCGCAGCCGCCGGAGGCCGGCACGGCCGATTGAGCGGAGTGGGAACCTTTCCAGCGTTGAGGTAGATTACGGGCTGATGAACTCCGCCCCAGCACCTGCGCTCGCGCTTGCAGCAGCTCCGCAAACCTTGCGCCGCGCCGAGTTTCCGGCCGATTTTCGCTGGGGCTGTTCGACTTCCGCTTACCAGATCGAGGGTGCCGCGACGGCCGATGGCCGCGCCGAGTCGATCTGGGACCGGTTTTGCAGCATGCCGGGTCGAATCCGCGACGGTTCCAGCGGCGCGACGGCGTGCGACCACTACCATCGCTGGCCCGAAGACCTCGATCTGGCAGCGGACCTGGGACTGAACGCCTATCGATTCTCGATCGCCTGGCCGCGCATCCTGCCGAACGGACCGAGCGGCGCGCCCAACGCGAAGGGCCTCGATTTCTATTCGCGTCTGGTCGACGGCATGCTCGAGCGCGGGCTGGAGCCCTGGGCCACGCTGTATCACTGGGACTTGCCGCAGCGTCTGCAGGAGCTCGGCGGCTGGGACAATCGCGACACCGTCGAGGAATTCGTCGTCTTTGCCGACGCCGTGAGCCGTCGGCTGGGCGATCGCGTGCGCAACTGGATGACTCACAACGAACCCTGGTGCACGGCATTCGAGGGCTGTTATGAGGGCTCGCGCGCACCGGGCCTGCGAAACTGGCGCACCGCTCTTCAGGTCTCCCATCACCTCCTGCTCTCCCACGGGAAAGCGATTCCCGTGCTGCGCGCGAATGTGCGCAATGCGCGTGTCGGCATCGCGCTCAGCCTGCATCCTCACGCAGGCGCGACGAACAGCGCGGCCGACGTCGCGGCCGCACGCCGCTACGACGGTTTGCGCAACCGTTGGTTTCTCGATCCGCTGTATGGGCGCGGCTATCCCGCGGACATCTGGGCGCTGTGCGGTAACGACGCTCCGCAGGTCGCGAACGGCGATCTCGCTACGATCGCGACGCCCACGGACTTTCTGGGCCTCAACTACTATTTCCCCGAGACGGTCGCCAACTCTCCCGGGAGCGGGCCGCTCGCAGCTCGAGTGGTCCCCACGCCCGGCGCGGAGCGCACCGACATCGGCTGGGAAGTCTCGCCGCAAGGCCTGAGTGGGTTGCTCGAGCGACTCGAGCGGGAGTACGGACCGCAGGAGATCTACATCACGGAAAACGGCGCCAGCTATGAGGATCGGCTCGCGCCCGATGGTGTGATCGCGGACGCGGAGCGCCGTCACTATCTGCGCCGCCACCTTCTGGCGGTGCATGAAGCTCGTGCGCGCGGCGTGCCCGTCAACGGCTATTTTGCCTGGACACTGATGGACAACTTCGAATGGGCCGAGGGCTACACTCACCGCTTCGGCCTGGTGCACGTCGACTTCGCCACGCAGCAGCGCCGCCTGAAGCAGAGTGGCGTGTGGTACCGCGACTTCCTGCGCGCAGATGCTGACTGAAACAGAGTGGCGTTCATGATTCATGAAAGTTTCCTCCGGCGCCTCGGCGCCGTTTGTGCGTGCGCGGCGCTCACCGGAGGGGCCGCGAGCGCTGCCCCGCAAACAGCGGCCGATGCCGTCAATCCGCAGAACTGGCCGCAGGCGCACAGCCGAGGCCTGGTCGATGCCGCCACCGAGGCGCGCATCGATCAGCTTCTGGCGGGTCTGAGTCTGGAAGAAAAAGTCGGCCAGATCATTCAGACCGACATCAGCTCGGTCGTGCCGGAGGATTTGCGACGCTATCCGCTCGGCTCGATCCTTGCGGGCGGCGGATCGGGACCGAACGGCGACGATCGCGCGTCGCCCGACGCGTGGCTGAAGTGGTCGCGCTCGCTGCGCGCCGTTGCGCTCGAGCAGCGTCCCGGGCACACGCCTGTGCCGCTGCTGATCGGCATCGACGCCGTGCACGGACACAACAACGTCTTCGGTGCAGTGATCTTTCCGCACAACATCGGTCTCGGTGCCGCGCGCGATCCTGATCTGGTCCGCCGCATCGGCGCCGCTACCGCCGGGGCGGTCGCAGCGACGGGGATCGACTGGACCTTCGCGCCGACACTCGCTGTGCCACAGGATGTTCGTTGGGGCCGCAGCTATGAAGGCTTCGCTCAAGACCCGGCGCTCGTACGTGACTACGCCAGTGCCGCAGTCGAAGGTCTGCAAGGTCCGCCCGATCTCGCCGGGAAGCTGCAGGCCGGCAGGGTGGCAGCGACCGCCAAGCATTTTCTGGGCGACGGCGGCACAGCGAACGGTGTAGATCAAGGCGACACGCAGGTCGCCGAAAGCGAGCTGATACGACTGCATGCCCAGGGCTATGTCAGCGCCATCGATGCCGGCGTCTTGACGGTGATGGCGTCCTACTCGAGTTGGCGCGGCCAGAAAATGCACGGCAATCGTCAACTGCTCACGGACGTGCTCAAGGGGCGCATGGGCTTCGAGGGCCTGGTGATCGGGGACTGGGATGGACACGCGCAGGTACCTGGCTGCCGCAGCGATCGCTGTCCGCAGGCCATCAATGCCGGCCTCGACATGTTCATGGCCCCGTATCACTGGAAGGAGCTCTACGCCAACACGCTCGCCGCGGCGCGTTCGGGCGAGATTCCGGCAGCGCGTTTGAATGACGCCGTCCGGCGCATCTTGCGCGTGAAATTCCGGCTTGGACTGTTCGAGCCGGCGCGGCCCTATGAGGGTCGCATGGAGTTGTTGAACTCATCCGCGAACCGCTCGCTGGCGCGCGAGGCAGTGCGCCGCTCACTGGTGCTTCTCAAGAACGGCGGCGCGCTGCCGATCCGCGCGTCGTCTCGCGTGATGGTGACCGGGCCGGGCGCTGACAGTATTCCGATGCAGTGTGGCGGCTGGTCCGTGACCTGGCAGGGAAACGACACCAGCAACAAAGACTTTCCCGGCGCGCAGTCGGTCAGTGCTGCTATCAAGCAAGCCGTGGAAGCGGGTGGCGGCCGAGTGGTCGACGGCTGGGACTTCAGTGGTGAGAATCGTCCCGATGTCGCAATCGTCGTCTACGGCGAGCAGCCGTATGCAGAGACCAACGGCGACCTGCAGTTTGCCGTTTTCAATGTGGGCGAGCCGCTCACGCAGCTCAAGCGATTGCAGCGCGCCGGCATTCCCACGGTGAGCGTATTTCTTTCAGGACGTCCGCTGTGGGTGCGACCGCAGCTCGATGCGAGCAACGCTTTCGTAGCGGCCTGGCTCCCTGGCACCGAGGGCGGCGGCATCGCCGACGTGCTGATCGGCGACGCGCAAGGCAAGCCGCGCCATGATTTCAGCGGTCGACTGTCATTCGCGTGGCCCAACGGACCCGATCCGACCGGCAAAATTCAAGGCGACTCCTGGTCAATGGGCTTCGGGCTGCGCTACGCGCCGCAAGCGCAATAGCTCGCGACCGCATACATATATATGACTTCCCTGCTCAATGAACTGCACGCCTCACCACGATGTTGCGAAACGAGACGCGACCGTCCTCGCCGCCTTGCAGGTAAATCGGGCCAGGCAGCCCTTCGTGGCTATCGAGAGCGCCGCCCGTGATACCGGGAATCTCCTGATCGGCGATGATCGTCCGGCCATCGAGCACAACGGTCACGCGTCGCCCGATCAGCGTGAGATCGAAGGCGTGCCATTGCGCGGGCTGGCGTGGCGCCGGCGGCGAGGGCGCGAGAAATCCGTAGATACTTCCGGTGCTCCAGTTGGCCGGCTCCGGATTCGGGTCGTCTTCGATCTGCACCTCGTAGCGCCCGCGCAAGTACACGCCGCTGTTCGATCGCGGCGCGCAGTTGAATTCGATGTGGAGCTTGAAGTCTTCGAGCTGCGCGTCACTCAACAGATCAGGCCCGCGTCCTGGACTGATGAGCGTTCCGTCTCTGACCTGCCACACACTCTTGGCGCTCGGATCGCTCATGCGCCAGCCACCCAGATCCCGCCCGTTGAATAAGGTGATCGGCTTTCCCCAGCGCGGTGCTCGCGCGCGCTCGAGCGTCGGCGCCCGTTCTCCTCGCCAGGTCCAGACGGTGCCGTCGGGCCCATTCGCAGTCCCCACCAGAGAGCTGCCCGAAAGGTGGCCGTCGAAAATCAGGTCCGTCGCCGTGCCCTCCTCTTCCTTCGACGACACCAGCCGGATCCCGCCATTCACGAGCTCCGCGTGCGGCAGCAATCGCGCATGTCCCCAGCGGCCGACCATTCGCGCCCGCAATTCGCCGTTGTCCTGACTGATCTCGAGCCACGACGCGAATTCGCGCTGCGGTGTTTGCAACGTGATATCCCAGCGCCCGAGAAAGGGAGCGGCGTCCGCGAACGCGAGCTGCGTCAGCAATGCCAAGCCCAGCAGCATGACTCCGCGCTGCATCGATCGTCAGGCGCGACGATGCACGCCGTTGCGAAAGTTCTCCAGCATGTGCTCGCAGGTGCGCAGCGTGAACGCCATGATGCTGAGCGTCGTCGTCTTGTCGGTCGAGTTCGGGAAGACGCTGGCGTCGCACACGTAAAGATTCGCCACGTCGTGCGTTTGACCGAAGCGATTGGTCACGAAGTGCTTCGGGTCGTTGCCCATCCGGCAGGTCCCCGTTTCGTGCAGGCTCCAGCCGGGCATGTTGGGTTGCTGCGCGGAGCTCTCGTAGACACCGCCCGCCGCACGAATCAGCTCGGCGATAGCTTGCTTCGAGTGCTCCCACATCTGCAGCACGTTGTCGTCCCATTTGAAATGCAGCCGCGCCACCGGCATCCCGTAGCGATCGCTCACCTTTGGATCGAGGTCGAGGTAGTTCGTCGGTGAGGGGAGCGACGGTGCCTGGATCGTGAAGCTCACCGGCGAGGGATAGCGTCGCCGCACCTCGCGTTTGTACGACGAGCCGAATCCCTCGACCTGCACCGCGTACCACGGATATTCGGTACAGCCGCCTCCCGGGTAGACGGAATAGCCGCCGACAAATTTTTCCTGGTGCGGATTGTCGAGATTCTGCCAGCGCGGCAGCCACGCCGGCTGGTTGTCACCGACGTTGTCGGGGAAGCTCGGCTGTCCGCGCAATTGCGGCAGGTGGCCGTTGGCCGACTCGCCGTAGAGGTGGTCGCACAAATTCCGTCCGAGCTGCCCGCTCGAATTCGCGATGCCGTCCGGCCAGCGCGACGACTTCGAGTTCAGCATGATCCGCGCGGACTCGAGGCACGACGCCGCGACGACGACCGCGCGTGCGCGCACTTCGACTTCCTGCCCCGTCTTGCGATCGATGTAGGCAACGCCGCTGGCAACTCCGTTCTTGTCCACCAGAATGTTCTTGGCGAGCGCATCGGTGCGCAATTCCAGGTTGTTGGTCGCCGCGGCGCGCGGCAGGAACCGCCAAGGCGTCGAGAAGAACGAGCCCGTATCGCAACCCGTGGTGCAGGCACCGCAGAAGTGACACGCGGGACTGCCTTCGTGATTTCTCGTCAACTGCGCGAGGCGATCGGGCAAGTACGGCACGCCGACTTTCTGCGCGCCTTGCTGCAGGATGTGATCGAGGCAGCGGAAATTGAACGGCGGGAGGTACTCGCCATCCGGATTGCTCGGCCGGTTCTGCACCGTGCTCGCTACGCCGATCATGCGCTCGACGCGGCTGTAATACGGAGCGATCTCCCGATACTCCAGCGGCCAGTCGACGCCGGCGCCCGTGAGCGACGCCGCGCGAAAGTCGATGTCGCCGAAGCGGGCCGAGGATCGGCCCCAGAAGTTGGTCTTGCCGCCGACCGCGAAGCACCGCGGCCACATCCATTGGGTACCGGGCGCGGTCGTGAATGGAATCTCGTGTTCCCACGCACCCTCGGTCCATTCGTTGTCCATGAAACCGTAGGACTCGGCCCGCTTCGCCGGGTCGCCGAAGCCGCGGAACTTCACGTCCCAGGGCATGCGATGGTTGCGGAAGTCCTTGCTCGGATCGAGCCTGCGTCCTGCATTGAGTGCGCAGACCTTGAGGCCCGCCTCGCACAGCGTCTTGATCGCCATGCCGCCGCCGGCTCCGGTGCCAATGACGACGACGTCGTAGGTTCTTGTCGGCATGACGCTCACCCCTTTGCGGCAGGCAAATGCACGTGGCCCGGATCATTCGAGTGCGGGCACGCCGGGGACTCTGCGTAGTAGCGCAAGGCTGGGTTGTCGAGCTCCTGGTACCCGATCTTGCTGGTGTAGAAACCCATCGTCGTGAGCTCGCGAATGCGGCGGAAGAATTCGCGGCCCGCCTCCTCGCCCTCGCGATACTTCGCGCGGTAGGCGAGCGGCTCGAGCACCGACACCTGCTGTGGCTCCGTCAGAGCGAGGAAGGGCTGACCGGACGTGCGCTGGACGTGCGCATGGAACCACGCAAGGCCGGTGCGCATCGCCTGCTGCTGTTCCTGGTCGTGGGCAACCATGAAGTCGACGAACTCGGCGACGCCCGCCTCGCGCGCGCCGGGCGTCTCATCGCTTGGAATGATCAGCTGCGTCAGCCGCTCGATGACCGCGTAATCCTGGCCGGCGAAGAATTGGGGTGTGTACGCCGCGGGACGGGCCGGCGCCGGCTCGGCGCTGGGATGCTCGGCGGCATACGCCCAGCGCACGAAGCCTGGAAAATGGGACGCCACTGCCGCGACCCCCAGGGCGCGCAGAATCTCTCTGCGCTGAATGTCTTGTCCGGCCACTGTTGCTTCCTCAACTCAAGAAGTCGATCGCCCCACGCGTTGCTTCAGCCGCAGATCGCGCGAAGAGGCGCCCACGTAGACAGTGCGCGCGCCCGAGACGACGTGCCACGTCGAATCGGCGATCGACCAGTATCGAAGCCGATCGGGTGCAATGTGCAGGCTCACACTCTTTGCCTCACCGGGACGCAGCGTGATCCGCTGGAAGTCGGCGAGCGCGCGCACCGCGAAGTCGACTCCGGCCGGCGGCGCCTCGGGCGCGCCGAGGTAAGCCTGCACTACCTCGTCGGACTCGCGTGCGCCGACGTTGCGCACCGTGCAACTGACGTCGAGTCCGCCGTCGGCCGCGCTCCGCACCGACAGACGCGAGTACTCGAAGCGTGTGTACGAGAGCCCATGACCGAACGGGAACAGCGGATCGATTTGCTTGCGATCGAACCAGCGATAGCCGATGTGGATACCTTCGGCATAGTGCGTACGGCCCGATACGCCACTCGCGGGCCCATCTTCGAGACGCCGCGGCCACGTGAAAGGCAGGCGACCGGCCGGGCTCACCTTGCCGGTGAGCAGATTCGCGGCGGCCCAACCGCCTTCATCGCCCGTGTACCACATCTCGAGCACGGCGCGGACATCCTTGAGCCAGGGCATCGCCACCGCCTGTCCCGTGTTGAGCACGACGATCGTGTTCGGGTTCACGGCAGCGACCGCCGCGATCAGGCGGTCCTGATCGCCGGGCAAGCCAAAGAACGGCCGATTGCGGCTCCAGGCGAATACCACCGCGATCTTCGCGTTGCGGGCCGCAGCGATCGCTTGCGCGAACGCGCGCTCCTTCATCTCGGGAGTGACCCAGGCAAGACGCGCCTGCACCTGATCGCCGCTGCCATCGGCCTCGACCTCGACGGTGAGAGTGTGAGCACCCGCGGTCAATGTCACGAGGCGGCGCAGGTTGTCCAGACCATCGGTGGTCGGTATGACGTTATCGCGGTTGGGAAACACGATGTCGCCGTGTCCACCCCACCAGGCCATCCGTCCGGCGTAGCGACCATCGACCACGAACTTGCCTGTCGCGCCGAGGAGCTGCAGTGCGATGTCATAGTCACCGGCGACGGGTGCAGTCAACGTAGCGCTCCAGCTCTTTTTCGTACCGGCCGGGAGCGGGCGGCCGGAACGGCGCGAGAAGTCGATGCTCTCGCCGCCGAGCGCGCTCGCCGGGATCGGCACACCGGTCATGTCGTCAGCGACCGCGACCTCGATCCCATCGCTCTTCGTCATCGTCTTGAGCGCATGCCAGGCACCGACCTGACGCTCTGCGCGGCCGTAGGACTGCTCCTGGCCAGTGACGATCGCGAAGGTCTGCAGGGCACCGGGCCCGATGAGGGCCAGCGAATCGAGATCGGCGCTGCGCAGCGGCAGCACGCCGTCGTTCTTGAGCAGCACTGCGCCGCGCTCGGTAGTGCGCTGGATGATGCGAGCGTTCTCCTCGATGTTCTGGGGAGCCAGCACATGCGACGGCGGGCGGTCGAGCCAGCCGAAGCGCTCCATCTGCCCGAGCACGCGAGCGGCCGCGCGATCGATGTCGGCGTGGCCCACGCTGCCGCGTGCGAGTGCCTCTCCGAGTTTGCTGGAGACACCCGGCAGCGGTGTCGGCTCGTTGACATCGGGCTCGGGAGCTGGATGTCGCTGCTCCTCGGGCGCGCCGGCGGTCATGATCTCGACGAGCTCTTTGACTTCCGCTTGCGTCATTCCCTGCTCATCGGGTTCCGGCTCGAGTGCAAAGAACGCCTTCGGCCCTGTTCCCGGCTGCTCCATGTCCAAGCCGCGCGCGATGAACTCCGCGCCGTGCGTCGCGCCCCAATCCGACGTCACAAAGCCGCGGAACCCGTACTCGCTGCGCAGGGCGCGCTCGAGCGTCTCCTCGTTGCCGCACGAATAGATGCCGCCGATCCGATTGTATGAGCACATCACCGAGGCGACGCCGGCATCGACGACGGCTTTGAACGGCGCGAGATAGACCTCGCGCAGCGCCTGGCCATCGACGATCGCGTCCTGCGCACCTTCGTAAGCGACGAAGTGTTTCGCTTGCGCCATGACGCCCTCAGCTTGTGCCGCAACGACGAAGTGCGCGGCCAGCGTGCCCGTCAGAACCGGATCCTCGCCGAGCGTGTTATAGGCGCGCTCGAACGTCGGATCGCGGTACAGGTTGATGTAGGGCTCGAGAATTACATCGATACCGAGCGCGCGAGCATCGCGTCCGATGACAGCGCCATTCGCTGCAGCCTCCTCGCGGCTGAAGGTCGCGGCCATCGTGAGCGTAGAGGGCATCCCGGTCGATACGTGGCGCACGAGTACGCCGGGCGGACCGTCAGCGAAGCGCAGATCGGGAATTCCAAGGCGCGGCACACCGCGGATCCAGCCCGCCTGACCCTGGAAGGAAGCGTCCGGCTCTTGAGCGCCGCGAATGATCGCGAGTTTCTCCTCGAGCGACATCTGCGCGAGCAGTCCGCGCACGCGCGTGGAGAATTGGTCGGGCGGCGGAGGCGCGGCCGCAGCCGTGGCACCGATCAGAATGATCGCGATTGCCAGGCTGCGGCGGCCTCGGGGGTTCACTCGAAAGCGCAGTGCTGCGCGATGAACTGGGCATGCGTGGGCATTGCCTCGACACATGCCGAGATGACACGCTGTGTGTCGGCCAGGAACGCACGGACCTCGTCGTTCGAGCGCAGTTCGGCAAAGGGATGGTAGCCGCTCGCATGAATGCGCTGCCCTTCCATCACCTGCACCCAGCTCAGCTCGCCGAACAACTCGTTGTCCTCGCGGAAGAAGCGGCCATTGCTGCGGTACAGGTCGATCTTGTGCTGCAGCGTCGCGGGTATTTTCATCTCGCGGCAGCGCTGCCAGAACGGTGTGTCGTCGCGTTCCGTGGCCTTGTAGTGCAGCACGATGAAGTCACGCACGCGCTCATACTCGATGCGCGCCTGCGTGTTGAACTCGTCGATGTCAGCCTGATCGAAGCCGCCGCGCGGCCACATCGTCATCAGCCGCGAGATCGATGTCTGGATCAAATGGATGTTGGTGGACTCGATCGGCTCGAAAAACCCGGCCGCCAGACCCATGGCGATGCAGTTGCGGTTCCACACGCGCTTGCGTCGGCCCGGCATGAACGGAATGTGCCGCGGTTCGGCCAGCGGCTCGCCGTCGAGGTTGCCCATCAGGATCGCAGTGGCGTCTTCCTGGCTCATGAAGCGGCTCGAGTAGACGTGGCCATTGCCGATGCGATGCTGCAGCGGAATGCGCCATTGCCAACCGGCACCATGCGCTGTGGCGCGCGTCATCGGGAGCAGCGGCTCAACAGATTTGCACGGCACAGCGACTGCGCGGTCGCAGGGCAGCCAGTGCGACCAGTCTTCGTAACCGGTGTGTAAGGTCTTCTCGATGAGCACGCCATGCATGCCCGAACAGTCGACGAACAACCCGCCTTCGACGCGGCGGCCATCGCTCAGCACGACGGCGCTGACGAATCCATCAGGCTCGCGCTGCTGCACGCTGACGATCTTGCCTTCGATGCGCTCGACGCCGTTGCGCTCGGCAAGCTGGCGCAGGAATCTGGCGTACAGTCCTGCGTCGAAGTGGTAGGCGTACGAGATTTCCTGCAGTGGCGAGCCCACCATGTCCGGCCGCGGTCGCATGAACTTGGCGCGGCGCGGGGCTGCGGTGTTGATGGAGTAATCGCCCAGGCCGGCGGCTACGCCTGCCTGCACGCCGCGCAGCCAGAAGTGGTGGAACGGCAGTCCGTCCAGCTCAGGGCCGAGCTTGCCGAACCCGTGGATGTAACGGTCGCCGATCGCGCCCCAGTTCACGAACTCGATGCCGAGCTTGAACGTGCCGCGCGTGGCGCGCAGGAACTCGTCCTCGTCGACGCCCAGGATGCGATTGAAGGAGACGATGTGCGGGATCGTCGCCTCGCCGACACCGACGATGCCGATCTCGTCGGATTCGACGAGGCGAATCGAGCACGTGCTCCTGAAGTGATGCGAAAGTGCGGCGGCCGTCATCCAACCTGCAGTGCCACCGCCGACAATGACGATGTCACGGATCAACGGCCCCGCCATGCCTCGACTCTCCGCCGTCGTCACCTCAGAGCTTGTACGACACACCGAACAGCAACACGCGCCCGAAGTTGCCGTCATCCCAAGGCAGCAACCCAATCTCCGAGCCCGCGCCGCCCACGGTTTCCGGCGATTGCCGTGTGATTGCGCGCTCGTTGGTGAGGTTGTTCCCTTGCAGCAGCAGCGTCAGGCCGTTGAGCAGTCCCGAATCGAACACGTAGCTGATCTGCGCGTCGACCTGGCTCTCGGCATCGATGCGCGTGCTTCTCAGTGTGCCCAGTAGCACGCTGCGCGTGGTGGCCGTAAACGCCGAGCGGTAATACCGGCTGACCCGAGCCGCGAAACCGCCTCTCTCGAAATACGCCCCGAGGCTGTTGACGGTGCTGGAGAAGCCGTCGAGGTTGATTTCGTTGCCGTTCGCGTCCTTCGGCAGGCTGTTCTTCGTATTCGCAGTACTCAGAATCACGCCAAGGCCGTCCAGCTTGGGCGTAAACAAGCCGGCGTCCAGCGAGACCGCCGCCTCGATGCCGTAAACCTTGCCGCCTTCGCCATTGTCCTGCGTGGTGATCGTGCCGAGGTTCGGATCGCAATCCGGCTGGGACGGCGCACAACCGGGCGTGAGGGATGGGTCGTAATTCGGGAAGCCGCTGAAGTCGCGCTTGGTGGTGGCCTCGTAAATGAAGGTGTCCAGTTTCTTCAGGAATCCACCGACGGCGACGTAGCTGCGCTTGTCGAAATAGTTTTCGATCGAAAGGTCGATCGACTTTGCACGCCAGGGCTTGAGGTCGGGCTTGCCGCCTCCGCCGGCGCTCCAGGTGCCGATGTTGCTCCCGGGTGCAATCGGTGTGAGCTTGGGTTGGTCGGCACCGGCCCGCATGTCGTCCATGCGCGGCCGCGCCATGGTCTTGCCCAAGCCGAAGCGCACGACCAGGTCGTCGGTCACATCGAACACCAGGTTGAGGCTCGGCAGCACGTCACTGTAGGTGGCACCGCCGCTGACGGGCACCACAGCGCCCTCGCTCGGTCCACCCGAGCCGCCATCGTTCCAGGCGAAGCCGTCGGAATGCTGGTCCGAGTGGACGTACTGAACGCCCAGGTTGCCGCGCACCGGCATGTCGCCCAACATCGAGTCGATATTGAGCCTCAGGAAACCGGTCTCGACCTTCTCGTTCACCGTAAATTTGTTGGTCTGGGCCGTCCACGGGTCCTTCAGCGTAGCGGTGTACAGGCCCATGATGCTCGGCACATCCCAGCTCAGCACCCTCTCCTGGATGCCGGCGACTTCGATCAGCACCGGAGATCGCAACGCGCTCGACGGGATCGCCTGCATCGGGACCCCTGCTGCTGCCGCGTCGGTGAGCGTGAGCAGGAAGGCGTCGGACCGCACTTTCTTGTCGCGCTGGTTGTAGGCGGCGCCTACATCGAAGCCCTTGAACCAGCCCCACTCCAGGCTGCGATTGGCGGCGAGCTGCGCCGACTTGATTTCGTCCTCGAACGTCGGATTGCGCATCTCGGCCCAGTTCGGGTCGTTCGTGAGCTGCACGATGCCTGGATTGGTCAAGTCCTGCGGAGTGGACCACATCGTGTGGTCGGCTTCGCCCGAGTTCGAGAAATTCAGCGAACTGGTTGCGTTCGCCTTCGCGACAGACTGGATGTAGAGCTCGTCGCGGTCGGCATGCGAATAGCCGACGTCGAGCGTACCGGTCCACTGGTCGGTGATATCCAGCGTGTTGCGCCAGCCGATCGAACGGATCTTGTCGGTGCGGTCCCAGTTCTTGTCGTACACCAGACTTTGCGTGCCGTTGATCGTGCCGCTGTCGATGATGGTATTGCCGTCGACCACTTTGGTCGTGGTGTTGCTGAACTGGGCGCCGCCGCTCCACAGGCCGATGTCGCCCACCCAGTGGTGCCCGACGCGGTCCTGCTCGAACTTCGAGTAGTAGAGGTCGACAACGCTGCTGAAGCGGTCGTTCGGCTCGAACTGAATCACGCCCATCAAGCCATCGCGCACCTGCTTGCTGGAGGTGACGCTGGACTCGAAGCCCTGCTGGAACACCGCGCAGTCTTGTGCCGGGCGGGGGTCGCTGACCACGTCGCAGGTTCCACTGCCGCTCGCGAGCGGCACGCCGCCGGCGCTCGCGCCCCACTGGCCGTTGTAATCGCCGAAAGCCCAGGCGCCGTACTTCTTCGCCTGGCCCGGGGAATCGAGGCGCGCGTAGCCCAGCGCGACGCCGAGAGTGTGGTCGCGAAACTGATCCACGTACGAGAGACTGAAGCGGCTCCCGTCGTCGTTGTTGCCCGTCGATGACAGGCTGCCGTTCGAGTTGCGCTCGAAGCGGGCACCCAGGCCTATTTGCCGTTGATTGAGGCTGAGCGGCATCAGCGGCCGGATGTCGATGGTGCCCGACAGGCCCTGGCCGACGATCCCGGCGTCCACGGTCTTGTACACCACGACCTGGTTCACCAGCTCCGACGGGAACTGGTCGTATTCTGCGGAGCGCCCTTCGGCTGAGCTCACCACCTGGCGCCCGTTGAGGAGCGCGCCGGCGTAGTCTTCACCCAGACCGCGGATCGAGATGGCGGCTGGACGGCCGTTTATGCGCTGCACCGCCACGCCCGGCAACCGCGCGATGGAGTCCGCGATGCTGGTGTCGGGCAGCTTGCCGATGTCTTCGGCGCTGACGACCTCGACGACGGAAGTCGATTCTCGCTTGGTGGCAATCGACGTCTCGATCGAGTGCCGGATGCCGGTGACCACGACCTCTTCGAGTACGTTGCCGCTTTCCTGCGCTTGCGCCGAACCGGCGGCGCCCGCCAGGACCGCAGCAACTGCGGCCGCTACTGCATTGACTGTCGTAACACGGCTGAGCGCTTCACCGCCGGCGTGTACTGGACGGATTTTCATCGGCATGCCCCCTGAACTCTGATGCCCGGTTTCTAGTGCTGAAACGCTACAAGTACTTTGCGTCTGCGTCCCCGGTATCCTAGAGTGGAAACCTTCCCACTTCGGTGACGAAAGTTACTAGCGGTGGTCAGGCGTGTCAATCACCCGGCGTCGTGCACCAGCAACAGGCCACGGCGGAGCAGGTCGTGGATCGGGAGGTCGGTCGGATGCTGAAGCTCGCAAAGTTGCTGATAATCGCGGCGGTCGTCGGCGCCGCGCCGCAGGCTCAGGCGGGGGCCACCCGCAATGTAATTCTTGTCATCGCAGACGGCGTGCGCTGGCAGGAGGTCTTCACGGGCGCGGACCCGACATTGTTGGACGGCAAGCCCGAGGAGCTCAAACGCAAGTATTGGAACGACGACCCCCTCGTCCGGCGCCGCCTCCTCTTTCCCTTCCTGTGGGAAACCGTAGCGACTCGCGGACAGCTGTTCGGTAATCAGCGGGCAGGCAGCGTTGCGCGGGTGACGAACCCCATGTGGTTCTCGTACCCCGGCTACAACGAGATGGCGAGCGGCGTCGCCGATCCGCGCATCGATTCGAACGAGTTCGGTCCGAATCCGAACGTCACGGTGTTCGAGTGGCTCAATACGCGGCCGGGTTTGCGCGGTCAGGTCGAGATATTCGGCACCTGGGCCGCCTTCGCCGACATTTTCAACGGCAAGCGCAGCGGGCTGCCCATCCGCGCAGGCGCGACCCTCGTCGACGCCGCGGACCGCAGCCCGCGCGGCGAGCTGCTGAGTGAGCTCTACACGACGACGACGCGGCTCGAGGGCACGGATCCCTTCGACTCGTTTCTGCATGTGGCGCTGCGCGAGCATCTGCGCACTCGCCACCCGCGCGTACTGTTCGTCGGGTACGGCGACACCGATAACTGGCAACACATGGGACGCTACGACGCGTTCCTCGAGACCGCGCACTCGTTCGATGCGTTCATCGCCGATCTATGGCGTCAGGTGCAGGGCACTGCGGCCTACAAGGACAAGACGACGCTGATCATCTCCACCGATCACGGCCGCGGCAGCGGCCCGGATGAATGGAAAGACCACGGGACCGACCAGGAGGGCTCCGAGAACATCTGGATCGCCGTCATCGGGCCCGATACGCCGCCGCTTGGCGAGCGCCACGCAGTCGCGCCTGTCACTCAGTCGCAGATCGCAGCAACGATCGCGGCGCTGGTGGGCGAGGATTTCCAGGCTTTCAAGCCGAGCGCGGCACCGTCACTGCTGACGGTGCTAGGCAGTCGCTGATGCAACCGAGCACGCCA
>DATENH010000040.1:0-64790 GCA_035275145.1 Steroidobacteraceae bacterium | reverse complement strand
CGCGGCAACCCCCGATGAACCTAGGAGTTGCTGCGAGCGTGCCGGCCGTCACGTACTACCTTGGTCGCATGCGCTCGCGACGTCCGCCAGCGTTACTTGCGCATCACAACCAACGTCGATGTCGCAGTCCGGTCGTTGCTGCATCGAGGGCGACGAACGCAGCCGTCACTAACGTGATCTCCCCGGCCTGCAGCCCGAGCGGCGCGGAGAAAACCAAGAGCGGCACCAGCGCCTCGGCGAGCTGATCGAGCCACAGCACTTCGCTGCCGGGCTTGAGCCGCGTCCGCCGCTTCACAGCGCTGGAGCACGCGTCCGCGATCAGCGAGAGTGCCGCGAAGCCGGCACCGAGCCACGCAGGAAGGTCGAAGTAGGCGGCGAGCACTGTGCACGCAATGATGCCGCTCACCAGGCCACGCCACGTCTTGTGACTGCCCAACAGGCGCTCACCGTCCGGCATCACGCGACCGAAATCCAGCGGCAGCGAGGCGCGCTCTCGCGCCAGCTTGCCGACGATGACAGGCACTGCGTTGGCGGTGATCAGCAGTGCGAAGGCTTGCAGATCGTCTATGACCACACCTGTACAACACGTGCAGTGCGGCGATAGTTCGATTCCCGCTCTATATATATGTATGCGTACGGATATGTGTCAGCTGACTGGCTGCTCGCTGACCATGGTCAGCACGTCATAGCCGGCGACGACTTCGCCGTTCTGATTCGTGATTTCCGTGTCCCATGCAACTTCGCCGTAGCCCTTCTCGGCACGCAGCGACTTGGATTTACAGGTGAGCCGCACTTTGATGCGGTCGCCCGGCTTGACCGGCTTGACGAAGCGCAGGTGATCGAGCCCAAAGTTCGCGAGCACCGGACCGTATGGCGGATCGACGAACAAACCGGCTGCGGCCGAGATCAGGAAGTAGCCGTGCGCCACGCGGCCGCCGAACAGCGGATTGCGGCGTGCAGCTTCCTCGTCCATGTGCGCGTAGAACGTGTCGCCGGACAGAGCTGCAAAGCGCTCGATGTCTTCGAGCGTGACCTCGCGCTCGGCGGTGTTCAGCGTGTCACCGATTTGCAGCTCGTGGAACGATTTGCGAAACGGATGCACGCCAGGCGCGCTTTGAGTGGCGCCGCGCGTCCAGCGTCCGGTGATCCGTGCGACAGTCTGCGGACTGCCTTGAATCGCGGTGCGCTGCATGTAGTGCATGAGGCCGCGGATACCGCCCATTTCTTCGCCACCGCCGGCGCGACCCGGACCTCCATGCACGAGGCCGGGCAATGGCGAGCCGTGTCCGGTCGA
Source organism: Steroidobacteraceae bacterium (assembly GCA_035275145.1). Classification (GTDB taxonomy): domain Bacteria; phylum Pseudomonadota; class Gammaproteobacteria; order Steroidobacterales; family Steroidobacteraceae; genus Steroidobacter. The sequence goes on along the minus strand of DATENH010000040.1, from coordinate 63,496 downwards.
CTCCTTCGCGCAATCGCGATTGACGATCAGCAGACGGCCGTGAAGCGGCGAGAGTCCGAGAGCGAACTCGACTGCTGCATCATCGTCGGCCGTAAAGACGGAGCCGACGAGGCTGCCTTCGCCGCTGCGCGCATAGGCGATCGCATCGCTCACCGACGAGTACGGCATGACAGTGCACACGGGCCCGAATGCTTCGACCGAATGAATGGCTTTCGCTTTTGCGGGCGCGCGGCAGAACAACAGCGCAGGCGCGACGAACGCGCCCTTCTCGCGATCGGCGCCTGCGAGCTCCAGCATGTCGGCTTCGCTGGTGAGCAATTCGGCTTCGCGTTTGAGCTCCGTGATGCGCGCGAGCACCTCGCGGCGCTGACCGAGTGCGGCGAGCGGACCCATGCGAACCTGCTCCAGACGCGGATCGCCAATGACGACCTTGGCGAGCCCGGTCTTGATCGCCTGCGACGCAGCTTCGGCATGCGCGGCCGGCACGATCGCTTTACGAATCGCTGTGCACTTCTGCCCCGCCTTCGCCGTCATCTCGCGTACGACCTCGCGCACGAACGCATCGAACTCGGGCTGGCCGGGCGCGGCGTCGGGACCGAGGACACACGAGTTGATCGAGTCGGTCTCGCTGATGAAGCGCACGGAGCCCGCGACGACCGTCGGATGCGTGCGCAACTTCTGCGCAGTGCTCGCCGAGCCCGTGAACGACACGACGTCCTGACAAGTGAGATGGTCGAATGCATCGCCGAGGCTGCCGCAAACGAGCTGCAGCGCGCCTTCCGGCAGGATGCCGGATTCGACGATGCGACGGACCACCAGCTCGGTGAGGTAAGCCGTCGCGCTCGCGGGCTTGACGATCGCGGGCATCCCCGCCAGCAGCGTCGGGGCCAGCTTTTCCAGCATGCCCCAGACCGGGAAGTTGAACGCGTTGATATGAATCGCCGCGCCTTCGAGCGGCACGCAGATGTGCTGCCCGATGAACGTTCCGGTCTTCGACAGCGGCTCGACGTCGCCATCCACGTACACACGACTGTTCGGCAGCTCGCGCGCGCCACGCGATGCGTACGCGAACAACGTGCCGATACCGCCGTCGATATCGATCCAGGAATCCGCCTTGGTCGCGCCCGTCGCGTACGACAGCGCATAGAACTCGTCCTTGCGATCGGTGAGCATCTTGGCGACGCGCTTGAGCAGTGCCGCGCGTTCATGGAACGTCAGCACCCGCAGCGCCGGCCCTCCCTTGCGACGCGCGTGCTCCAGCACGCCCGCGAAATCGATGCCGCTCGACGAAGCCTCGGCGATGACCTGTCCCGTCGTGGCGTCACGCAACACCTGCGCGTCGCGATCTCCCGCATGCCAGCGGCCTTGCACGTAGCTCTTCAATTGCATCGCTTAAGTCCTCTTGTCGATGACGCGCTTCGCCTTGCCGACGGAACGCTCGATCGAGCCGGGCTCGCGTACCTCGACGCGCACGCTGATCCCGATCATGGATTTCACTTGGTGGACGAGTGCGGCTGCGGCCTTCGCACCCGCGGCGAACGCAGCGGCATCCGCTGCTTCGACGTGCACGGCCACTGCATCGAGTGGCCCCTCACGCGTCAGCTCGAGCACGTAATGGGGCGCGAGCGACGGCGTCTGCAGTATCAGCTCCTCGATCTGCGTCGGGAACACGTTCACGCCGCGCACGATCAGCATGTCGTCGGAGCGGCCGACGATCTTCGCCATGCGTCGCATCGAGCGCGCAGTCGGCGGCAAGAGCTGCGTGAGGTCGCGCGTGCGATAGCGGACGATGGGCAGCGCCTGTTTCGTCAGCGAGGTGAACACGAGCTCGCCCGGCGCGCCTTCAGGCTGCACGGCGCCGGTCTGCGGATCGATGATCTCCGGGTAGAAATGGTCTTCCCATATTACGGGGCCGTCCTTGGTCTCGATGCACTCGTTCGCCACCCCCGGACCCATCACTTCCGACAGGCCATAGATGTCGACCGCGTCCAGTCCCATGACGGTTTCGATCTGTGCGCGCATCGCTTCGGTCCACGGCTCCGCGCCGAGAATGCCGACGCGCATCGAGCTGGCGGCCGGGTCGAGACCCTGGCGCACGAACTCCTCGGCGATCGCGAGCAGATACGACGGCGTGACCATGATGATGTCGGGCTTGAAATCGCAGATGAGCTGCACCTGCTTCTGCGTTTGCCCGCCCGACATTGGAATGACGGTGCATCCCAGGCGTTCCGCGCCGTAGTGCGCGCCGAGACCGCCCGTGAACAGACCGTAGCCGTATGCGACGTGAACGATGTCCCCCGGTTTGCCGCCGGCGGCGCGAATCGACCGCGCCATGAGCTGCGCCCACGTGTCGATGTCCTGTGCGGTGTAGCCGACAACCGTCGGCTTGCCCGTCGTGCCGCTCGATGCGTGCACACGCACGACTTGCTCGCGCGGCACGGCAAACATGCCGAACGGATAATTGGCTCGCAGATCGTCCTTCACGGTGAACGGAAACTTTGCGAGATCCTCGAGCGAGCGCAGATCGTGTGGATGCACGCCGGCGGCGCGGAAGCTTTCGCGATAGTGCGCGACGTTCTCGTAGGCGTGCCGCACGGTCCACTGCAAACGCTGCAACTGCAGAGCCCGCAGCTCGTCGAGGCTCGCCTTCTCGATGGGTTCGAGGTTCATGGCGCCGCAGTCACGCTACCGCCGAGCTGATGCGAGCGGCCGCGAAACAGCGCGACGCACTCGCCGCGCTGGTTGTTGACGGTCACGTCGTAGATGCCGGTGCGCTTCGAGCGCGAGCGCTCTTCTGCGATTGCCGTCAGCTCGTCGCCGAGGTGCGCCGAGAGCAGGAACTCGACCGTCGCGGAAGCTGCAACGGTCACGAGGTCGTACGTGTTGCAGGCAAAGGCGAACGCGCTGTCGGCGAGCGTGAAGATCAATCCGCCGTGACACAGTTGATGACCGTTCACCATGTCTTCACGGACTCGCATGGCGAGACGAGCGTAGCCCGGACGCACTTCGAGCACGCGCATACCGAGCGCCTGCGACGCGCGATCCTGCCCGTACATCGCACGAGCGGAGGCTTCGGCAACGGACTGCGGATCGCTCATGGCAAATCCCGGCGCTAGCGGCCGGTGAACTTCGGGTTGCGCTTCTCGGTGAACGCGGCGACGCCTTCCGCGTAGTCCTGCGAACGGCCGAGCTCGCGCTGGAAGTCGCGTTCCTGATCGAGCGCCTGCTCGAACGACCTGCCCCACGACTCGTAGATCGCCTGCTTGGTGCGCGCAAGACCACGCGTCGGCGCGAGCGCGAGCTGCGCCGCGAGCGTGTCGACTGTCTGCGTGAACTCGCCGTCCTCGACGCAACGCCAGATCAAGCCCCACTGCGCCGCCTGCTCGGCCGACAACTTGTCCGCCAGCAGCGCCAAGCCCATCGCTCGCGCATTGCCGAGAAGGCGCGGCAGCAGCCACGTGCCGCCGGAGTCAGGGACGAGGCCAAGTTTGCTGAATGACTGAATGAAGCTCGCCGAGCGAGTCGCGATCACGAGATCGCATGAAAGCGCAATGTTCGCACCGGCGCCGGCAGCGACACCGTTGACTGCGGCGATGACGGGCATCGGCAGATTGCGCAGCGCGAGCACGAGGGGCTTGTAGTACTTGTCGATCGACTCGCCGAGATCGACGCCTTGGCCGCCCGGCGCGACCGCCCGATCGCCCAGATCCTGGCCGGCACAGAAGCCACGGCCGGCACCGGTGAGCACGAGCACGCGTGCGGCGCGGTCCTCCGCCAGCTTGCTCAACGCAGCGCGCACTTCGCCGTGCATCTCGACGTTGAAACTGTTCAGCCGATCGGGCCGATTCAGCGTCAGCCGCGCGATGCCCTCGCTCACGTCGAACAGAATGGTCTGATAGCTCATGTCAACGCTCGTCGTAGGTGATCTCGAGTTCCGTCGCGGCGGGCAGTGCCTGGCAGCACAGAACGTAACCCGCGTCGACTTCCCATTGCTCCAGCGCGTAGTTCGTCATCATCGTGACTGCGCCGCGCACGACGCGAGTCCGGCAGGTCGAGCATACGCCGGCGCGACAGGAATAGGGCAGATCGAGGCCGGCCTGCTCCGCCGCTTCGAGCACCGTCGCGCCGTCGCTCGGCATCTCGAACGAGCGCCGCCGCCCGTCCATCACGACGGTGACCTGCGTCTGAGCCTGTGTCCGCTTCCGTTGCTCGGATCTTTGTGGGTCAGGCTTCAACCTGACTTGCTTCGCATCGCTCGTGAAGTGCTCGCTATGAATCCGCCCCTGCTCCACTCCCAATCCCACCAACCCTTCGCGCACCGACTCGATCATCGTGTCGGGCCCGCACAGGAAGTAAGCATCGATGCCGCGCGCATCGAACAGCTCGCCGCCGAGCGCACCGACCTTGGCAGCATCGAGTCGGCCGTTGAACAACTCCACGTCCTGCGGCTCGCGGCTCATGAGGAAGTACAACGCGAGGCGCTGCGGATACTGATCCTTCAGCGCGAGGAGATCCTCGGCGAACATGATGGAAGCGGTGGTGCGGTTGCCGTAAAAGACCATGAAGCGGCTGGCCGGCTCGTGACGCAGCACATTCCGGACGATGCCCAGAATCGGCGTGATGCCGCTGCCGCCCGCAAACGCACAGTACGTGCGCGTGACCTTCGCATCGGGCGTGAGGAAGAAGCGTCCCGTTGGCGGCAGCACTTCCAGCGAGTCACCGACGCGCAGGCGCCGACCCAAGTGCCCCGACATGCTGCCGCGCTCGTGCAGGCGCACGCCGATCCGCAAGTGGCGCTCGTCGGTTCCGCTGCAAATGGAATACGTGCGCCGGACTTCCTGACCGTCGATCGTCGCGCGCACGCCGATATGCTGCCCCGGCGCGAAGCGGAACGCCTCGCGCAAATCGTTCGGCACGTCGAGCGTGACGCAGACCGCCTCGCTCCCTTCAGGCCGCAGCTCGCTAATTTTCAGTGGATGATAGGTGAGCATTCAAATGCACTTGAAATACTCGAACGGTTCCAGACAGCTCGTGCACCGGTACGACGCCTTGCACGGCGTCGACCCAAACTCGCTGATCCGCTCCGTCTGCTGCGATGAGCACCGTGGGCACTGCACGGTCGGCTCGCTCCACAGGCGACGTGGGCTGTCGACGGATTCCGCCGGCGGCGCGATGCCGTATTCGCGCAGCTTTTCGCGCGCACTTTCAGTGAGCCAGTCGCTGGTCCACGGCGGCGCTAGCACTGAATCGACCCGCACGGTTGCAAAGCCAGCGTTGTGCAAGCGGCTCTTGATCGACGCTTGAATGACCTCGGTCGCAGGACAACCGGTGTAGGTCGGCGACACGCCGACGGCGATCCCACGCTCCTGCTCATCGCGCACATAACGCACGACGCCGAGCTCGATCACGTTCAGGATCGGAATCTCCGGGTCCGGCACTTCCGCCAGCAACCGCCAGACCTCGCGCTCGACGGGAGACGCCGCTACCACTGCGCCCCCGGATACGTGCGCTGCATGACCTGCATTTCCGCGAGCAGCCTGCTCAGATGCTCGCTGTGCTGCCCGCGCTTGCCGTGCCACGAATACGCGACATCGGCAGGCCGCTTCAGCGTCGCTTCCTGCAACACTTCATCGACGCGGCTCGACCAGCCCGCCGCCAGCGAGGCCGGATCCGGTCCGATGCCGAGCGCCACTGCTTCCTGCTCGGCGGGACTCGCGACGAACATTTCATGAGTGAAGCGCCACAGCGCATCGAGCGCAGTCTGCACACGCCGGTGACTCTCTTCGGTGCCGTCGCCGAGCCGCACGACCCAGCCGGAGCTGAAACGGAAGTGGTAGCGCGTCTCCTTGATTGCCTTCGCTGCCAGCTCGGCGAGCTTCGACTCGCTCGACTGCTGCAAGCGCTCGAATAGTTCGAGCTGCCACGCGTCGACGAGGAACTGCCGCACGATCGTCTGGCCGAAGTCGCCGTTCGGCTGCTCGACCAGGCTCAGGTTGAGGAAGTCCTGCGGATCGCGCAGGTACGCGAGATCGTCCTCGGTGCTGTTGCCTCTGAGCTCCGCGGCGTGCGAAAGCAGATAGCGAGCCTGCCCGAGCAGGTCGAGCGCGATGTTGGCGAGCGCGAGATCCTCTTCGAGCGCCGGCGCATGACCGATCCACTCGCCGAGACGTTGCGCGAGGATGAGGCTGGTGTCGCCGAGCGTCAGCGCATAACTCACAGATTCTTGACCTCATCCGGGATCGCGTAGAACGTCGGATGCCGGTAGACCTTGTCCTTCGCAGGCTCGAACAACGCGTCGGCATCCGCCGGATCGGAAGCGATGATGTCCGCCGAGCGCACGACCCAGATGCTCACGCCTTCCTGCCGCCGCGTGTAAACGTCGCGCGCGTGCTCGATCGCCATCGTCGCATCCGCTGCATGAATGCTGCCGACGTGCTTGTGCTCGAGACCGGAGCGCGCACGAATGAAGACTTCGTACAGCGGCCACTGGTTCTGTTGCTGCGTCATGGTTGCGCCCTTCATGCGGCCCTGGTGTCGCGCTGCCGACGCTTTTCCGCGTGCGCCAGAGCAGCGTCCCGAACCCAGCGCCCGCCGTCGTGCGCACGCCGGCGCGCTTCGACGCGCTCGCGATTGCACGGACCGTTGCCGGCCAGGACCTGCTGGAATTCGCTCCAGTCGATGGTGCCGAAGCGATAGTGCTGACTCTCCTCGTCCCAGCGCAGCTCGGGATCCGGCACGCGCAAGCCGAGGAACTCGGCCTGCGGCACGGTGATGTCGACGAACTTCTGCCGCAGCTCGTCGTTGGTGAAGCGCTTGATCTTCCAGCGCATCGACTGCGCGGTGTGTTTCGAGGTCGCGTCGTTCGGCCCGAACATCATCAGCGACGGCCACCACCAGCGGTCGAGCGCGTCCTGTGCCATGCGCTGCTGCTCGGCAGTGCCGCGCGACAACGTCATCATGATTTCGAAGCCCTGACGCTGGTGAAAGCTTTCTTCCTTGCAGATGCGGACCATGGCGCGCGCATACGGGCCATACGAGCACTTGCAGATCGGAATCTGATTCATGATCGCGGCACCGTCGACCAGCCAACCGATCGCGCCGACGTCGGCCCAGGTCGGCGTCGGATAGTTGAAGATGCTCGAATACTTGGCGGCGCCCGTGAGCAACTGGTCCAGCAACTCGTCGCGCGCAATGCCGAGAGTCTCGGCAGCGCTGTACAAGTACATGCCATGCCCGCCTTCGTCCTGCACCTTCGCCATCAGCACGGCTTTGCGACGCAGGCTCGGCGCACGCGTGATCCAGTTACCTTCCGGCAGCATGCCGACGATCTCGGAGTGCGCGTGCTGCGAGATCTGGCGAATGAGCGTCTGGCGATAGGCGTCGGGCATCCAGTCCTTCGGCTCGATGCGCTCTTCCGCATCGACCTTTGCTTGAAAGCGCTGCTCCAGCGCCGCGCGCTCGGCGGCCGTGGTGTGCAGGCAATCGGCTCCTAGGGAATCAAGACCTTGCGTGTACATCTTCAGCTCCGGCAGGAAGGCTGGCCGCCCTAACGTGACACATTTTTCTGAGCACGGCAATTGTTTCTGTGTCATGTTTATCGGCGTGTCCGCAGACGCCCTCACCCGCCGCACCGACGCTCTCGTCGCCCGTTTTCGCCGCCAGCGACCGCTGCGCGGCGGCTCGCTGCTGGTGACGATCCTCGGCGATGCGATCGCGCCGCGTGGCGGCGTCATTGCGCTCGGCAGCCTCATCGAGCTCGCGCGTCCGTTCGGCATCACCGACAGACATGTGCGCACGGCAATCGGCCGGTTGGCGAACGAGCAATGGGTCAGCTCGCAACGCAACGGCCGGGTCAGCTTCTATCGACTCACGAATCACGGCCGCGCCCGCTTCGCCGAGGCCACGCAGCGTATTTACGCGGCGCCGGCCGCGGACTGGAACGGCGAGTGGACGCTAGTGATCTTGCCGCGCACCTCCGGGGCCGCTCGCGACGAGCTGCGCGAGGAGCTGTCGTGGCTCGGCTTCGGTCAATTGACCAGCGGCGTGTTCGCCCACCCGACCCATCGCGAAGACACCGTGCGCGCCCGAGTTGCGGAGCTGGAATCGGCGGGCGATGTGATCGTGATTCAGCGAGCAATCGTCACGCACGCGTCGAACGAACAGCTGGTCGGGATGGGCTGGGACTTGGGCGATCTGGCACGCCGCTATCGCCGCTTCGTGGAGATGTTCGCGCCGCTCGACGCTGCGCTCACACGCTCAGCCAAGGCGGCTGGCGAGACGGCTTTCGTGCTGCGAACGCTGCTCGTGCACGAATACCGCAAGATCCATCTGCGCGATCCGCAGCTGCCGGCGTCGCTCCTGCCGCGGCAATGGGCCGGCGCCGATGCGCACGCGCTGTGCCGCAATCTCTACGCAAAAGTATTCGGTGCGTCGGAGGAGTTCCTGTCGACGCGAGTGCAGACGCTCGAAGGTGCGTTGCCGCCGCCCGCGGCCGAGGTGTTTGCCCGCTTCGGCGGACTGCCGGAATCCTAGTCGAGCCAGCTCTCGAGCCGCGCGACCAGGACCTGCAGGAATCTGTTGGCGCGGTGACCATCCATCACGCGATGGTCCAGCGTCAGCGTCACGTAGCAGCGCGGCTGCACGACGATCCTGTCGGTGCCGTTGTCGTCGACCACCACCGCCCGCTTCTCCAGCTTGCCGACACCGAGAATCGCCGACTGCGGCTGATTGATGACGATCGGCGTCGCAACCAGGCTGCCGCTCACGCCGTGATTGGAAATCGTGAAGGTGCCGCCGCGCACATCGGCCGGCGTGAGCTTGTCTTCCCGCGCCCGCGCAACCAGATCCGACAGACTCTTCGCTATGCCGAACAGATCCAGCGACTCGACTGCACGAACGACGGGCACGACCAGTCCTTTGCCTTCGACCGCCGTTCCGACACCGATGTCGACGTTCTCGTAGATCTCGAGCGCGTCGTCGAGCCAGCGGCTGTTCGCCTCCGGCACTTCGCGAATCGCATCGACGCACGCAGCGAGGAAATACGCCGTCAGCGTGAGCGACGCACCGCGCTGCTCGAAATCCGCCCGATGCTTCGAGCGATGTGCGAGCACCGCGCTCAGATCGACTTCGAAGATCGTCGTGACGTGCGGAGCGGTGTGCAGCAGGCTGTCGACCATGCGTTCGGCGATGCGCTTGCGGATCGACGTGTGCGGCACGCGTCGACCTTGGCCGGCAGGCTGCGAACTCGCCGGTTGCTCCCGAACAGTTGGCGCCGCCGATGACTGCTTCTTCGCGACGTGATCGAGTACGTCATCCACCGTGATGCGCCCACCAGCACCGCTGCCGCGAACATCGGCGGCGTGTACCTTGTGCTCCGAAAGCAGGCGTCGAACGGCCGGACTATTGCGGCCACCGGAAAGCGCAGCGGCGTGTGCGGATAGAGCCGCGCTGGTCACATCATCGATTGCAGGCGCGTGCGCAGGCTCCTGTGCGGGCGCTGCCTTCGCAGCGGCTTGCGACTCAGCACCTGCCTCGATACGGCCGAGCAACTCGCCCGGCGCAATCTCATCCTGTTCCTGCTTGAGGATTTCCGCGAGCACGCCGCCCGCCGGCGCCGGAATCTCGATCGTGACCTTGTCGGTCTCGAGCTCGATCAGCGGCTCGTTCTCGACCACTGAGTCCCCGACTGCTTTCAGCCAGCGCTGCACTTGCGAACGTGTGCCTTCCGTCTGCTCGCTCGGAGCGCGTATTTCGATGGTCGCCGTCATGCTTCGTTCTTGCTTTTCAAACGCTGGCAATAGTGCGGATCGCCTGAACGATGCCCGCAACGCTCGGCACCACGGCATCGAGCAGCAACGGACTGTGCGGGCTCGGCACGTCCGGCATCGTGACGCGCTCAATCGGCGCATCCAGGTCGAAGAATGCATCGCGCGCCAGGGTCGCTGCAATCTCGGCGCCGAAACCGGCGGTGAGGTTGTCCTCGTGCACGATCAGGCAACGCCGCGTCTTGCGCACCGACGCCAGCACGGCCGCACGATCCCACGGCATGAGCGTACGCAGGTCGAGCAACTCGACATCGATGGCCGAGTCCGCGGCCGCATGCTCGCAGCGCTCGACCATTGCGCCCCAAGTGACCACCGTGACTTCCGTTCCCGCGCGCAACAGCCGCGCTTTGCCGAACGGCACGACGTATTCGTCGCCGGGATAAGGACGACGCGCCCACGCGCTATCGAGCATCGCGCGATGCTCGAAGAAGATCGTCGGATCGTTGCCGCGCATCGCTGAACGCAGCAGACCCACCGCGTCCTCAGCATTCGACGGCATCGCCACGCGCCAGCCGATCGCGTGCACGAATTGCACCTCGTTGGTCTGGCTGTGCCACGGATCGCCGCACTTGAAGAAGCCGCCGGGCATGCGTACGACCATCGGCGCCGCGAAACGATTGGCCGTGCGCCAGCGCATCGTGCCGCAATCGTTAAGCTGCTCGACCGCCGGATCGGCGTATTTGCGAAACTGGATTTCCGGCACCGGCACCAGGCCTGCGAGTGCCATGCCGACGGAGCGGCCGATGATGCCCTCTTCCGACAAACTGGTATCGAACACGCGCGCCGCGCCGAACTTGTCTTGCAGTCCCAGTGTCGCTGCATGCACGCCGCCTTTACGGCCGACGTCTTCGCCGAACACCAGCACGCGCGGATTCACCGCCAACTCGTGCTCTAGCGTGCGCCGGATCGCCGTGACCATGTTGATGCGCGCACCCTCGGCGTGCACGGTCTCAGTCCCGTTGCGAGGCTCGATCCCTTCACACAACTGGCCGCCTTGCTGCTGCACGTCGACGGTACCGTCTACGCAGGTCTCGCTGAAGGCATAGCGAGTGACGTTTGCGGCATCCGGCACCGGGCGTCGTTCCACACTGCCGAGTGCGCGTTGAACATCTTCGCGGGCACGCGTTTCGAGCGCGCGCCAGGACTCCTCGCTGATCGTGGCTGGCACCAATTGCTCGCGCAGTCGCACGAGCGGATCGCGCGAGCGCTCGGCGGCGATCTCATCCGCAGACTTGTACGCTTGCGTGTCCTGGCCGGAGTGGCCGGACAATCGCGGCACAAGTACACGCAGAAGCACCGGCCCGTCGCCGCTGCGAACTGCAGCGACTGCGCTCGCGATCGCCGCGGCCGCGGCGCGAGGGTTAGCGCTATCGCTTTCGATGATCTTGAGATTACGGAACGCGGCGAGGTTGGCGGCGATGTTGCCGCCGGGCGTCTGGAAGTCGGACTTCACGGAGATGCCATAGCCGTTGTCTTCGAGGAAGAACAGCACCGGCAGGCGCTGCGTGGTTGCGATCGTCAGCGCGGACCAGAAGCCGTTCGTCGCAGCCGAAGCTTCGCCGCCGTGCGCAACGGCAATGCTGCCCGCGACGCGCTCATCGCGCAGAACCTGGGCTCGATATTGCAGCGACTGCGCCCAACCGACGACCGGCGTGTACTGCGCGCCGACTCCGCCACAGGCCGGCAACACGCATGGGCCTTCGCGACTCGGCAGGTTGAACACGACACCGATGTCGCGACCCTCGCTGACGCTGCCGGAGCGCATCATCGTCGAGGCCAGCGCATCTTCCACCGTCAGCCCCAGCGCCAACATCAGGGGTCGCGAGCGGTAGTACACCCCGACGCCGTCGCGTGCCCCGGTCAGCATCTGACCGAGCAGCGCCTGCGTGACGTCGTGGCCGCGGGCCGTGAACTGGTAGAGCACCTTGCGCTCGGGGAGCAGCCGCGACTCTTCCAGCTCGTCGAGGGCGCGCGAGACCAGCACTGTGTAGGCGGCGCGCTCCCAGTCGACCTGCGGCTGGGCTTCGGTTCGGGGTCGCTCGAGGGCTCTTGCAGTCATGGGCCGGCAGCCTAGCGGGGCGGAAGGGGCAAAACTCAACAAACCACGTCGCTTGCCGGTTCCGGATTGGTGATAAAGTCGATTTATCGGACCATTTTTAGGGAATCTCACCCATGACGCTCGATCGTTACGACGCCGCGATCCTCGACGCCCTGCAGAAGGACGGGCGCAAGCCGATCGTGGACCTGGCCGAGCAGGTCGGGCTTTCCAATACGCCGTGCGCGCGCCGGGTGAAGCTGCTGGAGCAGGCCGGCATCATCCAGGGCTATACGGCAATCATCGATCCCGCGCCGCTAGGGCTGAAGGTGCAGGCGTTCGTGCAGGTGCGGCTGACCCGGCACACGGACGAGAACATCGAGCAGTTCCGGCGCGCCGTGGATGCAATGGAGGAAATCGTCAGTTGCCACGCGATGACGGGCAATTACGACCTGCTGCTGCAGGTCGTGGTGCCGGACCTGGAATCGCTGAGCAACGTGGTGTTGAAGAAGCTGCTGCGCATCCGCTTCGTGCGCGACGTGCACTCGAGCATCGTGCTCAACACGATCAAGCGCTCGGCGCGCGTGCCGGTGCGGCACCTAGCCTGACTTTTTAAGGACGACCGCGACCACCAACAGCAACAACGTGAATGCCTGGAAACCGACGCGGGCCCACATCAACCGCCCGCTGAACAGACGGTCCGTAGCACCGCCGCCGGACATGGCCAGCAGGCCGAGCGCCATGCTGACGCCGGTGCCGATCAACGCCAGGATGATGATCATCGTAAGCAGATCCATCGTCTTCGCCCCCCAACCTGCCGTGCCGCGGAATATATAATGAAACGATGCGCCTTCAAACCGTGTGGAGAGCCCTCGTCATGACTTCCATCGTCGCCGGCAGCCCCGCTGCAAGCGCCGCATCGGCCCACGGCAGCTACGAGGACCTCACGGCGCTGTTCGCCGAATGGCGCGCTTTCGAACGCCCTGCCCCGCGCGATGGAGCGCCGGACTACACGGCGGCAACGCTCGCCCGCAAGCAGCAGCAGCTCAAGACATTCCAGTCGCGCCTGCAGGCGATCCACCCGGACGCGTGGCCGATTCCGAGCCAGGTCGACTACCACCTGCTGCGCGCCGAGATGAACGGTCTCGATTTCGATCTGCGCGTGCTCAAGCCCTGGGAGCGCGATCCTGCTTTCTACACTTCGATCTGGACCGCGCAGAGTGACACGCCTGCGCACGAAGGCCCGACGAATCACGCGCCCATCGAACTGTGGCAGTACTCCTTTCCGCTGACGCCCGCGGCGGAGGCGAAGCTCGCGCAGGAGCTGCAAGGCGTACCGCCGTTGCTCGCACAAGCGCAGGCGAACCTCGTCGGCAACGCGCGCGATCTGTGGATCGCGGGCATCGGCACGATCAAGAACCAGCGCGCCGACTTGCTCGCGCTCGAAGAGCAGACGAAGGGCAACGGCCCTGAGCTCAAGCAGGCACTCCAGGGCGCACAGCAGGCCACCTCGAAATTCATCACGTGGCTCGAGCAACAGGCGCCGTCGAAAACCGGTCCGTCGGGGGTCGGCAAAGAGAACTACACCTGGAGCCTGCACAACGTGCACCTCGTGCCGCTCACGTGGGACGACGAAGTGATGCTGCTCAAGCGCGAGCTCGCGCGTGCGCACACGGAGCTGAAGCTCGAAGAGCAACGCAATCGCGGACTGCCCGCCCTGCCGGTGATCTCCAGCGCCGAGGAATTCCAGCGCCGCGGCAATGCGGCAGTGACGAAGTACATGGACTTCATGCGAGCGCGCAGCATCCTGCCGGTGAAGGACTACATGGATCCCGCCATGCGCGCGCACATCGGCCAGTACGTGCCCGAAGAGCGGCGCAACTTCTTCGGCATCGCCAGCCATCACGAGCCGCTCGCGCTGTACTCGCATTTCTATCACTGGTGGGACCTGGCAAGGATGCGCGAAGAGCCGCACGCGAGTCCGCTACGCCGCGACCCGTTGCTGTTCAACATCTGGGACAGCCGCGCCGAAGGCATGGCCACGGCGATGGAAGAGATGATGCTGCACGCGGGCCTGTACGACGACAATCCGCGCGGGCGCGAAGTCGTCTGGATCATGCTGGCGGCGCGCGCGGCGCGCGGTCTCGCATCTCTGTACGCACAGTCGAACGACTTCACGATGAAGCAGGCCGCCGACTTCCACGTCGAGTGGACGCCGCGCGGCTGGATGCGGCCGGACCTGGACCTGCTGGGCTTCGAACAGCAGCTCTATCTGCGTCAGCCCGGCTATGGCACCTCGTACATCACGGGCAAGTACCTGCTTGAACAACTCATGGCCGACCGCAGCCATCAGCTCGGCGACGCCTTCACGCTGTCGCGCTATTTCACCGAGCTGAATGCAGCGGGCCTGATTCCGGTCTCGCTGATCCGTTGGGAAATGACGGGCAAGGACGACGACATGAAGAGGATGCTCCAATGAGCACGATTTCCCGTCGCACGCTGCTCGTGCAAAGCGTCGCGAGTGCCGTCGCCTTGAGCTTGCCCATCGGCCGCGCCACTGCCGCCGACTGGTTTCGCTATCGCGAAGCAATCGTGATCGACGGCCTTGGCGGTCCCGGCGGCGGCAGCAACGACAACCCGGACGCGGGGCTTTCCGAACAGGAAGTGAAGGACGTTCGTGAGTCTGGCGTCACATGCGCGCACACCACCGTGGGCGCTGTCGGGACGACAGCACCCGACACTGCATTCATGGACACGGTGCGAGGCATCGCGTTCTGGGAGCGCGAGATCGACCGTCATCCCGACGTGCTGGGACGCGTGCGCGTCGCCGGCGACATCGGCAAAGCGAAGAAGGCACACCGCTGCGGAATCGTGTACGGAGTTCAGGACGGCGTCGCGTTCGAAACCGATCTGAAGCGTCTCGACGATCTGCACGCGCTGGGTCTGCGCGTCGTGCAGCCGACCTACAACCGCCGCAATCTGCTCGGCGACGGTTGCCTCGAGCCGGGCAACGCTGGCCTGAGCCGCGCGGGCGTGGAGGCGATCGAGCGCATGAACGCGCTCGGCATCCTGGTCGACTTGAGTCATTGCGGCCGCCAGACCGCCGCCGATGCGATCCGCGTCTCGAAGAAGCCGGTCGCGTTCACTCACACCGGCTGCCAGGCGCTCGCCGACCATCCGCGCAATCGCACCGACGCGGAGCTGCGCGCGGTGGCGGAGAAAGGCGGAGTGTGCGGGATCTACTTCATGCCTTACCTGTCGGAAGGCAAACAGCCCACAGCGGCCGACATCGTGCGGCACGTCGAGCACATGGTGCAGGTCGCCGGTGAGGATCATGTCTCGATCGGGACTGACGGCAACATCTCACCGACGGTCGTCGACCAGAAGTACAAGGACGCCTTCGCGAAGAACACGCGCGAGCGTCGCGAGGCGGGTATCGGGGCGCCTTGGGAAACGGAAGAGGGTTACTTGTTCGCCGCGGATCTCAACACGCCGCGGCGCTTGGCGACGCTCGCGATGATGCTGGCCGACCGGCGGCATAGCGCGGTACGGATCGAGAAGATTCTCGGCGGGAATCTGCTGCGAGTGTTCGGGGATACCTGGAAGGGTTAGTTGGGTACGTACCCGCTTCCGCGCAACACCTTCCCTGGCTGTGCGCCAGTGTGCTTCCCCTCATCCACGACGATCTCGCCGTTCACCAGCACATAGTCGACCCCCGTCGGCACCGCGACCGGATTCTCGTACGTGGCGTTGTCCTGGATGCGATCGAAGTCGAAGATCGTCAGGTCCGCCCACAAGCCCTCGCGCAGCGCGCCGCGATCGAACTGGTGCATGCGCGTCGCCGGCAGCGAAGTCAGCTTGCGCACGGCATCCTCGAGCGTGAGCACCTTGCGCTTGCGCACGTACTCCGCGATCAGCCGCGGGAAATTGCCGTAAGCGCGCGGATGCGGCAGTCCGATCGCGTCGATCTCGCCGAGCCGTTCCGCTGCGCCGGCATCGCTGCCGATGCCCATCCACGGCGACTTGAGCGCCGTCTCGATATCGCCCTCGCTCATCATGAAGAACAGCGCCATCGCGCGGTTCTTCGGGGCTGCCTTCAGCAGGATGTCCCAGGCGACATCGGCCGGATCGCGACCGAGCTCCTTGCCGATGAACTCCAGGCTCTTGTAGCGGTACTTGTCGTAGCGCTCGTCGAAGGCATTCGCGAGCACGACGTGATCCCAGCCGCCGGAGGCGTGCACGAGGTTCGACCAGCCCGGCTGCGAGCCGGCGGCCAGCTCGCGCTTGAGTCGCTCGCGCACACGCGGGCTGCGGAGCTGCTTCAAGCCCTGCTCGACGCCGCGTTCCCACACCCAATTCGGCACCGTGATGTCCAGGCCGGTGCCGCCCGCAGCGTAGAGGTACATGTCGGCGCCGATGTTCACGCCCCGCGCGCGGGCGCCATCGATCAATGCGAGCGCCTGAGGCACGAGCTGGCCCCAGCCCGGCTGATATGCGCCCTTGAAGTGAAACACTTCCACCTGGATGCCGGCCTGCTCGCCGATCTGGATCGACTCGCCGATCGCAGTCAGCAGCGCGGCGCTCTCGTCGCGCATGTGGCTCGCATAGATACCGTTGTACTGCGCCGCGACCTTTGCGAGCTCGATCAGGTCCTGCGTCGATTGAAAACTGTCGGGCGGATAGATCAGTGCGGTCGCGATGCCGACCGCGCCGGCGCGCATCGCTGTCGCGACCAGCTCTTTCATTTTTTCCAGCTGGGCTGCAGTCGGCGCGCCGGCGCCATCGCCCATCACGGCGACGCGTGCCTGCGCCGAGCTGTAATAAGTCCCGAAGTTGAGAGAGATGCCGCTGCGCTCGAGGCCGCGGAAGTACGCATCGATCTCGGCGGCGGGCACCGGCGTGCCGCCCTCGCCCGCGATCGCCGTGGTCACACCCTGCAGCAGCTTGTTCTCGGCGAGCCCGCTCCGCTGCAGCACTTCGCCGGATTGATCCATCAGGTCGATCCACCCCGGCGAGACGTAGCGCTCGTGCGCATCGATCTCGCGACGGCCGCGGCCCTCGCAGCGTCCGATTTGCACGATTCGTCCGTCTTTGATGGCGATGCTGCCGCGGACCCACGGGTTGCCGAGGCCGTCGAGCAGCCGGCCGTTGCGGATCACGACGTCGTAGGCAAATTCCTCAGCGGCCATGGCGGTTTCGGCGGCCATCGTTGCCCCGCAAATTGCCATGAAGACCGCGAATTTCGCTAAAAGCTGCTTCATGACAAAAATAGTACCAAAAGAAAAATTGACCCATATGGAAAATTTAATATAAATTCAGAGAACGCATTCGCCGGCCATTCCGCGCCGGTCCGACGTGGGGGATCCAAATGAAACGCTCGAATGCCTCTCTGCTCATCTCGACAGCCGCCAGCGTGACAGCACTGGCCGCGCCCGGCGCATTCGCGCAGCAAGCTCCGGCCAGCCGCAACTCGCTGGTCCTCGAAGAAGTGATCGTCACGGCGCAGAAGCGCCAGGAAGTCCTGCAGGACGTGCCGCAATCGATCACCGTGCTCAGCAGCGCGACCTTCGAGCGGCAGCACGCCAACAATCTGCAGGATTACGTCGCGCTGGTGCCCGGCCTGAGCCTGGAATCCAGCACGCCCGGCGTTTCACGCATCACCTTGCGCGGCATCAACACCGGCGGCGTCGCCTCGACCGTCGGCGTCTACGTCGACGAAGTGCCGTTCGGCTCGAGCAGCGGCCTCGCCAACGGCTCGATTCTCGCGGGCGATTTCGACACTTTCGACATGTCGCGGCTGGAAGTGCTGCGCGGCCCGCAGGGCACGCTGTACGGCGCCAGCTCGCTCGGCGGCGTGATGAAGTTCGTCACGAACCCGCCGCAGACCGAGTCCTTCGAAGGCAAGGCGCAGATCGGCATCGAAGACGTGTCGGGCGGCGATCTCGGCTACTCCGCGAGCAGCTTCGTCAACATCCCGTTCAGCGATCGCTTCGCGCTGCGCGCCAGCGGCTTCTACCGTCAGGACGGCGGCTTCATCGATTCGCTCGGCAACAACCCGATTCAGAGTCTCACCGATCCGGACGTCAACGTCGTGCAGGGGAGTCTGCGCGAGGACAACATCAACGAGCTGCAAACCTACGGCGGCCGGCTTTCCGCGCTGTTCAACGCCAGCGACGCCTTCTCGGTGCGACTGACGGCACTGCTGCAGAACATCGAGACCGATGCGTCGGATTCCATCGAGCAGGATCGCGCCACGCTCAAGCCGCTGTACGCGGATCGCGCGGCTTCGCCGTATCACCACGAGCCCACCGACATCGAGTATCGCGTCTACAGCGCCACCATCGATTGGAATCTCGGCGCCGCGAGCCTGCTGTCCTCGACCAGCTACAGCAACTTCCAGGAAGACCTGCAGCGCGACGAGGATCTGCTGCTCGCGCCGGCCATCACCTTCATCTACGGCGATGCGGTCGACCGGCCGCTCGGCTCGATCCTGCGTCAGACCACCGGCACCGACAAGTTCACGCAGGAGCTGCGCCTGGCTTCGCCCCAGGACAAGACGCTGGAGTGGATGCTCGGCGCCTACTACACCAAGGAGAAATCCCGGATCGATCCGCAGAACTTCTATGCGACCGAAGCCGGCACCGACACGATCGCGACCGACGTCCCGCTGCTGATCGAGGTGTTCCTGAAGTCGGAGTACGAAGAGTATGCCGGCTTCGCGAACCTGACCTGGCACTTGAGCCCGCGCTTCGATCTCACCTTCGGCGGGCGCCAGAGCCACAACAGCCAGTTCGCCGACGAGCTCATCGACCAGACGAACATCGGCGGAACCCGCGACACGCCGCCGCGCGCCGAATCGTCCGAAAGCGTCTTCACGTACTCGGTGGCGCCGCGCTTCGAGATCAACGACGACACGTCGATCTATGCGCGCGTGGCCACGGGCTATCGTCCGGGCGGACCCAACGTGCTGCCGGCGGGCGCGCCGCCGGGCACGCCGCAGACCTACGACTCGGACCGGCTCACGAGCTACGAGGCCGGCATCAAGGGCAACTGGCTCGAGAACAAGTTCTCGCTCGACCTCGCGGCGTACTACCTCGATTGGGAAGACGTGCAGCTGTTCGCGTTCATCAACGACACGGGCGTCAACGCCAACGGCGGCACGGCCGTGAGCAAGGGCGTGGAGTTCACCGCAGCGGCAGTGCCGCTGGATGGCCTCACCGTGTCATTCAACGGCGCCTATACCGACGCCTATCTGACCGAGGACACCGACCCGATCGTCGGCGGCCTGAACGGCGACCAGCTCCCGTTCGTGCCTAAGCTGAGCCTGAATCTCGACGTCGACTATCAGTGGCCGGTGTTCACCAGCTCCAGTGCCTACGTGGGCGCCAGCGTCCGCTCGATTCGCGATCAGGTGGCGGAATTCGACATCCGCAACCCGGACGGCAGCCAGCGCGAAGTTCCGTCTTACGAAGTGGTCGACCTGCGGGTCGGTCTGCTCGCCGATCGCTGGTCGCTCGAGCTGTTCGTCAAGAATCTCAACGACGAGCTCGGCCGCACCTCGCTGTTCGGCGCTGAAGGGACGTTCCCGAACAACGCGCTGGCGAGCGGCGTCATTCGTCCGCGCACCATCGGCCTCACGGCCACTTTCGGTTTCTGATCGCTCCTAACGACTACAAAGAGGGAGATCGAATGAATATCCGTATCGCCACAGCGTTAGCTGTCGCATTGTGTTCCCTGCCGCTGCTCGCTCACGCGCAAGGTGGCGAAGGCTCGGACTCGCTCGCTTACAAGGCAAACGACGCGGCTGCCAAGCCGCTCCCAGCGCACGGCCCGACCACTGTCGAGGAGATGGAGGCGTTCGTCGACGGCTTCATGTCTTCGCAGATGAAAGCGGGGCCGGTCGCGGGCGCCGCGGTCGTCGTCGTGAAAGACGGCCAGGTGTTCTTCCAGAAGGGCTATGGCTTCGAGGACACCGAGAAGCGCGTGCCGGTCGATCCGGCGCAGACGCTGTTCCGTCCCGGCTCGGTCTCGAAGCTGTTCACCTGGACTTCGGTGATGCAGCTCGTCGAGCAAGGCAAGCTCGATCTCGACGCCGACGTCAACACGTACCTGAAGGACTTCCAGGTCGCCGCGACCTACCCGCAGCCGGTCAAGTTGCGCAACATCATGACGCACACCGCCGGCTTCGAAGACGGCGCCGTCGGTTATCTGTTCGCCGGCAAGGTCGAAGACCTCCTGCCGCTGGGCAAATGGGTCGCAGCGCATGAGCCGACGCGCGTTCGTCCGCCGACGACCGACTTCAGCGACGGCACGAGCGCCTCGTACTCGAACTGGGCCACGGCACTCGCCGGCCATATCGTCGAGACGGTTTCGGGCCAACCCTTCGATGACTACGTCGCTCAGCACATCTTCCAGCCGCTAGGCATGGAGCGCAGCACTTTCGGCGAGCCGCTGCCCGAGACGCTGGCGCCGCGCATGTCGGGCGGTTACACGTTCGAGGCCGGCACGTTCAAGTCGCACGGCTTCGAGTTCGTTCACGCCGCAGGTCCGGCGGGCTCGCTCTCCTCGACCGTCTCCGACATGGCGCGCTTCATGCTCGCGCACTTGCAGGACGGCACGTTGGGCGACGCGCACATCCTCAAACCGGAAACCGCGCAGCTCATGCACAGCCGCGTGATGAGCCCGGATCCTGCTCTCAACGGCCACGCACTCGGCTTCTACGAGACGTACATCAACGGCCACCGCATCATCGGTCACGGCGGCGACACGCAGTACTTCCATTCGGTGTTGAGCCTGATGCCCGAGACCGGCATCGGCCTGTTCGCGACGGTGAACACCGGCGGCCAGGGCGGTCGCACCTCCGTCGAGCTCGAGCGCGCCTTCTTCAAGCACTACTATCCCGCGGAGCTGCCGGTCGTAAAACCGCCCGCTGACGCTGCCAAGCGCAACGCGCGTTACGCCGGCAGCTACCGCACCTTGCGTCACTCGTTCACGAAGTTCGAAAAGGTGTTCGCGGCCTTCGGCGACGAGACGGTCACGGCGATGCCGGATGGCACGCTGCTGATGGGCGACCTGTTCGGCAAGCCCGATCGTTGGGTCGAAGTCGGCGACGGCGTGTTCCGCTCGCAGAACGGCGATGCCTTCGCGGCGTTCAAGGGCAATGAGGGCGGCCTCGCCACGAGCCTCGTCGGCATGTTCCCGCCGATCGTCTCCTCGCGCATCAGCTGGTACGAGACGGGCAAGCTGCACGGCTTCATCGTGGGCATCGCGGTGCTGCTGTCCATCACGATTCTGGTCAGCGCGATCCGGAAACGTCGCGCCGATCGCGAGCTCGGTCAGCTTCGCTGGGCGCGCCCGACGCTGGCACTCGGCGGCGGGCTGCTGCTGCTGTTCCTCATCGCCATCGGGATGATCCTCGCCGGCGGCTTCGAAGGTCTGATCTACAAGATTCCGACCTCGCTGTACTTGGCGCTGACGCTGCCGCTGCTCGCGATTCCGTTTGCGCTGCTTGCAGCCTGGTTCACGTTCCGCGTCTGGAGTGCCGGCACCTGGACGCTCGGTGCACGCGTGCACTACTCGCTCGCTGCCGTGGCGGTGCTCGCGTTCCTGCTGGTCCTCAACTACTGGAATCTCCTTGGCTACCGTTTCGGCTGAACCCCGTGCGTCGACCGTCACTGCGCTGACGGTCGACGTGCCGAGCCCGTATTTGCTGTTCCTCGGCGACATCACCGAGGCACCGTATGCGAAGACGGCGTTCGGCTTGCGCGACTGGGCGCCGGAGAAATGCGTCGGCGAGTACGCGTTGCCGGCAGCAACGGTGACGGCGGGCCTGCCGCAGCTCAAGCCGGCCGAAGCGCGCGCGCGTGGCGCCCGCTCGCTCGTGATCGGCGTCGCCAATCGCGGCGGCGTATTGAATCCGGAATGGCTGCCGGCGCTGATCGAGGCGCTCGAAGCCGGCCTCGATATCGTCAGCGGCATGCACGCACGACTCTCCGACGATCGCGAGCTCGACGCGGCAGCTCAACGCCTCGGCCGACGTCTCATCGACGTGCGCCGTCCGCCGGCGGGAATCCCGGTGGCGTCGGGCCGCAAACGCAGCGGCCAGCGGCTGCTCACGGTCGGCACGGATTGCGCGCTCGGCAAGAAGTACACCGCGCTGGTGCTGGCGCGCGAATTCCGTCGCCGCGGCCACGACGCCGATTTTCGGGCGACGGGCCAGACCGGCATCCTGATCGCCGGTAGCGGTATTCCGCTCGACGCCGTCATCTCGGACTTCGCCGCCGGCGCCGCAGAGCTGCTGAGCCCGGATGCCGATGCCGATCACTGGGACGTCGTCGAAGGCCAGGGATCCTTATTTCATCCGTCGTACGCGGGCGTCTCGCTCGCGTTGCTGCACGGGACGCAGCCCGACGTCATCGTGATGTGTCACGAGCAGGGCCGCGAGCGCATTCTCGGTCTCGAAGATTTTCCGCTGCCCTCGCTCGACGCAGCGATCGAACTGAACCTGGAGCTGGCGCGGCGTACGAACCCCCGCGTGCGCTGCGCTGGCGTTTCACTGAACACAGCCGGGCTCGACGCGCCGCGTGCACGAGCCGTGCTCGCCGAGCGCAAAGCGCAGCTCGGCCTGCCGGTCGCGGACCCGATGCGCGCCGGCCCGGAGCTTGAGGAGCTGGTCGCATCATGTCTGTCACCCAACCGCTCGCACGCGTGACGCTGCAGGTCGAGGTCGAGAAATGGCCGCTGAAGTCGCCGTTTCGCATCACCGGCTATACCTTCGTCGAAGTCGACGTCGTCGTCGCGACGATCTCCAGCGGCGGCTGCACGGGTCGCGGTGAAGCGGCCGGCGTCTACTACCGCAGCGAGAATGCGGCGTCGATGGTGGCGCAGATCGAAGCCGTGCGCGCAGAGATCGAAGCCGGCATCGATCGCGAAAGTCTGCGGCGACTCCTGCCCGCGGGCGGTGCACGCAATGCGGTCGACTGCGCACTGTGGGATCTCGAATCGCGTCTCAGCGGCCTGCCCGCGTGGAAGATTGCAGGTCTCAATCCGCCGGTGCCATTGGTCACGACGTTCACGCTCGGCGCGGACGATCCCGACAAGATGGCGCGCACCGCTGTCTCGTACGTCGGCGCGCAAGCCATCAAGCTGAAACTCACCGGCACGCCGATCGACGCCGAGCGCGTACGTGCGGTCAGAGCAGCGCGTCCCGAGGCATGGCTCGGAGTCGATGCGAATCAAGGCTTCACGCGCGCTTCCCTCGCAGACCTCATGCCCACGCTCATCGACGCGCGCGTCGGGCTGATCGAACAGCCGTTTCCAATCGGCCGTGAAGCGGACCTCGACGGCCTGCGCTCGCCGATCCCGGTCGCTGCCGACGAGAGCGCGCAGGATCTGCAAGACGTCGCGGGGCTGGTCGGCCGCTTCGACGTCGTGAACATCAAGCTCGACAAGTGCGGCGGACTCACCGAGGGACTCGCGATGGCGCGCCAGGCGCACGCTCTCGGCCTCGGCGTGATGGTCGGCAACATGACGGGCACTGTGCTCGCGATGGCGCCCTCCGCGCTCGTCGGCCAGTTGTGCCGCATCGTCGATCTCGATGGCCCGATCTTTCTGCGCAACGACCGCACGCCCGGCGCCGTGTACGAGAACGGCACGTTCTGGGCACCGCCGGAAGCGTGGGGCGGCGGAGCACGCAAGTAGTGAACAGCGAAGTTGCGGCTGGCGTTCTGCCCGAGCGCAAGGACTGGTTCGGGCAGCCACGCGGGCTGACCATCCTGTTCCTCACCGACACGTGGGAGCAGTTCTCCTACTACGGGATGCGCGCGCTGCTCGTCTACTACATGGTGAAGCAGCTCGGCATCACGCAGCAGAACGCTTCGCTCATCTACGGTGTGTACACGGCATTCGTGTTCTTCACACCGATCGTCGGCGGCGTGATCTGCGATCGCTGGCTCGGGCGGCGCAACTCGGTGCTGCTCGGCGGCTCGATCATGGCGATCGGGCATTTCATGATGGCGTTCGAGCCGCTGTTCTTCCTGGCGCTCGCGACGATCGGCATCGGCAACGGCCTGTTCCTGCCGAGTCTGCCGAGCCAGATCAACCATCTGTATGCGCACGACGATCCTCGCCGCAGCACGGCGTACAACTATTACTACCTGGGCGTGAACGTCGGCGGCTTCTTCGCGCCGCTCGGCGTCGGCACCGTCGGCGAAGTGTTCGGCTGGCACTGGGGGTTCACCATTGCCGGTATCGGCATGGTGACCGGATTACTCATCTATATTTTCGGCAGCCGCTATTTGCCGCCGGAGCCGGCGCGCGTATCGCATGCGCCGCAGACCGGCGCCCAGCAACGGTGGTACGAAGCCGGAATGGCACGACGCTTCGCGCTGCTCGCGGGCATCTGCGGCGTAGTCATGATATTTCGCAGCGCCTACGAGCAGGTCGGCAACACGCTGCCGCTGTGGATCGAGCACGTCGACCGCACGATCGGTGCGTTCACGATTCCGATGACGTGGTTCCAATCGCTGAACCCGCTGCTGGTCTTCCTGCTCACGCCGTGGTTCGTCGCACGCTGGGTGCGGCATGCGCGCGAAGGGCATGAGCTCACGTCGATACGCAAGATGGCGGTCGGCGCCGGCGTTCTCGCGCTCGCGTACCTGCTGCTCGCGGCCGTCGCAGCATTCAATGATGGCGGCGTCGTGGCCGAAGGCTGGATCTGGCTGGTCGTGTTCTTCATCGTCATGACCGCGGGCGAGCTTTACATCCTGCCGATCGGCCTCGGCCTGTTCGGCCGCCTCGCGCCGGCTGGATTCGCCGCCACGACGATCGCGCTGTGGTTTCTCGCAGCCTTCTTCGGCAATCTCCTGGCCGGCGCATTCGGCACTCTGTGGAGCCGCATGACACCGCCGCAGTTCTTCGTGGCGACAGCGACGCTCGCAGCGTTATCGGGCGCACTGCTGCTGGCATTCAATCGGCCCGTGCAGCGCGCGGAAGCCAGTGAGGAATCCCCATGAGCATTCGACTGCTGTCTTTAGTCATCGCAGCTCTGACCACCTCCGCCGCGCTCGGGGACATGCCTTCTCCGCCGCAGGGGACGCCCGTACCGCTCACAGCCGAAGACGCCGCGGCATTCTTCGACGGCATGCTGCCATCCTCCATGGCAATCGGCGACATCGCCGGCGCGACAGTCGCGATCGTCAAGGACGATGCGCTTCTCCTCACACGCGCCTACGGCTTCGCCGACGTCGAGAAGCGCATTCCAGTCTCCGCCGAACAGACATTATTCCGGCCCGCCTCCATCTCGAAGCTGTTCACCTGGACTGCGGTCATGCAGCAGGTCGAAGCGGGCAAGCTCGATCTCGAGCACGACATCAACGAATACCTGGATTTCAAGATCGAAGGCTACGGCGGACAACCGATCAAGCTGCGTCACCTGATGACGCACACGGCCGGCTTCGAAGAGTCGTTGCTCGACCTGCTGGTCACGGACATCCAGAAGCTGAAGCCGCTCGACCAGGCGCTGAAGGAGAGCATTCCGGCGCGAATCTATCCACCGGGCACGGTGCCTGCGTATTCGAACTACGGCGCATCGCTCGCCGGCTACATCGTCGCGCGCGCCTCGGGGATGCCGTTCGAGCAGTACATCGAGGAGCACATCTTCAAGCCGCTGCGGATGGAGCACTCGACGTTCCGGCAGCCGGCGCCGGAAGTGCTGCGCGAGCATCTGTCGAACAGCTACGGCACTGCGTCTTCGAAAAAGCCCGTGCCGTTCGAGCTCGGCTCGGATGCACCGGCCGGCGCACTGTCGTCGACGGCACCGGACATGGCGCAGTTCATGATGGCGCACTTGAACGGCGGCCTGCTGCCGGGCGGCGATGAGTCGAATCGCATCCTGAAAGCCGAGACCACCGAGCTGATGCACAGCGTGGCGAACCGCCCTGCCGAAGGCGTCGATGCGATGGCCCACGGCTTCTACGAGCAGTCGCGCAACGGCGTGCACGCGATCGCGCACGGCGGCGATCTGACTGCGTTTCACAGCGAGCTGGTGCTGATCCCGTCGGCGAAGGTCGGCATCTTCGTTTCGTTCAACAGCAGCGGCAAAGCCAACTCGGTCTACAAACTGCGCACCGCGCTGTACGAAGCTTTCATGGACCGCTATTTCCCGCGCCAGGCGCCGCCGCAGGACGCTCCGCCGTCAGATCCGAAGGTGCACGCCGCTGCCGTCGCCGGCCCTTACGAGGGCAGCCGCCGCGCCGAGAAAAGCCTCTTCAGTTTCTTCTATATGTTCGGCCAGTCGGCCGCGACGGCCAACGACGACGGCACGATCCAGGTCGGCGGCCTGACCGGGCTCGACGACCAGGAGAAGAAATTCCAGGAAGTCGCGCCGTGGTTGTGGCGCGAGGTCGGCAGCGAGATGCGGCTCGCCGCCACGCACGATGAGCAAGGCAAGGTCATCAGCCTCGTGCCGGATGGCTATGGGCCGATCATCGTGTTCCAGCGCCCGCCGTTGTGGCGCGACAAGCGCTGGCTGCAGCCGGCAATCGTGGTCGCGGGCGCTGTGGTGGTGCTCGCCCTGCTGATCCGCGTGATCGGACCGATACGCCGCCGCTTCAGCCGTTCGGCCGCCGTTGCTCCGGCACCGGTCGCCGACCCTAACCGGCGGCGTTCCCTCGTGGCGATCCTGGCGTGCTCCGCGTTCATCGGGCTCGCGGTCGCCGTGCTCCTGATGTTCTCCAGCGAGTCGTTCTGGGTGATCTCGTCCGACGGCCGCTGGTTCGTGAGGTTGCTGCAGCTGTCGGCGCTGGCCGCCGTCATTGGCGCGGTGATAGCAGTTATCGCCGCTGTCGATACTTGGCGCGCACCGAGCCGGAAACTGTCGTCGTCGATCGGCAGGACGGTGCTGGCGGCGGCGTGTCTGGTGTGGGCGTACGTGGCCGTGGCCTTCCATTTCCTGGCCATCCGGTTGCAGTACTAGCTATCCTATGGAGTATGAAATCCAAACAGCCGACCCTTGGCACGCTGCTCCGTAAACTCCGCGCCCGCAACGACTGGACGCTCAAGGAGATGAGCGAGCGCACCGGCATTCCGGTCTCGACGCTCTCCAAGGTCGAGCACGACCGCCTCACCTTGACCTACGACAAGCTGCAGCAGCTCAGCCATCGGCTCAACATCCGCATGTCGGAGCTGTTCGCGGAAGGCGATGCAGTGCCGGACGCGCCGGTGACTGCGCGGCGCAGTGTCGGGCGCATCGACCGCGCGATCCGCGTCAACACCAAGAACTACGACTACTACTACCTGTGCCCGGAGCTGCGCCGCAAGCGCATGATCCCGGTGCTCACGCGCATCCGCGCGCGCAGCGTCGCGGAGTTTGGCGAGCTCGTGCATCACTCAGGCGAGGAGTACATCTACGTCATCGAGGGTCGCGTGGAGATCCACACGGAGTTCTACGATCCGATCACGCTCGAAGCCGGCGAGTCGATCTACATCGACTCGAACATGGGTCACGCCTACGTCGCGGCCGAAGGCTGCACCGAGGCGACGGTGATCGGCATCTGCTCGAGCGCCGACGATGGCTTGATGCAGTCGCTGATGAGCCTGCATGCGGACGAGCCGGTTGCCGTCACGGTCGACGACACCGAAGCTGCGAAGCCCGCACACCCGGCGCCGCGCGCCAAGCGCCCGAAGGTCAGGACAACGGCCACACGATCATGATCAGCGGCACGCCGAGCAGCAGGATCAGCAGCGAAAGCGGCGCGCCCAGCCGCGAATAATCGCCGAACCGATAGCCGCCTGGCCCCATTACCAGCGTGTTGCACTGATGCCCGATCGGCGTCAGGAAATCGCACGCCGCACCGAGCGCCACCGCCATCAGGAATGCATCCGGCCGCAGCCCGAGCTTCTGCGCGAAGCTCGCGGCGATCGGCGCCATCACCAGCACCGTCGCGGCATTGTTGAGGAACGGTGTGATCATCATCGCCGCGAGCATCATCAACGCGACGGCACCGTAGCCCGGCAGCGCGTGCGCGGCGCCTGAAAGGAACGTGGCGATTACATCGGTGCCGCCGGTCGTCCGGATGGCATCGCTCACGGGGATCAGCGCGCCGAGCATCACCAGGATCGGCCACTCGACCGTCTCGTATGCTTCACGCAGCGTCAGCGATCCGAGCAGGATCGTGAGCACGGCCGCGCCGAAGAAGGCGATGCCGACCGACAGCGTGCCAGTGCCCGCGAGGATCATCGCGGCGACCAGCACAGCGATGGGAATCAGCCCGCGGCGTACGCTGCCGAGACGAATCTGCCGCGCGGCGAGCGGCAGGCAACCGAGCGCACGGAGTTGCGCCGGCATGTGCACCAGGACTCCCTGCAATACGATCACATCGCCGCTGCGCAGCTCGATGTCGCGCAATCGCTCGGTGAAGCGCTGACCGCTGCGGCTGACGGCGAGGAGATTTACGCCGAAGCGATCGTGCAAGGCGATGCGTCCCGCGGCCTGGCCGATGAGCAGCGAGTTCGGCCCGATCACCGCCTCGATGACGCCGATCTCGTCCTTCTTGTCGCTGTTCGCTTCCGTGCGGCTGGTGCGGTTCTCGCCTTCCAGCTCCAGGTCGGAGCGCGCGACGACGCGCTCCAGCGCCGCCGGCTCGCCTTGCAGCAGCACGATGTCGTTCGGCTGCAGCTTCATGTCGGGCAACGGCGCCGCGGGTTTCTGGTCGCGAACGACGGCGGTGACCATGACTTCCTGGCCGCCTTGGTTGCGCAGCTCGCTGACGGTCTGGCCGGCGATGCCCGAATCTTCCTTGACGCGCGCCTCGGTGACGTAGTCGCGAATGTCGATCGCTTCGCCGAGCCCGGGCGCGGCCTGCCGGTCTTTCGGCAAGAGGCGGTAGCCGAACAGCACGAGGAACAGCACGCCGGCTGCCGACAAGCCCAGGCCGACCGGCATGAAATCGAACATGGAGAACGGCCCGCCGAGGATCTCGCCGCGCACGCGCGACACGATGATGTTCGGGGACGTGCCGATTAGCGTCATCGTGCCGCCGAGCAACGAGCCGAACGCCATCGGCATCAGCAGCAGCGAGGGCGAGCGATTGGAGCGCTTGGACATCTGCAGCGCTATCGGGATCATCATCGCCAGCGCGCCGATGTTCTTCACGAAGGCCGACAGCAACGTCACCGCGCCGACCAGGATGAGGATCTGCGTGCGCAGCGAAGTGACGTGCGGTGCAATCGGCTGCAACGCGAGCTCGATGATGCCCGAGCGTGCGACAGCCGCGCTGACGATCAACGCGCCCGCGACGATGACCACGATCTCGTCGCTGAAGCCGGTGAATGCCTTGTCCGCCGGCACGACACCGATCAATACGGCAACCAGCAGTGCGATGCCCGCGACCAGGTCATAGCGCAGCCGGCCCCACACGAAGAGAGCCATCGTGCCGCCAATCACCGCGAAGGCCAGAATCTGCTGCAACGTCATCGTTGACGCCCAACGTGTGGGATTCGGCTTGCGTTCCCACGGTGCTAGACTCCGCGCTCCCTCGGTTGCGGAAAAACGGAGAGACCCCCATGAAGGCGACGACTCTGGGCCTGGCAATTGCTGGAGCGCTGTTGCTGGCTGCCTGCTCTCGTGAGCAACCGGAAGGCGCAAAGCGCGAGCCCGAACCGAGCACCGCCGCCCCGGCCGAGAAAACGACTGCGACCGAACCGGCGCACGAGGCCGTGGCCCAGGTCGGGCCGACCCAGGGCAATACCGTCACGGGAGCGCTCGCGTTGGATTCGTCGCCGCAGGGTGTGCGCATCACCGGCGCCATCCAGGGTTTGAAACCGGATGCCGAGTTCGGCTTCCACGTTCATGAGAAGGGCGATTGCAGCGCGCCGGACGGCAGCAGTGCAGGCGGTCACTTCAATCCCACGCAGGCCCAGCACGGCAATCCGACCGGCGCCGCGCACCACGCCGGCGACATGCCGAACATCAAGTCGAACGCCGAGGGCGTGGCGCAAGTGGATACGACTGCCGCCGGCACCAGCCTGCACGGCGAGGCCACGACCGACATCCTGGGCAAGGCGATCGTCGTGCACGAAAGCCCCGACGACTACACCACTCAGCCGTCCGGCAATTCCGGTAAGCGCGTCGCCTGCGGCGTCATCGCAGCGCCGAGCTCGCCGTAAGCGGAGTCTCCTGAGCCGCCCGTTCGTGCAGCATCACGCGCAGCTTCGCGAGCGCGTATTTCTTGCGGCTGAGGACGGTGTCGCGCGGCGCTGCCGTCAGCGTCGCGATCGCGCCGATGCGCATCCCGTCGGCCCATAGCGCAACCACCTGACGTTGCTCTGCCGGCAACCGGCGCATCGCCCGGTACAGGCGTGCGTTGCGTTGATGCTCGTCGAGCGGGTCGGCAGGATCCGGCGCGACTCGATGCGTCTCCGCCAACGTCGCCCCCAGGTCGGCCGGCAACGGCACGCTGCGCGCGGCAGCGAACTTGCGCCGGTACTCGTCGATGAAGTGATTGCGGGCGAGCGTGCACAGCCAGGTCCGGAAAGCGACGCCGGAAGCGGCGGCGAATGCGCCCTGGTTGGCGACGTCCATCACCTTGAGCCACGTCTGCTGCGCGACGTCCTCCGCAACCGCGCGGTTGCGGCTCAATCGCGTCAGGAAACGCAGCAGCGCGCCACGATTGCGCTCGAACAGGTGTTCGAGCGCCGTGCGATCGCCATCGCGCTGAAAGCGAAGCATCAGCTGAGCATCTTCGTGCGCCGGCATGCGGGCCTATCGTCATCTGCCGTGATTACCTCCGATATCGTTATCCGGAGGCGAAACCCGCCAGATGGGACGTGCCAACCCTCAGGTCAGGGCGCCGGTGGAGCGGAGGTCGTCGATCTGCTGCCGGGAGAAGCCGGCTTCGGCGAGGACGGCGTCGGTGTCTTCACCGGCGCGACGGGGTGCCTCGGGGGTATGCGAGGGGGTGCGGCTGAAGCGCGGTGCGGGTGAGTTCTGCTCGACGCCGTTGATGTTCACGACCGAGCCGCGCGCGACGTTGTGCGGATGGCGCGCAGCCTCCTCCACCGTCAGGACTGGCGCGAAACACGCATCCGTGCCTTCCATGATCCGGCACCATTCGTCCCGCGTTCGCGAGGCCACTGCGGCGGCGATCGCCGAGCGCAGCTCCGCCCACTCGCGCGTTGCCGGATCGACCACCGGAAACCCGACGCGCGCATACCGCTGCCAATCCAAGCCGAGCTTGTCGAGGAGCTGCGCGAAGAACTGCGGCTCGAGCGCGCCAATGGCCACGTACTTGTGATCCTTGGTCTTGTACGTGTCGTAATACGGCGCGGCGCCGGCGAGGAAATTCATGCCGGTCGCATCCTGGAACATGCCGCGAGCACGCATGCCGTAGAACATCGCGAGCAGCGCCGTCGAACCGTCGACCATTGCGGCATCCACAACCTGGCCGTGTCCCGACTGGCGGGACTCGAGCAGCGCCGCGAGCACGCCGAACGCGAGCAGCATGCCGCCGCCGCCGAAGTCGCCGATCAAGTTGAGCGGCGGCACCGGCTTGCCGCCGGGGGTGCCGATGAGATGCAGCACGCCGGCCAGAGCGATGTAGTTGATGTCGTGGCCGGCCGCCGGCGCGAGCGGACCTTCCTGGCCCCAGCCCGTCATGCGGCCGTATACCAAGCGGGGATTACGCGCGAGACAGGGCTCGGGCCCGAGGCCGAGGCGTTCGAGCACGCCGGGCCGGAAGCCTTCGATCAGCACGTCGGAGCGCTCGATGAGCTTGAGCACGACCTCGACGGCCGCCGCGTTCTTCAGATCCAGCGCGATCGAGCGGCGGTTGCGCAGCAACGGGTCCGGCGGCGCCGGCTCGTTCGGCCGCGCCGAGGCGCGCTCGATGCGCACGATCTGCGCGCCGAGATCGGCGAGCATCATGGAGCAGAACGGCGCCGGTCCGATCGCAGCGATCTCGACGATTTTGATTCCGGCAAGCGGTCCCATGGGAGTGTATTGTACTTGCTGTTATGAAAACGCCACTGTGCGAACTGCTAGGTATCGAGTTTCCCCTCTTCGCGTTCAGTCACTGCCGCGATGTGGTCGCGGCCGTGTCCAACGCCGGCGGCTTCGGCGTGCTCGGCGCCAGCCGGCACACGCCCGAAGAGCTGGAGCTGGAGCTGAAGTGGATCGACGAGCACGTGCACGGCCGGCCGTACGGCGTCGACATCCTGATCCCGGAAAACATGGTCGGCCGCGACGGCAGCGCCGACATCGAGACATTGCGCGCCCGCGTGCCGGCGCGACATAAGGAATTCGTGCAGGCGCTGCTCGCCCGCTACGGGGTGACGCTCGATCTCGACGATCCGGCTGTTGCCAAGCGCGAGATGCCGTTGCTGCCCGCCGTGTCGGCCCGCTTGATGGACGTGGCGTTCTCGCATCCGATCAAGCTCATCGCCAACGCGCTCGGCGTGCCGCCGCAATCGATGATCGATCGCGCACGCGCCCAAGGTGTCCCGGTCGCGGCACTGGTCGGCGCGAAAGAGCACGCGATCCGGCAAGTCCAGGCAGGCGTCGACATCATCGTTGCCGAAGGCGCGGAAGCCGGCGGCCACACCGGCGAGGTCTCGACGCTGGTGCTGGTCCCCGAAGTCATTCGCGCCATTCAGCCGATCCGCCCCGTGCCAGTGCTCGCCGCGGGCGGCATAGTCACCGGCCGCCAGATGGCCGCGATGATGGCACTGGGCGCCGCCGGCGCCTGGACCGGTACGGTGTGGCTGATGACGAGTGAATCGGAGGCCTCACCGCTCATCCAGCAGAAATTCGCTGCTGCGACCTCGCGCGACACCGTGCGCTCGAAGAGTCGCACCGGCAAATACACGCGTCAGCTACGTTCCGCGTGGACCGATGCGTGGAGCGCGCCCGACAGCCCAGGCCCGCTGCCGATGCCGTTGCAGCTTTTTCTCAGCGAGCCGGCACTGCGACGCGCCGAACACGAGGCCAGCCGCGGCAATCGCAAGGCAGAGGACCTCGTGACCTACTACGTCGGGCAGGGCATCGGCATGCTCGACCAGGTCAAGACCTCGCGCACGGTCGTGCGCGAGTTCATGGAAGAGTTTGCGGAAGCGGCCGCGGAAATGGGCGAGCTGACCCAGTAGTCGTCGCGCCTAGCGTCCCGGCTTCGCAAACACGAACCGGTTTCCGTACTCGAACGACCGCACGTGGATCGCCGCGCCGAGCGGATCCTCTTCGATCAATGCATGCAGCGTGCGATCGTCCTCGTCGTGCGTGTTCGCGAGGAACCGCTCGCCCGTACCGTCGAGCCGGCCGACGACGACTGCCTGCGAGGGTCCGCTCTTGCCGTGCGCGACCGTATAGCTCTCGATCGTCGCCGGGCCGTCGGCTTCGCCCGCGACGCTCGGTGCGGCCCACGAGTCCACTTGCGACTGCAAGGCGGTACTGTCGCAGCGGACGAATTCCGCCGGCCGGGTCGAGTAGATGCCGACTGCGTACTTCGACATGTGCCCGCCGTTCGCGCCGACGAACCCGAACGCGTCGCCGCGCTCGCGCAGCTTCTCGACCATCGATGCGATCGCATGCGTCGAGTAGCTGTTGCCGGGCCCGCCGAAGTACGGCAGCCCGCCCGTCACCGTCAGGCCCCGTGGATCTTGCGGCGACAGCCCCAGCCCATCGCAGATGTTGAAAACTGCGATCGGAAAACAGCTGTACAGATCGAACAACGCAATGTCGTCGAGCCTGACACGCGCAGCGCTGAGCGCCTCGCGACAGGCGAGCCGCGCCGCCGGCGATGAGCCGAGATCCTCGCGACTCATGATGTCGCGCTCCTTCACGCACGAGTAACCGTGCAGATAGACCCACTTGCTGCGCTCGATGTCGAGCTCTGTCGCAGCCTCGGTCGAAGCAATCAACACTGCTGCAGCTTGATTCACCTGATCCCGCGCGACCAGCAAGCGCGTGTACGGATCCGCGATCATGCGATTGCGCTCGCTCACAGTGATGAGTGCCTCGGGCGTGTACGCGTTCGGGGCCGTCGAATAGGGATTGTTCGCGGCCACCGCACTGAACGGCGCGAACAATCGAGCCATCTCGCGCGCATAGTCCTCGCGCGACATTCCCAGCCGGCCGCGGCGCGCGTGCTCGAAGACTGCGTAGGAAATCGCAGCCTGCACCAGGCCGTGCTGCCGCGTGTACGGACTGCTCAGCTCTTCGAGACCGAAGCCGCGATCGTCGACCGGCGCGTCGATCGATTCCGCCCAGTCCGCGGCCAGGCCGTTCGCCATCAGATGTTTCGAGGTGGAGATCGCCTCGGAGCCGACGACGAGCGCGACACGCATCTCGCCTGCAGCAATGCGCTCGCAGAATTCGCTGACGAGCGTTTGCGGCGTATCCCCGCCGACCTTCGCCCAGACCGCGATGCGCGGGGTCACGCCCAGTCGGCGCGCGATCGAATGCGGAAAGTTGTCCGATTTGCCGAACGGCGTCGAGTAACGAGGGATCGAGTCTTCGAACGTGCGCAGCGCGCCGATGCCGTCGATCTGCGCGACCAGGCGCGAATCGTCCAGCGCATCGTGACAGGCGCGGCTGGCGGCCTCGACGGCGAGCTCGACGCTCGACAAGCCGCGATACTGCGGTGAGTCCAGGCGATCCGTGTACTGGCCGACGCCGATGATGACCGGTGTCTGCGCGCGCGTCATGACCGGTGCGACCCGGGCTGCACGAATCTGCTACCGGGTGCGGGTGGCGTTTCAGGCGGACCGGCGAAACACTGCGCCATCGACATCCACTCGTGCGCGACTTCGCCGCCGACGCGCAGCGATGTGTCCGCGATGTTGCGCGTCTGCGCGACGACCTGGCAGAAGTCGACTGCCGAGCCTTCGACGAAGTTGCGCGAGTCCGGCTCGTGCCACGTCCACCATTCGCCGGAGGGGCTTTGCAGGCGAACGTGCGGCTTGGTCGCCGGCACGACGCGGCCGCGATTTACGAACGTCCAGCCGAAGGTGTTGACGCCCATGATCGCGATGTTACGGATCCGGTCGTGCTCGACGCGCACGCGTCCGAGCAGGTCGAACGCGGCCTGACCGTGTGCCCAGGTTTCCATCTGTCGCGCGCTGATGCAGGAGCGCACGCTCATGTCCGGGCCGGCCCACTTCACGCGTCGCGCCGGATCGACAGCCT
This sequence comes from Steroidobacteraceae bacterium, assembly GCA_035275145.1. Taxonomy (GTDB): domain Bacteria; phylum Pseudomonadota; class Gammaproteobacteria; order Steroidobacterales; family Steroidobacteraceae; genus Steroidobacter. The sequence goes on along the minus strand of DATENH010000040.1, from coordinate 28,461 downwards.
GGTATTGGTCCGCAACCTCGTGCGAGAACTCATGCCAGCGCTGCAGCAGCTCGCGACCCGCACAGCCGCGCAGCCACACACGCGCGTACGCGACCATTGAGTGTCCCGATGCAAGTGAGCCGGAAACGCTGTCCCAGAAGGCAACGAAGGCATTCGGCGCTTCGAGCGTCAGGCGCGCCGCGTAGTCGAACATGTGCAGGTGGCCGAGCACGTCGTCGAGCGTCCAACGCTTGAATTGCGTCGGCCGGGACCACTGTGAGGCGTCGACGTCGGCGAGCAACGCGTAGAGAGCGTCGCACTCGTCGCGATAGTCGATGGCCTGGGTCAGCATCGCGAGCACCCGGAGTTGGTCGGGCCAACTCTAGCAGAGAGTCGGGCTGAAGCCCGACCTACAGCGCAGACATTCGCCTCTTCTCAACGGCTGCCGCCAAGCGCTCCAACACTTGCACGGACGTCGGCCAATCGATGCAGCCGTCCGTGATGCTCTGCCCGTACACCAGCCGCTGCCCGGGCGTCAGGTCCTGGCGGCCGCCGACCAGGTGACTTTCCACCATGATCCCCACGATGCGGCGCTCCCCGCCTTCGATCTGCCGTGCGATGTCATCCACCACGCCGGGCTGATTTTCCGGCCGCTTGCTGCTGTTGCCGTGACTGACGTCGATCATCACCTGCGGCCGCAGCCCCGCGCCCTTGATCGTGGCGCAGACGCTCTCGATGCTCGCCGCATCGTAATTCGGCGCCTTCCCGCCGCGCAGAATGATGTGGCAGTCGTCGTTGCCCGCCGTGGTCGCGATTGCGCTGCGGCCCTGCTTGGTCACCGCCAGAAAGTGGTGCGGATGCGCGGCCGCCTGCACCGCGTCGATCGCGATCTTCACATTGCCGTCCGTGCCATTCTTGAAGCCCACCGGACACGACAGGCCCGACACCAGCTCCCGATGCACCTGGCTCTCCGTCGTGCGAGCGCCGATCGCGCCCCAGGCCACGAGGTCGCCGATGAACTGCGGCGTGATCATGTCGAGGAACTCGCAGCCGGCCGGCAGACCGAGCTGGTTGATATCGCGCAGCAGGCCGCGTGCGAGCCGCAGGCCTTTGTTGATGTGGAAGCTGCCGTCCAGATCCGGATCGTTGATCAGCCCCTTCCAGCCGACCGTGGTGCGCGGCTTCTCGAAGTACACCCGCATGACGACTTCGAGCGTGCCCTTGAAGCGCTCGCGCTGTTCGCGCAAGCGGCGCGCGTACTCCAGCGCTGCAGCGGTGTCGTGAATCGAGCAAGGACCGATGACCACCGCGAGACGATCGTCGCTCCCGTGCAGAATGCGCTGCAGCCCGCGGCGCGCGGCGCTGACCGTTGCGGACGCCGGCTCGCCGCACGGATATTCGCGCATGAGCTCTTCGGGCGTGCTCAGCTCGCGAATGTCGCGGATGCGCAGGTCGTCGGTACGAATGTTCATAAGTTAAAAAAAAACCGCCAGGTGATTCTGGCGGTTTTCGTGTCTCGGATGGGGCTTACATTCAGTTCGAGCGCAACGGTTCCGCCAGCAGAGAGGCTGGGTCGTAGTAGTACCAGAACCAATAGCGACGCACCGTCATGGGCGGCATTGATAGCACACGCCAATCGCGAGGTCCATCACGTTCGTCCCGGTCGGGCCGGTCCGGTGCAGAGCGCCGAGCGCGTCGAGGAATGTGAAGCTGTCTTGACGTTGCAGAAAATCGTCGGCGTCGAGACCGCGTGCGCGAGCGCGAGCAACGGTGGAACCGTCGACGAATGCTCCAGCCGCATCGGTGGGGCCGTCGGTCCCGTCCGTCCCCGCACTCAAGACGCTGACACCGTCGACTCCGTGCAAATCGAGCGCTGCGACCAACGCGAACTCCTGATTGCGCCCGCCACGGCCGCCGCCGTGAACGGGCAGTGTCGTCTCGCCCCCCGCAAGAACCACGACAGGCGCGTTGTCGCTGCGAGCATTCGCGGCTTGTCGAAGCGCTGCGGCGAAGCGATGCGCAGCGTCGTGCGTGTGTCCTTGCATTTCGCTGGTGAGAATCTCGACCTTGCATCCGCGTTCGCGCGCGGCGCGCGCTGCTGCATCGATCGAGATGCGATTGCTTGCGACGATCCGATACTGCGAGTCGCGAAAGAGTGCCGACGTCTCTTTCGGCGTCTCCGGGATGAGGCCCGCGACTCCGCGCTCGAGATGCTCGACCACCGCGCGAGGCAAAGCGTCGCGCAACCGGTAGCGGTCGACGATCGCAACGCATTGCTGAAACGTCGATGGATCGGCAACCGTCGGCCCGGAACCGATCGCCGTGGGCGCATCGCCGATCACGTCGGAGATCGCGAGCGTACAGAACGTAGCGCACCGCGCACGCTGACGCAGACGTCCACCCGTGACCGCCGAGAGATGCTTGCGCACGGCGTTGATCTCGTCGATCTGCGCACCGCCGTTCACGAGCAGCCGGTTGGCGGCCTGCAGATCCTCGAATGACAGTCCCGACGCAGGTTCGACCAGCAGTGCCGATGCGCCGCCAGTCAGCACGAAAAACATCGTATCGTTCTGCGACGCTGCTTCGACCGTCTGCATGATGTGCTGCGTGCCGGCGAGACTCCCGGCATCGGGCACGGGATGACCGCCTTCCAGCACAACGATCCTCTGCAGCGCCAGACCGTGACCGTGTTTGACGAGCACGACGCCCGAATCGATACGATCGCCGAGCACTGCTTCGAGACCGCGCGCGAGCGATGCGGCCGCCTTGCCCGCACCGCTCACGAGCACCTTGCCTCGGCCAGGCTCGGGCAACGGCACCTCGACCGCTCCGCCCGGGCCGAAATAGCGCCAGACGCCCTGCGCCGCTTCCGAGTTGGCAATCAGCAAATCCTCGCCGCGCGCGGCACGAACTGCAGCGTCGAAGAGCTCGCTGAGCAACGCGTTCGACATCACCCGCGAATGTTGGAACGCAGGAAGCGCGCGAGCCACGTGCCGACGCGCGCCCGATCGTTCGGTTGGCGCAGCGTCTGTAGAGCCCGATCCGCCTGCTCGTCGGTGTACTTCGAGCTGCGCCGCAGCTCGATCAAGGCAGCCGCGTATTCAGGGGAGAATTCCGGATGCGATTGCAGTGACATCGCCCGGCGCTGCGGATAGTCGAGGATGCCGTACTGCGTGAACTCGCTGCCGCCGAGCACGCGCGCGTCGTCCGGCAGTTTCACGATCTGGTCCTGATGCGAAGCGGGCACCGCGATCGAGTGAGCGTCATCCATCCAGGCGGCGCGCTCCTGCACATCGTAGCGATGCAAGCCGATGCCCCAACCCTTCGGCGACTTGATCACTCGGCCGCCGAACGCCTCCGCCATGAGCTGATGGCCGAAGCAGATGCCGACCATCGGGCTGCGTCCGCTCGCATCGCGCGCGAAGTTTTTCAGCGGCTCGATCCAGCTGTCGCCGTCGTACACGCCGGATGCCGAGCCGGTGATCACATACGCGGCACAGCTCTCGGGCCGCGCAGGCAGCTCGCCGTTGCGCACGTCGAACGTTGCGAACTCGTGCTCCGGGCCCAGCAGCTCCTGCACCATCGCGCTATAGGAGCCGAACTGCTCATCGAGCGGCTTCGGTGGACTGCCGGTTTGCAGAATGCCGACCTTGATCGTCATGGCGGACAAGATACTCCACTACCCGCCGTCGTGGCGCCGGCAACATGCTGGGCCGTCGTCGCGACCGCTGCTTCGAGCGTCGTTCCCTTTGCCAGCGCCGCAGCCCGATCTGCATGAGCACGCGCCTGCGAGACACAGCCGCGATCGCTGAGAATCTCCGCGAGATTGTTGTGCGCGACGACGTTACGCGGATCGAGCTCGAGCGTCGTGAGATAGCCGCCCTCCGCTGCCTGCCGATCGCCGCGCCGGTAACTGACATTGGCGAGCCCGAGTTGCGGCCAGGCCGACTGGGGCCATTGCTCGTGGGCTCGAGCGTACGCTCGGCCGGCGGCATCCAACTTTCCTACTGCTTCCAGAGCCGCGGCCGCCGCGACATATCGATCGAGCTGCGCGTCCGCCGGCAACTGCCCCGGCTCCAGCACGACGAAGCCCCAGCGCTGCGCGCGATTCCACGTGCTCATGAACCGCCGCATGCCCATCACTCGCCGCTCGGTCGTTCCCGATCTCAGCACGAGCGTGCCGGCATCGAGGTCGTAGCCGACGACGACCGCGTAATGCCAGATGGGGATGGGCGTTATCCCCAGGTTCTGCATCACCAGGACCGGTGAACCGGCGGCGACCTGGTGCATGACCGAGGGCAGATCCTTCGAGACTTCATAGGTCAGGCGGTCACGCAGACGAGCTGCCGCGATCAGCTCCACCTGCAGGCTGCCCTTCCGGCCCGGCAGATACACCTCGTTGGCGAGCTCATTGGGTAAGCCGGCGGCGCCGGAGCTGCGCAGGACTGTCGCCAGCGCAGCCGGCCCGCACTGGTGCTCCTTCTGCGGGAAGAACGGGACTTGCGTCAGCTCGGCCTGCGCCGGAAGACCGGCCGTCTCCTCGGGCGCGAAGTGCGGCGGATTGAGGGTGCACCCGCTCTGCGCGATCAGCAGGAACCAGACCGCGCCGGCGAGCGCGAGCCGACGCAAGGCCTTATGGAAACTTCTTGAAGATGTCGATGACACCGACTGCTTCGAGAATCAGCAGCACCACGAACACGACGCCAATCACTGCGAGCACGTCGCCGCCGGCGGGCGCCTGCTCGAGTTTGTCGGCAAGAGTGCTGAGCTCGGAGTCCGTCAAGCCGGCGAGCCGTACCTCCATCTGCGCCTGGTCGACGCCTAGCGCCTGCAGCTGTTCGCGAGCCTGCTCCGAGGCCAACGCGCGGTTGACGCGTGCCAGATCGGCATCGCGCTGGGCCGATTCGATCCCGGCCAGGGTGCCGATGACTTCGGCCTGCACGACGATCGGCGAGCCGACGCTCAAGAGCGCGACCGCGAGAATCTGCACCAGTAATGTCCGCAAAAGACCCATCATGGAGTCACCTCTGGAGTGGCTTCGCCCGCTATACGCGCCCACCTGCGCCGCTGTTCCCCCGACACGGTGTCGCAACCTGTCCGACGGGGGCGCCATTGTAAACACTGTCGTCACTTGACAGGTGTGCGATGAGTGCGTGTCATATGTGCAAGCTGCAGAACAATCACATGACGCAGTCAACTCACGAAGGGAATGCCGCCGGCCGGCCGGTGCTGATCGTCGAAGACGAGATCGTCGTCAGCTTCTTCATTCGCACCCTGTTCGAAGAGCGTGGCCTGCCGGTCGCCGCAGCCACCACTGCCGCCGAGGCGCTGGCGCTCATCCAAACCCTGGGACCGAAGCTCGGCGCGGCGATCATCGATGTCGGCCTGCCGGACACGTCCGGCGACCAGCTCGTGGCCCCGATCCGCGCGGTGCTGCCGGAGCTGCCAATCGTGATCGCCACCGGCTTTTCGGAGACTGAATTCGGCCGGCGCTTCCAGGACGACGCGCGGGTCCGCGTGATCGGCAAGCCGTTCGACGCGCCTCTGCTCTGGTCGGTGCTCGGCACGCTCGACCAGCGGTTCGCCTAGGGCGATCAGCGGAACTTTGGCCGCAACCGCGGCGTTCGGCCAATCAATGCGAACAAATCCGCCATCCGTCGATCCCTGGGCGGAGCTCGGCGACCGCGAGCACCTCGTCGAGTTTTACGAGGACTCCCACAACCTGATCGAGACGCTCGATGGCTTCATCGGCGGCAGCCTGCGCGCCAACAGCGCCGGCATCGTCATCGCCACCCGTGAGCACATCGAGGCGCTGGATCGCCAGCTCGCTGCTGGCGGCATTGATCTAGCGGCAGTCAAGCAAAGCGGCCAATACGTCACGATCGAGGCCGACGGACTGCTGCAGCAGATCCTCGCGAACGGCTGGCCGCAGCCCGACCTGTTCCGGATCAAGGTCGGCGCCCTGATCGAGAAGGCTCATTCGCGCTGGGGCGCCGTGCGCGCTTTCGGCGAAATGGTCGGCTTGCTGTGGGAAGGCGGAGCACCGGGCGCAGCGCTGCGGCTGGAAAGCCTATGGAACGAGCTCGCCCTCACCCAACCATTCGCTCTGTTGTGCGGCTATGACGCCGGACAGCTGCGCAACGGCGACCAGAAGCTCGTCGGCCGGATCTGCGCTGCGCATGGACACGGCGCGCTCGATGACGGCTCGACCGCGCAGATGGAACGGCGCGTGCAGCGCCTCGAGGCGGAGCTGCAGCGGCGCAAGGTGCTCGAATCGCGGGTCGCCGAGCGCGAGATGGAGCTCGCGGATTTCCTCGAGAACGCGGTCGTCGGTCTGCACAAGATCGACGCCAACGGCATCGTCATCTGGGCGAATCGTGCCGAGCTCGACCTGCTCGGCTATGACGCCGACGAGTACATCGGCCGGCCGGTCGCCGACTTCGTCGTGCAGCCGGGCCAGGCGGCGGACATGCTCCGGCGCGCCAAAGCCGGCGAGGCATTCCGCGACGAGCACGTGCAGGTGCGTTGCGGGGACGGCTCGACCAAGGATGTCGTGATCAATTCGAACCCGCTGCTGCTCGACGGCAAGTTCATCTGCACGCGCTCGTCGATGCGCGACGTGACCGCGCAGCGGGCCATCGAAGATCAACTGCGCGGCGACGCGGAGAAGTGGGAGATTCTGCACCGGACCGGGGTCACGCTGGCGGGCGACCTCGATCTGGAGCGCATCGTGCAGACGGTCACCGACGCGGCCGTGCAGCTTACGAACGCAGAGTTCGGCGCCTTCTTCTACAACGTCGAGCAGCCCGACGGCGGCTCGTACACGCTGTACACGCTGGCGGGCGCGCCGCGCGAAGCGTTCGCGAAATTCCCGATGCCGCGTGCGACCGCGCTGTTCGGCCCGACGTTCCGCGGCGAAGGTATCATCCGGATCGACGACGTGCTGACCCATCAGGACTACGGCAAGTCCGCGCCGTACCACGGCATGCCCAAGGGCCATCTGCCGGTGCGCAGTTATCTCGCTGTGCCGGTCGTCGCGCGCGGCGGCAAAGTCTACGGCGGGCTGTTCTTCGGACATTCCACGCCCGGGGTGTTCACCCATCGCGAAGAGTCGATCATCGGCGGCATCGCAGCGCAGGCCGCCATCGCAATGGGGAGCGCGCACCTGTTCCGCGAGAGCCAGCAGGCGCAGCAACAACTGCAGAAGCTCAACGACGAGCTGGAACAGCGCGTCGCCGAGCGCACCACGGATCTGCACCGCTCGGAACTGCAGTTCAGGGAACTGGTCAGCGGCGTCGTCGACTACGCGATCTACATGCTCGACATCGATGGCCACATCGTCAGCTGGAACGCTGGCGCCGAGCGCATCAAGGGCTACAGCAAGAGCGAGGCGATCGGCAAGCACTTCTCGATGTTCTACACGCCGGAGGATCTCGAGAAGCGCCTGCCGCACCACGTGCTGACGGTCGCAGCGACGATGGGCAAGTACGAGGCCGAGGCATGGCGCGTGCGCAAGGACGGCCGACGCTTCTGGGCCAGCGTCGTGATCGACGCGATCTACGACGAGACCGGCGCAGTCGTGGGTTTCGCCAAGGTCACGCGCGACCTCACCGAGCGCCGCGCGATCGAGGAGCAGCTGCGGCAATCGCAGAAGATGGAGGCGATCGGCCAGCTCACCGGCGGCGTCGCGCACGACTTCAACAACCTGCTCACCGTCATCGTCGGCAACCTGGAGACGATCTGGCGCCACGCTCCGCCCGACGACGCCAAGCTGCGCCGTGCGATCGACCAGGTGACACGCGGGGCGCAGCGCGCGGTCACGCTCACTCAGCAACTACTGGCGTTCTCGCGACGCCAGCCGCTCAATCCGAAGCCGACCGACCTCAACCGGCTGGTGGCCGGCATGTCCGATCTGATCCGCCGCACAATCGGCGAGAACATCGCAGTCGAGACGGTGCTGGCGGGCGGCCTGTGGCGCGTCGAGATCGATGCGCATCAACTGGAAAGCGCGCTGCTCAATCTCGCCGTCAACGCCCGCGATGCGATGCCCGAGGGCGGCAAGCTCACGATCGAGACTGCGAACGCGCATCTCGACGACGGTTATGCCGATCGCTATCCGGAGCTGGCGGCGGGCCAATACGTCGTCGTCTGCGTGACGGACACCGGCTCAGGCATGAGCGCCGACGTCATCGCGCACGCATTCGAGCCGTTCTACACGACCAAACCGATCGGCCAGGGCACGGGCCTCGGCCTGAGCCAGGTCTACGGCTTCGTCAAGCAGAGCGGCGGGCACGTCAAGCTGTACAGCGAAGTGGGCCAGGGCACGACCGCGAAGATCTACCTGCCGCGCATGAGCGCGCAGGTGGCGGAAGAAGAGGACGAGCCGTTCCCACTTGCGCCGACTGGCGGCAAGCACGAAGTCGTGCTGGTGGTCGAGGACGACGACGACGTGCGTCTGTTCACGACTGATAGTCTGCGCGAGCTCGGCTTCACCGTGCTCCAGGCGCAAGACGCACCGTCTGCGCTGAAGCTGCTGGAGCTGCGTCCTGATGTGCAACTGATCTTCACTGACGTCGGTCTGCCGGGAATGAACGGCGCGCAGCTGGTCGCGGCGGCCCGCGCGCTTCGTCCTGATATCAAAGTCCTATTCACCACCGGCTACGCTCGTAATGCGATCGTGCACCAGGGACGACTGGATCCTGGCGTCGAGCTGATCACCAAGCCCTTCACGCGCGTGCAGCTCGCATCGCGTATCCGCGACGTGCTCGACGTGCCCGCCGGCGGCGGCACGCGCAAGCCCCTGGCCCTGGTGATCGAAGACGAATCCCTGGTGCGAATGTTCCTCGCCGACCGGCTGAACGATCTCGGCTTCGACGTGATCGACGCGGGCAGTGCCGCCGAAGGACTGCGCGCCGCGCGCGATTACCATCAGCTGGACGTCGCGATCGTCGATCGCGGCCTGCCGGACCGGGACGGGATGGATGTGGTGGCGGAGCTGCGCACGCAGCTGCCTTCGCTCCCGGTGATCGTGGCCAGCGGTTACGGCGGCCTGCCGGACGACACTCCCCTGCGCAACGACAGTCTCATCCGTTTCATGTCGAAGCCATATGACGTCGACGCATTGACGACCGCGCTGCGCGCACTGCATGTGCGCACCGGTGAAATGAGAGGAAACTGACGATCAGTCGGGCACTACGGCCGTCGCTTCGATTTCAACCTTCGCTCCGGGCTCCACCAGCGCGACGACCTGCACGACCGACATCGGCGGGTAGTGCCGGCCGATCACGTCGCGATAAGCCGCGCCGAGCTCCTTCTGCTCCGCGCGATACTCGTCCAGGTTCGTGACGAACCACGTGAGCCGTACCAGATGCTCGGGACGACCACCGGCTTGCGCGAGCAGTACCACTATGTTTTGCAGCGCCTGGCGCACTTGCACGGCGAAGCGGGTGCTCACCAGCTGCTGCGATTCGTTCCAGCCGATCTGGCCGGCGAGATAGATCTGGCGGCCCCGCGTGCTGACGCCGTTCGAGTAACCCTTCGGCGCCGTCCAGCCCGGCGGGTGCAGGAATTCGCTGCTCATCAGTTGCCCTCGAAGACCGGCTTCTGTTTTGCGAGGAACGCGCGATAGGCGCGCCGGAAATCTTCCGTCTGCATGCACAGCGCCTGCGCCTGTGCTTCGGCTTCGATCGCCTGTTCGAGGCTCATGCTCCATTCCTGATTCAACATCGTCTTGGTGATTCCGTTGGCGAACGACGGTCCTGCTGCTAGCTCCTGCGCGAGCTGCGTTGCCGCCGCCGACAGCTGATCGGAGGCGACGACACGATTGAAGAAGCCCCACTGCAACGCTTCGTCGCCGCTCATGCTGCGCCCGAGATACAGCAGCTCCGCCGCGCGCCCCTGTCCGATGATGCGCGGCAGGATTGCGCACGCGCCCATGTCGCAGCCCGCGAGCCCGACTCGATTGAACAGGAACGAGATGCGCGAGCGTGCGGTGCCGACGCGCAGGTCGCTGACCATCGCAATGATCGCACCGGCACCGGCACAAACGCCGTCGACGGCAGCGACGATCGGCTGCGGACAACCGCGCATCGCCTTCACCAGGTCGCCGGTCATGCGCGTGAACCCGAGCAGCCCGGTGGTATCCATCTTCGTGAGCGGACCGATGATCTCGTGTACGTCGCCGCCGGAACAGAAGTTCTCGCCAGCGCCGCTGACGACGACAGCCTTGATCGACCGGTCCGCGCCCAGGTTGCGAAACAAGTCGCGCAGCTCCGCATACGACTCGAAAGTCAGCGGGTTCTTGCGCTCTGGCCGATTCAGCACGACGCGGCCGATCGAAGCGTCGACCGACCACTGGAAGTGCTGCGCGGAGTAGTTGGAGAGTTGCATCGGTTCACTCCCTTTCGCGTTCGTCGAGCGGAACATTGTCCAGTATGTGTTGCTTCAGCGTGTGCAGCCGCTCGGCCAGCGAGCGCGCTTCGCGTGCCGAAAGGCCAGCGAACACTTCTGCGATCCAGCGCTCATGCTCGGCGGCCATCGTGCGAAACACGCGACGACCCTCGCGCGTGAGTTTCACGCGCAATGCGCGCCGGTCGGCGCCGTCGGACTCGCGGACCACCAGGCCTTCGTCCTCGAGAGAGTCGGTCAGACCCGTGACGTTGCCGCCGGTGACCATGAGCCGGCTCGACAGCTCGCTCATGCGCAGCCCCTGCGGAGAGCGGTCGAGCTGCGCCATCAAGTCGAAGCGCGGCAAGGTTGTGCCAAAACGCGTCTGCAAGCGCCGGCGCACCCGGCTTTCGACGAGACTCGTGCAGGCGTACAGCCGCAGCCACAGACGAAGTGCGTGATGATCGTCGCTCGTCGCACGAGTCTCGGCGTCGATCGGTCGCGTGTCGGCGCTCACATCAATTCTCCACCCGCGACAGCGATGCTTTGACCGGTAATGCTGCTGGCGCCGCCGCTGCAGAGCCAGAGCACCGTCTGTGCAACTTCCTCCGGCGCAATCAAGCGTCCCTGCGGATTGCGCGCGGTCAAGGCGGCGCGCGCGGAAGCTTCATCGCGGCCGGTCTTTACCTGAATGTTCGCGACCGCGTCGCGCACCATGTCGGTGTCCGAATAGCCGGGACAGACAGCGTTCACCGTGATGTTCTTGCGCGCCAACTCCATTGCCAGCGAACGCGTGAGGCCGATCACGCCATGCTTGGCCGCGCAGTACGCCGTGACATATGCATAACCCGTCAGGCCCGCAGTGCTGGCAATGTTGACGATGCGCCCGCGCCCCGCTTGCAGCATGTCGGGCAATGCGCAGCGGATGCATCGATAGACGCCGCCCAGGTTGACCGCGAGCATCTCGTCCCACAGCGAGTCGTCGCCAACGTGCAGCGGCGCGCTGCGCGCCTGACCTGCGTTGTTGACGAGGATCGTCACCGCACCGAATCGTTCTCTGCCGCGCGCGAACGCGGCTTGCAAGGCAGCGCCATCCGTTACGTCGGCGACTGCGACGCAGGTTTCGGTGCTGCCGTTCAGCTCAGCCGCGATCTTGTCGAGCGAATCGCGATTGCGGCCGACCAAGGTGAGCTTCGCGCCTTGCGTCGCAAGCGCGCGCGCGATCGCTGCGCCGATGCCGCGGCCCGCGCCCGTAACGACCGCATGCTCGCCTCGCAACGAGCTCATACGGCGCCCGCCAACAGCGCTGCACGCTGCAGATTACGTTCGAGCTGACTCTTGCCGGACAGATACTGCTGCGGCCACCACTGCTCGGAATGCTGGAGCTGCGCTGCGGCCTGCAACGTCCAGCTCGGATTCGCCAGATGCGGCCGCGCGACGGCGCAAAGATCGGCGCGTCCCGAGGCGACGATCGAGTTCACGTGATCGGGCTCGTAGATGTTGCCCACCGCAATGGTCGGCACGTTGAGGGTGTTGCGGATGAAGTCGGAGAACGGCGTCTGATACATCCTGCCGTAGACCGGCTTCTGCCACGGCACCGTCTGGCCGGTCGAAACGTCGAGCACGTCCGCGCCGGCTTCATGCAGAGCGCGCGCGGTCGCGATCAAGTCGTCATCGCTCAAGCCGCCCTGCGCCCAATCGCTCGCAGAGATGCGCACTGACAACGGCATTCCGGCGGGCATGATCGCGCGCACCGCGCGAATCACTTGCGACGGGAACCGCACGCGGTTCTCGATGGAGCCGCCATAACGATCCGTGCGCTGATTGGTCAGCGGCGACAGGAAGCTTGCCAGCAGGTAGCCGTGAGCCATGTGCAGCTCGATCATGTCGAAGCCGGCTTGCAAGCCGAGCTGCGCGGAAGTGACGAACTCTGCAGTGATCGTCGCGATGTCCTCTTCGCTCGCCTGCTTCGGAACCTGGCTGACGCCTTCGATGTACGGCACCGGCGACGCCGAGACGATCGGCCAATTACCGGACGACAGCGGATAGTCCGCCTGCTCCCAACCGAGTTGCGTCGAGCCCTTGCGGCCGGAATGTCCGAGCTGCAGACAGAATTTCGCGTCCGTGTGCCCGTGCACGAAGTCGACGATGCGGCGCCACGCGTCGCGCTGCGCTTCGCTCCACAGCCCGGTGCAACCTGGCGAGATGCGACCGTGCGGCGACACACACGTCATCTCGCTGACGACGAGCCCTGCCCCGCCGGTCGCGCGCGCACCGTAGTGGACGAGGTGCCAATCGTTCGGCAAGCCATCGATCGCCGAGTACTGCGCCATCGGCGACACCACGACCCGATTGACGAGCTCGAGATCGCGCAACTTGAACGGCAGGAACATCGGCGGGACTCTGCGGTCGGCGACGCCGCAACGTTGCGCGAGCCGCCGCTCGACGTCGCCGACGAATCCAGCGTCGCGCAACTTCAGATTGTCGTGACCGATGCGCTGGCTGCCGGTGAGCAGGCTGTACGTGAACTGCAGCGGTTCGAGATGCGTGTAGCGCGCGACGTTCTCGAACCACTCCATGCGATTGCGTGCCGCGCTCTGCAGCTTGAGCGCTTCGAGCTCTCGCTCCTCCTGATAGCGCTGCAACGCATCGCCCACGTCGCCACCGCGCGCGATCTCGCGGCTCAAGGCAATCGCATCTTCCATCGCGAGCTTCGTGCCCGAGCCGATGGAGAAGTGGGCCGTATGCGCGGCATCGCCGATCAGCACGATGTTGCGCGTGAACCAGCGCCGGCACAGCACACGGTTGAAGTTGAGCCACGCCGAGCCGCGCAGGTGCCGCGCATTGCTCATCAGCCGCGCGCCGCCGAGATACTTGCCGAACAACCTCTCGGCGAAGTCGATCGACTCGTCGGTGGTCGCGTGGTCGAGCCCATGGGCGCGCCAGGTTTCCTCGCGCGTCTCGACGATCACCGTCGAGAGGTCGGTGCTGAACTGATACGCGTGGATCTGGAACCAGCCGTGCTCGGTCCGCTCGAACGCGAACGTGAAGGCGGGAAAGCGCTGGGTCGTGCCCAGCCAGATGAAGCGGCACTTGCGCACATCGACATTCGGCTCGAAGGCCGCGGCGTATTGCTGGCGCACGCGACTGTTGACGCCGTCGGCAGCGATCAGCAGATCCGCGTCGGCGAACTCCGCCTCGTCGCGCACCTCGTGCTGAAACGTCTGCTCGACGCCGAGGCTCGCGGCCCGCTCCTGCAGGACATTGAGCAAGCGCTTGCGCTCGATACCGGCGAAGCCGTGGCCGCCGGTACGGATCGAGGCGCCATGAATATGAACGTCGATGTCGTCCCAGTGATAGAAGCTGTCGACGATGGCGGCGTGCGAAGGCGCGTCGGCGGCCGCAAAGCCGGCCATGGTCTGGTCCGAGAACACCACGCCCCAGCCGAAGGTGTCGTCCGGCCGGTTGCGCTCATACACCTCGATGCGCGCCCGCGGCAGCGCCTGCTTCAGCAGGATCGCCGAATACAACCCCGCCGGCCCACCCCCCATGCAGACGATGCGCTTCATGGCGGAACTTTAGGTATCGGTAATTTAGATGTCAACTAAATGCACAATGGCCTGGTGGCTGACCTGTAGGTCGGGCTTCAGCCCGACTCCCCCTTCCTGTACATTCGCAGCCATGCCCTACCTCTTCCCTCCTACCGTCCCGGATGTGGCGATCAAAGGCCGCACCGACCACTTCCCCGTCCACCGCATCTACTGCGTCGGCCGCAACTACGCCGCCCACGCGCGCGAGATGGGCGCGAACCCGGATCGGGAGCCGCCGTTCTTCTTCGCCAAGCCGGCCGATGCGATCGTCCCCAACAACGCCCGCATCCCCTACCCCTCGCGCACGAACAACTTCCACCACGAGATCGAGCTGGTGGTGGCGATCGGCAAGGGCGGGCGCAACATCGCGGCAGCACAAGCGCTCGAGCACGTCTACGGGTATGCGGTGGGCAACGACCTCACCCGCCGCGACTTGCAAGCGGACGCGAAGGACAACGGCCGGCCGTGGGACACGAGCAAAGGTTTCGATCGTTCCGCGGTGATCAGCTCCATCACGCCGGCTGCGCAGAGCGGGCATCTGCGCACCGGTCGCATCTGGTTGAAGGTGAACGGCCAGATGCGCCAGCAGGCGGATCTGTCCGAGCTGATCTGGAGCGTGCCGGAGATCGTCGCGGAACTGTCGACGTTCTTCGAGCTGCAGCCTGGCGATTTGATCTACACCGGAACTCCCGCGGGGGTCGGCGCGCTCAAGCAGGGCGACCGCATCGAAGGCGGCATCGACGGCCTGGACGAGTTAGTAACAACAATCGAGTAATTGCATGCGTACCACCCTCGCCCTCTGCGCCCTGGCCCTGTTTTCACCCCTCGCCGGCGCCGCAGACGAAGAGTGGATTCAGCTGTTCAACGGCCGCGATCTCACCGGCTGGACGCCGAAGATCACGCACCACGAGCTGGGCGACAACCTCGCGAAAACGTTCCGCGTCGAGGACGGGCTGCTGAAGGTGCGCTACGACGGCTACCAGGACGGCTTCAAGGAGCAGTTCGGCCATCTGTTCTATGCGAAGCCCTATTCCTATTACCGCCTGCGCGCCGAGTACCGCTTCGTCGGCGAGCAGTGCTCCGGTGGGAACCGCTGGGCGACCCGCAACAGCGGCATCATGTTCCATGCGCAGGCGCCGCAGACGATGGGCAAGGACCAGGACTTTCCGATCTCGATCGAGGCGCAGTTCCTCGGCGGACTCAGCGACGGCAAGCCGCGGCCCACTCTCAGCATGTGCTCGCCGGGCACCGAGATCGTTTACAACGGCGAGCTGTATCCGAAGCATTGCCTCGAATCGGCGTCGAAAACCTACGACGGCGACCAGTGGGTGCAGATCGAGCTCATCGTGATCGGTGGCGCGCACATCACGCACCTCGTGAACGGCGAGAAGGTGCTGGAGTATTCGCTGCCGCAGATCGGTGGCGGCGTGGTTGCGAACTTCGATCCGAAAGTGAAGCGCGATGGGGAGCTGATCAGCGGCGGGTACATCGCCTTGCAAAGCGAGTCGCATCCGCTCGACGTGCGCAAGATCGAGCTATTGAACCTCGAAGGCTGCATGGACCCGAAGGCCAAGAACTACCGCAAGTACTTCGTGCACTCGGATCCGCAGAGCTGCACGTACTAGTGCCCGCTCAGGCGATCGCGTACAGATAATCCACGTACGACTTGATCGCGCCGTTCAATCCCGAAATCTTCGGGTTCAGCGAGTCGATCAGGAAGTACTCATCCGGCGCGTGCGCGCGCTGGCCGTGACCGAGCCCGAAGTGTCCCGCCGCGAGCTTCAGCGGATCGCCGGTGAACACGTAGCCCGGCCATGACCCGCCACGGCGCGGCCAGAGAATCGGCTCGATGCCCGAAGCGCGATAGACCTGCGACTCGGCTTTGATCAGCCGCGCGTCCACCGATGTCGTCGTCGGGTCGTAGCCGCCGGTCACGTTGACTTCGATGTCGCCGAAGCCGTGCTTCGCGAGATGCGCTTTGAGCTTCTCGACCGCGCCCTTGTGCGTCATGTCGGGCACCAGGCGCAGATCGAGCTTCGCGGCCGCACGATGCGGCAGGATCGTCATGCCACCGGTTCCGGTGTAGCCGCCGACCAATCCTTCGATGTTCACCGTCGGCCGGCACGCGAGATCCTGCAGCGCTTGCCGCCAGCTCGAATTGCGCGCCCACTGCTTCACGCCCATCGACTTCTTCGCGGTGTTCTCGTCGATGCGCAGCGCCGCGTCGTCGAGCATCTTCGACTCGGCAGCGCTCGGCGCACGCACGCCTTCCATGTAGCCTTCGATCGCCGGGTCGCCGTTCTCGTCGATCAGCGTGTTGAGCGCCTGCACCAGATGCCACGCCGGGCTGTCGAGACGCGCGCGATTGCTCGAATGCACGTCCTTCGCGGGACCGCGTCCCCACTTCTCGCCGCTCGCGACCAGTTCCAGCTCCGCGATGCCCTTGGCGCCGAGCGAGATCGTCACGTTGCCGTCCAGATCCTGCGCAGCCTCCGGCATGAAGATGCCTTCGCACTTCGCGAGCGCTTCGCGCACGGGCGACGCGAGCACGACCTGTGGGAAATGCGGCGAGCCGATCTCCTCCTCGCCTTCCGCGACGAGCACGAGATTCACCGGAATCTTGCGGCCGGCTGCACGAATCGCATGCAGCGCAGCGATGAACGCCGACTGCGGACCCTTCTGATTCACGGCACCGCGACCCATGACGACTTTGCCGAGGTTCGGCAGATCCACGAGGTTCGCTTCCCACGGCGGCGACGACCACTCCTCCGGATGCGCCTGCTTCACGTCGTACATGAAGTACAAGCCGAAAGTGCGGCGCGCGCCGGCATCGAGCGTCGCGAAGATGCCGGGCTGACCGTCGGTCGGCCGTTGCTCGACGTGCTGGAAACCCGCATCGCGCAGCATGCGCATCGTCAGGTCGCAGCCTTCGGTCACGCCGCGATTCTCTGCGGCGATCGACGGCTGCCGAATCCACTCCTGCAGCCGCTGCACCGCTTCGTCGTGACGCTGGTCGATCTGCTTGTAGATCGCGGCACGATCCGATGCGGCGGCCGCCCTGCCGGCCGCGAGCATTGCGCCGGTCGCCAGAGTCGTGCCGACGAAGGTTCTGCGGGTGACTGCCATCGGGGGTGCCCTCTTGTTCGATTGCGGTGGGTGGGTGCTGCGACGGATTCTACAAAAACGCGTGGGACGCCGGCAGAACCGTGACCCATGCACGTTGGGGAATACCGCTACGTGCCACGTCCAGGGCGCTCAACCCTCAGTTCTCCGGCAGTGCTTACCTGAACTGCTCCTACGGAGGCTCCAGCCCACGTGGCCCTGCGCCGATAGATTCGGTCATGGCAGCGGACGCTGCGCCTCCCAGCCAAGTATGGTTTTATCGAAACCTCTCAGCCGGATCCTGTACGTGGACGACGATGCCTCGATGCGCGAGCTGGTCCGCACGGCGCTCGCGGACCAGGCGGACTTCTCGGTCGTGACCTGCTCTTCGGGATTCGAAGCGCTGATCATCGTCGGCCAGCTCCGTCCGGATCTCATCCTGATGGACGTGGCCATGCCGCGCCTGGATGGCGTGCAGACACTCGAATGCCTGCGCGCGATGGAGCTGGGGCATCACACCCCGGTCGTGTTGTTGGCAGCAGGTCTGTCGCCGCTCGAGTCGCGGCAACTGCAAGCCGCGGGTGCTGCCGAGGTCATCAAGCTGCCGTTCGCGGCGCGTGAGCTGCCGGAGCTGATTCGCTCGATCTGGAGTCGCATCGCGGATTAGAATCCGGCGGTGCGCGTCTGGGTTCGTCGAACACTCATTACCGTCGGTGTGCTGCTGGTCATTGCCGGCGCCGCGTATTACTGGCTGTTCGTCGAGAGTCACGTGCCCAGTGACGCATCTTATGCGCTCGATATCGATCAGGTGCGCGCGGCGCGCGACACGATTCCGGGCGACAAGCCGAGCGCGATCGAAGTCGAACAGGTCGGCGTGTTCACGTTCCCGGCCACCGGAGTGGTCGCAGGCGACGGCTGGAATGGCGTTCCGCTGCCGGTGTTCTCTTATCGGCTGATCTACCCGGACAGCACGATCATCGTCGACACCGCCTTGACGCAGTCGATGGGCGGCAGCCAGCTCACGAGCTTCGATGCCGAGGCATTCGGCCGCGTCCAGGCTGCAATGTCCACGGCCACGCAGATCGTGATCACTCACGAGCACATGGATCACATCGGCGGGCTGACGGCGCATTCCGATCTCAAGGCTGTGCTGTCGAAGACGCGACTCACGCGTGAGCAACTCTCAGAGCCCGATCGAAGCCTGCCCGCGGCGTTCCCCGCGCACACGCTCGACGGTTATCAGCCGCTCGTGTACGACCACTACCAGGCCATCGCTCCGGGTGTCGTGTTGATCAAGGCGCCGGGCCACACGCCGGGCAGCCAGATCGTCTACGTGCAGACGGCGAGCGGCAACGAGCTGCTCCTGATCGGCGACGTCGCTTGGCACTTTCGCAATATCGAGCTGCAACGCGAACGAGCGCGCCTCATGACGATGCTGTTCCTCAAGGAGGATCGGACCGCGGTGTTCGGCGAGCTTGCTGCACTCAAGCGCCTGCATGAAACGCAACCCGCGGTTCACATCGTGCCCGGCCACGACGGGCCGGTCGTCGATTCGCTGATCGCCGCGGGCGTGCTGAAGCGCGGCTTCAGTCCTTGAGATCGCGGAACCGGTCCGTCGCCGCAACGAGCTCACGACGGATGCCGGGTTCGGTCGCTGCGTGGCCGGCATCAGGCACGATGCGCAGCGCCGCCTCAGGCCACGCCGCCGCGAGCAACAGCGCACCTTCCACCGGACACAACATGTCGTAGCGGCCGTGCACGATCACGCCGGGCACGTGCCGGAAGCGCGGGACCGCATCGATCAATTCGTTATCGCGGAGGAAGCAGCGGTGGTGCATGTAGTGCGCCTCGAGCCGCGGCATCGACAGCACGTTCCCACGCACCGGCTCCGCCGGCGGCGGCAGCAGCGTCGCACAACTCGTCTCATATCTATCCCACGTGATCGCAGCCGGCAGATGGACGGCAGGATCGGGATCCAGGAGCCTGCGCAGATAAGCTCCGAGCAGATCGTGACGCTCCGCTTCAGGAATCGGATCGACGAACGCCTGCCAGTATTCCGGATAGATGAGCCGGATCGGCCCGAACCACCAGTCGAGATCGATCTCGCGGCACAACCAGATTCCGCGCAACACGAGCGCACGACACACTTCGGGATGAGTCGCGGCGTAAGCGAGGCCGAGCGTCGATCCCCATGAGCCGCCGAACACCAGCCAGCGATCGATGCGCAGGTGACGGCGCAGAGCTTCGATGTCGCTCACGAGCTGCTGGGTCGTGTTCTCGTGCACGCTTGCAGTCGGAGTGGAGCGCCCGGCGCCGCGCTGATCGAACAACACGATCCGGTAGACCGCGGGGTCGAAGAATCGTCGATGCGTCGGGTTGCAGCCGGCGCCGGGACCTCCGTGCAGGAACACCGCGGGGCGGCCCGACGGATTGCCGCACAGCTCATAGGCGAGGCGATGGCCGCCCGAGACTTCGAGCACGCCGGTTTCGTACGGCTCGATCGATGGATACAGATCTCTCAGCGTGTCATTCATGCCAGAAGCTCCTGCAAAGCCGCGACCAGCCGTTCGAGATCCGCCGCAGTGCTGTGCAGATGCGGGGAGACGCGAATGTTGCTGCCGCGGGCGCCTACATATACATGACGTGCAGCCAGCGCGTCGATCAGACCGGATGGCAGCGCACTGCGCGCGGTGAGGCCGACCATATGTCCGACGCGCTGCCCGAGTTTCATGGAATCGAGTCCGAGCGCTGCCGCGCGCGCCGACAACTCGCTCGTCCATTCACCCAGTTGCTGCTGGATCCGCGCGGGCGTCCACTGTGCGATCTGCGTCAACGCTGCGAGCGCCATCGGTAACAGGTAGAACTGCGCCGACTCGCCCTGATTGAAGCGCTGCGCGCCCGGTTCGTATTCATCCGTGTAGTCGACCAGCCCGGCGAAGTTTTCGCCGCCGGCGCGATTGAGCCAGGACTCCTCGAGCGGCTCGCCGTTCGCCTGCCAGCGATCCGCAACGTAGAGATAGCCGAGGCCGTACGGACCGAGCAGCCACTTGTAGCCGACCGTGACGAGAAAGTCGGGCCGGACTTCGGCGACGTCGAAAGGCAGGGCTCCCAGCGACTGACTTGCATCCACGACCAAGACCGCATCGTGACGTCGTGCGGCCGCGCCGACGCGAGCCAGGTCGACCCACGCGCCATTCGTCCAGTGACAATTGGCGACTGCAACGACGGCTGTACGCCGATCGATCAGCGACAAGATTGCATCCGTGATGGTCGTGTCGCCGCCCGCCGCTGCCGTACGAATTTCCGCGCCACGCTCGCGGGCGAGGCGCCGCCAACTGTAGAAGTTCGACGGATACTCCTGATCGATGACGACGATGTTGTCCCCCGCCGCGACCGGCACGTTGCGGGCGGCCGTCGCGATCCCGTAGCTCACGGACGGCACCAGGGCAACGTAATCGGCCGGTGCGCCGATGAGTGACGCGAACAGCGCCCTCAGCGCACGAGCGTCGGCGAACCAGTCGGCCGAATGGATGTTCCAGGGCGCTGCCATCCGTTCGACCGCAGCACGTCCGGCCGCATTGACCGCGTGCAGACGCACGCCGAGACTCCCTGAATTCAGATACGTGACCGCATCGGTAATCGCGAACAGCTCGCGCGGTGTCTGAGCAGCGGATTGCATGCCGGGTGCCTGTTGCTGCGGGAAGCGAGGGCGAGCATGATGCTCGCAATTCGCTCGCCTGCGAATAGCGAATGCAAGCTGGAGAGACTCCAATTCCTTCCAAACGCAAGAAAATCGTGCCGATTGCCTCGCGAACTGCAAGCACGGCCCTGGATGCGACCAACCTGAAAATCCTGCGCCAGCTTACGGCGCATCCGGGTCTGGCGATCCGCGAGCTCGCGCGACGCGTCGACATGTCGGCGCCGGCAGTGAACGAGCGCGTGTTGCGCCTCAAGGAAGCCGGCGTCATCCGGCGCGAGTGGCTCGAAGTGGATCCGCAAGCGCTCGGCCTCGGCGTCACCGCTTACGTACGCGTTCGTCCGATGCCGGGCGGGCTCGCGAAGGTCATCAAGTTGGCGCAGAGCACGCCCGAGGTCGTGGAGTGCCATCGGGTTACGGGCGAGGACTGCCTGATGATGAAGGTGCTGGCAGCGGACGTGCAGCGGCTCGAAGGCCTGCTCGACCGCTTCCTGATGCATGGAAATACCACGAGCTCGCTGATCGTTTCTTCGCCGGTGCCGCCGCGCAACCCGCCGTTGCCGGAGACTCGATGATCTTGAGGAACGCATCGCTTGCGCTCCTGCTGTTGCTCGCTGCGTGCGGCGGCGGCGGAGACACGCAGCGCGGCGGCGCAACTTCGGGACCGCCACCGACAACGGCCGATATCTCGCTGCTCTTCATGGGCAACAGCCACACGTCGGTCAACGATCTCTCGAAGATGGTTGCCGACATGGTGCGCGCCGGCCGGCCCGGCAAGACCGTTGCCTCGGTCGAAGCCGAGGGTTGGATGTTCCTCGACGAGCGGCTCAACGACGCTCCCTCGATGACCCTGCTGCGCAGTCAGAACTGGAGCTTCGTGATCCTGCAAGCGCAGAAGTACAGCAGCAGCGGGCAGTTCGTGTACTCGACGGACGAAGCGAAGGAGCTGGTGCGCAGGAGTCGCGCGCAGCACGCCGTGCCGATCATGTTCCCCGAATGGCCGCGCCGCGGTATCGATGAGACGCAGCTTATCTTCGACCTCCATGTGTCGATCGCACAGGCGGAGCCCGCTTGTGTCGCGCCGATTCCGCAGGCGTTCGATCTGGCACTCGCTCGCGACCCGACGCTGACGCTGCACGCAGCGGACGGCAATCACTCTTCCCCGGCCGGCGCATTTCTCGCAGCGCTGGTGTTGTACGCAACAATCACTGGCTTGTCGCCGCTCGATCTGCCGCCGCTCACTCAATATCCGGTCAACGTGTCGCTGCAGGCAACATTGCGCGGCATAGCAGCGGAAACGGTGCAGACAGTGCCGCCACGGATGTGGTGCCCGGGAGATCTCATCTGACCCGAGCGATCAGCTCGGTCAGCACTGTCGCGTCCACGGGCTTGACCATGTACGCATCGAATCCCGCCTGCGCACCGCGCTCCGCGTCGCCCTGGCTGCCATAACCCGTAATCGCAACGAGCAGCACGGGACGTTGTGCGCGCGAGCGCACGGCACGCGCGACCGCATAGCCGTCCAGACTCGGCAAGCCGATGTCGACCAGCGCAATGTCGGCGTTCTCTCGCAGGATCGTGTCGACGCCTTGCAAGCCATCCTTCGCTTCGACGACGTCGTGTCCGTCCATCTCCAGAAGGACGCGCAGGCTGGCACGAACATCGTCGTTGTCCTCGACGACAGCAATGCGCCGGCGCGTCGAATTGCGTGCGGAGCGCGCCGGCGCCGCAATTTCAGCGGGCGCCTCGATAGCGGGTAGATGCACGATGAACTCGCTGCCCTTCCCGGCACCTTCGCTGCGTGCTTCGACGTGCCCGCCGTGCAACTCGGCGATCCGCCGCACCAGCGTCAAGCCGATACCCAGTCCGCCTTGCGATCGATCCAGGCCGCGCTCGCCTTGCACGAACAGATCGAAAATCCGCGGCAACAGCTCCGGCTCCAGGCCGAGCCCCGAATCCCGCACGCTGAACACGGCCTCACCTGCCTCACGGCGTACGAACACTTCGATGCGGCCAGGTGGCGGCGTGTACTTCACTGCATTGGTCAGCAGATTTGCCAGCACTTGATCGATGCGCGTCGGATCCACGTTCACCCACACAGATTCGAGCTCGGTGCGACACTCGTGCCGCTGCAGTTGACCCGTGTTGCGCAAGGTGTCGACCGTATTGCTCACGACCTGGGCAAGGTCCACCGGTCGGCGGTCGAGCACGATCTTCCCCATCATGACGCGCGCCGCGTCGAGCAGATCGTCCGTCAGCTTGCCGAGATGGCGTACCTGGCGACGGATGATCGCCTTCGCGTGCTGCTCGACGTCCTTGCGCTGACCCTGCTCCGACTGATCGAGCACTTGCGCGGCAGTAGCGATCGCCGCCAGCGGATTGCGCAGCTCGTGGCCGAGCATCGCGAGAAACTCGTCCTTGGTCTTGTTGGCCAGCTCCGCCGCGAGTCGCGCGTTCTGTTCCAGCAAGCGCGCTCGTCGCTCGCTGTGCAACAGCTTCTCGCGCTCGATGTGCGCAGCGAGCAGCGCCAGCATCGCCTGGCGAATTTCCGGCAGGTCGGTTTCCGGCAGCATCGGCGCCTCGCCGCGCGCGACCGAAGCCGCGGCGCGCTCCAGCTTGCGCATCGGTCCGGTCACGGTACGCCCGGTGAAGAACGCTGCGCCCAGGCCGAGCATGACGGACGCGAGGATCGAGCCGCCGAGGACCGTGTACGAGCGAATGACGGGCGCGTCGACCGTAGCCTTCGGAATGCCGATGGCCGCCGACCAGCCAGTCTCGCTCGAACGGTGATACACCGTGTAGACGCTCACGCCTTCGAGCGTGGTCGTCACGGCGGTGTCCTCGCCTCGCTCGAGCATTTCCATCAGCGTGTCGGACGGCGGCTTGCCGACCCACGCACTGTGATTGCGCGTTCGCGCGACGACGGTGCGCCGCCCGTCGAGCACGACGACTGTCGCTCCTTCGGGCAAGACGTGACGCTTGACGATCTCCAGCACCGCTTCGGGCCGCAGCACCGCTGTCAGCACGTACGGAATCTTGTCGCCTTCGCGCACAGGCAGCCGCACCGCGAAGACGTACATGTTCAGCACCGGGCTCCAGATCAGGTTGCCGACGCCGGGCACGCCGGCACGCACCGTTGCTTCGATCGCACCGGGATCGATCGACCGCGGCAGCGGTGCACCCAGTGGCAGACGCACGTTGACGAGGTGCTGCGAAGTCGAATCGGACAGAACGATGTTGGCCCACGACGGCCGCCGTTCGAGCAAGGCACGCGCCTCGGCATAGAACCCGTTGAAATCCCGTGCCTGTAACCGCGGGCTCGCAGCCAGCGCGTCCAGCGAGGCAAGCGAAGTGCGCAGCTCTGCGTCGACAGCTGCCATCACCGAGCGCATCGTGTTCGCGGCAGTCTGGATCTGTTGGCGACGCTGGGTCTGGGCGTTGTAGAGCAGCGTGGCGAACGCGAGCAGGATCAGCGGCAGCAGTCCCGCGACGACGATCCAGAACAGTCGCCGCTCGAGCGGACCGAGCACGACCGCTCGCCACAGGCGTTGCACGTTCATTCTGCGTGTATTCTAGGCATATGAGCCGCGAACACGTACTGCGCCCTGCGTTGTGGACCGCTGCATTCTTCAACCTTGCCGGCGCCGTGCCGTTCGCCTTCCCCGGCTCCTCGATGGGTCAGCTCGCCGGCCTGCCGAGCGAGGCGCCGGTCGTCTATCGCGCCATGACGGCGCTGTTCGTGCTGTTGTTCGGCGGTGCCTACGCCTGGCTGGCGATGCAAACCGCCCTCAATCGACCGTTCGTCGCCTTCGGTGCGATCGGCAAGGCGGCGGCGTTCGTCCTTGTCGTCATCCTGTGGCTGCGGGGCGCCGTTCCGGCGGGCGGCGTACTCGCAATGATCGGTGACATCGTGCTCGCGCTGGTGTTCGCCTGGTGCCTGCTCGACCGCCGCCGATGACAAGCGCAGGTTCTCTAAGCACCGCGCTTGGACTGCAGCGCGTACGCCGCATCCCGATGACTCTTGACGAGCGGCAACATGTCGGCCGCGTAATGTTGGAACGCTGCGGGCAGCGTTTTGATCTTCGAGCTGGCGGCCGCGTCGAACAGCGCGACTGCCTCGTCGTGACCGGCAACGATCGCCTTCACATAGCCGGCATCGAACTCGTCGTCCGGCGCGCGCTTGAGCGCATCCTTCAAGTCCTGGTGCTTCTTGTCGGGCATGGCAGGCAGCGCGGCCTTCGCGTCGCCGGCGACAGCGCGGAGCTTCTCTTGCGCACGCCAGTGCTCGTCGCGCATCTTGCGCGCGTAGCCTTGCAGCGCCGGGTCGTGCGAGCGGCTCAGCGCCAGATCGGCCAGGTCGATCTCCATCATGTTCACGATCGCGGCACGAATGACGAATGTCTGAGCCGTCAGCGGCGCATCTTCGGCGAGCGCCGGTGGCGGTTCGAAGGATGCAGTGCCACGCGGCGGCGGGTTCTGCGGCGACGGCGTCGTCTGCTGGGCCGATCCGAACTGATAGAGCATCAACAACGGCAGCGCGACGAGAAGTGAAGACAGACGCATCATGGGTCCACGGCAACGAAATCCTGCATGAACAACCTACGCGGTCGATCGATTGTTCCGGGTCGCGCGCTGCTGCTCGCGCTGTGCTTGGGTGTTGCCGGAAGTTCGCACGGCGCCGCGCAGCATGACTCGGACATCGAGAGCTTTTGCGTGGATCGTGATGGCTCTCGCAAGGAGGTCGCGACTCTCGAAACACGGCTCGCCCAGGTGCCTGCACTGATGCGCGCTCCACCGAAGGTGACTCAGCCTCCGATCCTGCTCTGGCATGGCTTCGGACCGCCCGCCAGCGAGCGCGCGTTGATGGAAGCTCTGCCGCTGGACGACGTGCCAGCCCTCAAGGTCTACCTCGGGCTGCCGCTATTCGGCAACCGCCAGCCGGCCGGTGGCCGCGAAGAAATGGCGCGGCGGCAGGCCGAGGATCTCGGCCGCCTGGTGTTCGAGCCGGTTGTCGTCGGCGCCGCACAGGAGCTGCCGCAGGTCATCGCTGCGATGGAGCAGCTGAGCTGCCTCCGTCTCGGTGAAAAGGTCGGTCTGTTCGGCTTCTCTGCCGGCGGAGCTGCAGTGCTGTTATCTCTCGCAGAAGGCAAGGCACCGATCGCAACTGCTGTCGTGGTCAACGCGTCCACAGGCTTGACCGCATCGGTGCAAGCGTACGAGCGGGCCACGAAACAGGAGTACAAATGGTCCGGGTACACGCGCGACCTGGCACTGCGCACCGACGCCGTCCAGCGCGCAGTAGACATCGCACGCAATCACCCTGCCCTGCTGATCCTGCAGGGCAGCGACGATGCGATGCTGACTTCCAGGGACGCGGTGGCGCTACGGGATGCGCTCGCGCCCTTATATAAGAGTCCCCGCGATGAGCCGCGCTTGCGCCTGACGCTCGTCGACGGCCTGTCGCATGGCTGGGCCGACTCTGCGCACGCGGCCGAAGTGCGCCGCTCGATCGCGAACTGGTACAACGCGTCCAATTGAGGAATTCGACATGCCGATCGTTCAGCACAACCCGCCGGAACTCTTTCCGCGCTATCGCAGCTACACGCACGCCACGGAAGTCCGCGGCGACTCTCGCCTGCTGATCATGAGCGGCCTCAACGGTTATCTGCAGGATGGCCGGACGATGCCCGAGTCGTTCGAGGAGCAGGCTGAGATCATCTGGGGTCACATTCACACGCTGCTGCACTCCGCGGACATGACCGTCGCCAACCTGGTGTCGCTGCGCTTCTATCTCGCCGATCCGCAGTACGACGAGGCCAACGTCCGCATCCTGGTCAAGCACCTCGGGGCGACTGCACCGTCGCGGACGGTGATCTGCTGTCAGCTTTTGGATCCGCGCTGGAAACTCGAGGTCGAAGCGATGGCGGCGACCTGATAGGCCAATCTGATAGGCTGGGCCCACCATGTGCAGAAACATCAAAACGCTGTTCAACTTCGCGCCGCCGGCGACGGAAGAGGAAATCCGCGCCGCTTCGTTGCAGTTCGTCCGCAAGCTGAGCGGCTTCAATGCGCCGTCTCAGGCGAATCGCGCGGCGTTCGAGAAGGCCACTGCCGACGTCGCAGCCGTGGCTCGCACGCTGATCGAATCGATGGTCACCGCTGCGCCGCCGCGCGACCGCGAAGTCGAGGCCGCGCGCGCCAAGGCCCGCGCGGCCGCCAGATTCGGCTCGTAGGCCGCTCCAGCGCATCCTGCGCCCGCGGCATTCGCGCATCCTTGCGCAGCACAACTTCAGCCCGTCGGCTTCTTCTCGTCGCCGTGCTACCAGCTCTGCCCGTGCGGTCCGCGCGGGTGGTCCATCAGCGCGTCGAACTTCTTCATCTGCTCGGGCGTCAGCACGCCCTGCAGCTTCGTGGTCATTTCCTGCTTCATCTCCTCGTGAAACTTCTCGCGCTCTTCGCGCGTCGGCTTCGTGCCCGCCGCCTTGAGCTCCTGGTGCTTCGCGTCGAGTTTCTCGTGCTGCTCGTTGAAGATCTTCTGGACTTCCGCCTTCTGCGAATCGTTCAGGTCGAGCAGCGTGGCCATGCGGTCCATGTCGGGACCCGGATGGCCGCCTTCGTGCGGGCCGGCGAGCGCGACCGCGCTGGCGAGCAGTGCCGCCGCAATCAGTGCTACGCGTGTTTTCATTGCAGTCTCCGTGATACACAAAACGCGTCGATGGGGGACGCGAGTGTCAATCTACGGCGCGCTCGTCTGCGGGACCGTAAGCAATCGTTACCGACTGTAACCGCGGCAAGGTCAGCTTGGCTTCGAGGCCGCCGCTCGCACGATTGATCAATGTCAGCGAACCGCTGTGCGCCTGTGCGACGTCGCGTGCAATGCTCAGGCCGAGACCTGTGCCACCGGTTGCGCGATTGCGCGAACTTTCCAGCCGGTAAAAGGGCTCGAACACCCGATCGAGCTCGGCTTCCGGAATGCCGGGGCCATCGTCGAGTACACGGATCGTGAGCTCGTCGTCGCTGTCCGTCACTGCAATCGTCGCGTGCCCGCCATATTGGAGCGCGTTGTCCACGAGATTGCCGAGGCAACGCTTGAGTGCGAGCGGCTTGCCGGGAAATGGCGCAGCGGCCTTGCCCTCGATCGCGACATTCGCGTTGACCTCGCCGTAGCGACGCTGCAGCTCTTGTAGCAGCGCGTCGATGTCGACCGGCACCGTCGGTTCTTCATCGTTGAGGCCGCGGAACACGCTCAATGCTCCACGCACCATGCGCGTCATCTCATCGAGATCTTCGACGCAACGCGTGCGCAAAGCCTCGTCCTCGATCGACTCGACTCGCAGCCGCAGCCGCGTGATCGGCGTGCGCAGGTCGTGCGACATCGCCGCGAGCACGCGGGTCCGACTGTCCAGGTAACGATTCAAGCGCTCCTGCATCGCGTTGAACGCTCGCGTCGCGCGCTTCAGCTCGCGGGCGCCGCGTTCCTGCAGCGGCTGAACTGTCGTGCCGCGCCCGACCGCGTCCGCTGCCTGGGCAAGATCGCCGAGCGGCCGCGTGATCGTCCGCGTCATCGCGTACAGCACGATGCCGAGCATGACGGTCAGCAGACCGAGCTCGAAGATGAAGTGACCGGGGAATGGCGGCGTACCGCGCGGCGAGAACGTGCGGAAAGCGACGCGGTCGCCATCGGGAAGCGTGACGACGAGATCGAAC
>DATENH010000039.1:0-2732 GCA_035275145.1 Steroidobacteraceae bacterium | reverse complement strand
CGAGAACCTTGCCGTTCGCGACGTCGATGAGACGTCCGGCGCGGATCACGCTCACCGCCGACTCAACGGCTTGGGCGGCGCCGGTCGTCACGCAGGCAGCGGCGCCTGCGATCGCGAGAGCCATCCAAATATTTCTTCTACGCATCGTTATTGACCTGTAGGTCGGGCTTCAGCCCGACTCCGATGAAGGGCGACATTATACTTCTGTCTTTTTATACAGCGTTACGCCATCATACCGCCCCTCATGAACGCTCACGTCCAGCTTGCGCCCGTCGAAACATTCGGCGAGCGCCTGAATTCCGCCCAGTACGCAGCCGCCACGTATGGCGGGCCAAGCAGTGCCGGGTTTTCGGCGGGTCCGCTGCTCATCATCGCCGGCGCTGGAACCGGCAAGACCAACACGCTCGCGCATCGCGTCGCGCATCTGTTGCTCAAAGGCGTTGCGCCCGAGCGGATCCTCCTGCTGACGTTCACGCGGCGCGCCGCGCAGGAAATGTTGCGGCGGGCGGAGCGCATCGCGCACTCATATATGAATGTCAGCGGTCATGCCGGCCGGCTGCTCTGGTCCGGGACCTATCACTCGATCGGCAACCGGCTGTTGCGCGAGTACGCGCAGGTCGTGGGACTCGAGCCGTCGTTCTCGGTGCTCGACCGGGGCGATGCGGCGGATCTGCTCGACTTCCTGCGCCAGGAGCTCGGCCTGGCGAAGAAGGAGAAGCGCTTTCCGCGCAAGGACACGTGCCTCGCGATCTATTCCCATCGCGTCAACAGCGGCCAGCCGCTGGCGCGCACGCTCGAAGAAGTGTTTCCCTGGTGCAGCGACTGGGGTGACGAGCTGACGCAGCTTTTCCGCCGTTACGTCGAGGTCAAGCACGCCCAGCAGTTGCTCGACTACGACGATCTGCTGCTCTACTGGCACATCCTCGTGCAGGAAGAGCGCGTCGCCCGCGAGATCGGCGGGCGCTTCGAGCACGTGCTGATCGACGAATACCAGGACACCAACACGCTGCAGGCGCAGATCGTCTACGCGATGAAGCCGAACGGCGTGGGGGTCTGCGTCGTCGGCGACGATGCGCAGGCGATCTACTCGTTCCGCGCCGCCACCGTCGACAACATCCTGGATTTTCCGCAGCGCTTCACGCCCGCAGCGCACGTGGTCACGCTCGAACAGAACTATCGCTCGGTGCAGCCGATCCTCGACGCCGCGAACATGTTGATGAGCGACAGCCAGCGGCAATATCAAAAGCAGCTGCGCTCCGACCAACCTGCAGGCAGCAAGCCCGCATACGTCGCCGTGCAGGACGATCAGGCACAGGCGCTGTACGTCGTCGAGCATGTGTTAGCAGCGCGTGAACAAGGGACGCTGTTGCGACGCCAAGCCGTGCTCGCGCGCAGCGCGCATCACACGGATATGCTCGAGCTGGAGCTGCTCCGTCGCAATATTCCGTACGTCAAGTACGGCGGGCTGAAGTTTCTCGAAGCCGCGCACGTCAAGGATGTGCTCGCACTCCTGCGTTGGGCCGACAACCCGCGCAATCGCATCGCCGCGTTCCGCGTCCTGCAGCTCCTTCCGGGCGTCGGGCCCGCAACGGCGGACCGTTGTCTGAAAGTGTTCGAAGCGAGCGGCTACGCGTGGCCGATCCTGGCCGAGTACCGCATGCCGGCGGCGGCCGAAGCGGAGTGGTCGACGTTGATGGAGCTGATGGTGGACCTGATGCACGCCCGCGAGTGGCCCGGTCAGCTCGGCCGCTTGCGCAAGTGGTACGAGCCACAGCTCGAACGCATCTACGACGCGGCCAAGGTCCGCTCGGGCGACATCGAACAGCTCGAACGGCTATCAGGTCAGTACGCAACGCGCGAGCAGTTCGTGACGGAGCTGACGCTCGATCCGCCCAACGTGACCGGCGATCTCGCCGGCGATCCGCTGCTCGACGAGGACTACCTGATTCTTTCCACCGTGCACTCGGCGAAGGGACAGGAGTGGGACTCGGTGTACGTGCTCAACGTCTCCGACGGCAACTTTCCGAACGAGCACGCCGCGGGCCGGCCCGACCTGGTCGAAGAAGAGCGCCGGCTCCTCTATGTTGCGATGACGCGCGCGAAGCGCGATCTGCATTTGATTGCGCCGCTGAAGTACTACATCACCCAGCAGAGCCGCACCGGCGACGCACACGTCTACGGTGCACGCAGCCGCTTCATGACCGACCAGCTCTTGACGCAGTTCGAGCAAAAGGGCTGGCCAGCGTCGCGGGAAGCGACTCTTCGTGCCCTGGACACGAAGGCCAACGTGCGAGTGGATGCTGCAGCGGCGCTGCGCGCGATGTGGGAATAGAAATAGAATGAGGGCCGATGGCGCGCAACCTCATCGTCTGCTTCGACGGCACCAACAATCAGTTCGGCGCCAACGACACTAACGTCGTGCGCCTGGTGCAATCGCTGGAGCGCGTCGACGAGCGCCAGCTCGTCTACTACGATCCAGGCGTCGGCACCCTCCCCGAGCCAGGCTTGCTGACCGCGATGGCAAAGCGGATCTCGGAGCTGTTCGGCCTCGCCTTCGGGGTCGGCCTCACCGCGAAAATCGAGCGCGCGTATGCATTCCTGATGCACAACTGGCAGCCGGGCGACCGCGTATTTCTGTTCGGCTTCAGTCGCGGCGCGTACACCGCTCGCGCGCTCGGCGGATTGCTGCATATGTTCGGCCTGCTCGCGCCGAGCCACGCGAACCTGCTGCC
>DATENH010000038.1:0-21356 GCA_035275145.1 Steroidobacteraceae bacterium | reverse complement strand
CTTCCTGATCTGCATCCATTCTTCCAGGCGCTTCAAGTCCATCGGCTTGCGAGCCGGCGGAGCGTTCGAGGGTTGCTGCAGGTTCCTGCTGGTGTTGCGAGCGTTGTCGTACGGGTTGCCGCCGCGGTCGCCGCCGCTCGCACTGTCGTAGGGATTGAAGCCGCCGCTCGGCGCCTTCGCCTTATCCTTCGGATCGAGCCCGGCCGGGCGCTGGTGGCTCGCGGTTTCGGCGATCGACAGGTCGCCGAGGTCGAGCTTCTTGAGCCGCTGCGTGCTGATGTCGCGGCTGTAAACGCCGGTCTCGAGCTTCCATTCCCACACGGTGTTGCCGCGGTCGTCGACACCGGCGCGGCCCGAGCGCTTGCTGTCGTCGGGAGGAGTTGGCGGCTGGTCTTTCGAGTCGCTCATTGCGGATCGTCTCGTGGACGCACCCGATTGTCTGCTTCGACCGGCAGCGACGCAACCAGCCGACTGGCAGCATTGCAGAGCGCGGCTCACGCCCCCACACTCGGTTCCCGTTATGTCAGCCGTGTCCGTTCTTTGAATCCCCGCAAGCGTCAGCCGGTGCTCGGCGAGCCGAGCCTGAAGCGCGGCTTTCTCGGCGTCTTCGCTTACAGCCATCGCGCGCTGCTGCTGGTGTGGACGACGAGCCGCACCCTCACGATCGCGTTCGCAGTTCTCACGCTGATCGCCGGTACGCTGCCGGCAGCCGTCGCTTATGTCGGCTCGCTGATCGTCGATGCCGTCGTCGCCGCGATTCAGTCCGCTCCGCTCGAGCGCGCAGCTCTGACGCGTCACGCGTTGTTCCTGGTCGCGTGCGAAGGACTGCTGGTCGCCGCAATCGCCGGAGCCCAGCGTGGCATCTCGTTGTGCCAGTCGCTGTTGCGCGCGCAGCTCGGTCAGCGCGTCAACGTGATGATCCTGGAAAAGGCGCTGACGCTGGAGCTGGAGCACTTCGAGAACTCCGAGTTCTACGACAAGCTCACCCGCGCGCGCCGCGAAGCGTCGAGCCGTCCGCTTTCGCTCGTGATGCGCACCTTCGGGCTGGTGCAGAACGCGATATCGCTCATCAGCTTCGGCACCTTGCTGTTCAAGTTCTCGCCCTGGGCAGTCGCGCTGCTGGTGCTCGCGGGACTGCCCGCGTTCCTCGCGGAAGCGAAGTTCTCCGGCGACAAGTTCCGCTTGTTCCTGTGGCGCTCGCCGGAAACGCGCATGCAGCTCTACCTGGAGACGGTGCTGGCGCGCGAGGATCACGCGAAGGAAGTGAAGCTGTTCGGCCTCGGCCCGCTGTTCCTCGAACGCTATCGCGCGATCTTTCGCAAGCTCTACAGCGAGGATCGCGACCTGACGATCCGCCGCGATACGTGGGGCTTCTTCCTCGGCCTCATTGCCACCGCAACGCTGTATGCCGCTTATGCGTGGATCGCGCTCTCCGCGATCGCCTCGCGCATCACGCTCGGTCAGATGACGATGTACCTGATGCTGTTCCGTCAGGGACAGTCGGCAGTCTCGGCGATTCTCTCTGCGGTCGGCGGCATGTACGAGGACAACCTGTACCTGTCGACGCTCTATGAATATCTCGAGACGCCGGTCGATAACACGGCGGGCACCGTCGTGCACGGCCCGCATCCCGAGGACGGCGTGCGCTTCGAGCAGGTGAGCTTCCAATATCCGGGCGCGGAACAACTGTCGCTCGTCGACATCGACCTGCACATCAAGCCGGGCGAATCGCTCGCGCTGGTCGGCGAGAACGGCTCGGGCAAGACGACGCTGATCAAGCTGCTCACGCGGCTCTATCAGCCGACGTCGGGCCGCATCCTGCTGGATGGCAAAGACCTGCGCGAATGGGACGAAGCGGCGCTGCGTCAGCGCATCGGCGTGATCTTCCAGGACTTCGCGCGTTACCAGCTATTGCTCGGCGAGAACATCGGCGCCGGCGACGTGCAGCACTTCGAGGACGAGCCGCGCTGGCGCGAGGCGGGCGAGAAAGGCATGGCGCAGCCGATCGTCGACACGCTGCCCGAAGGCTATCGGACGCCGCTCGGCAAGTGGTTCAACGACGGCCGCGAGCTGTCGGGCGGTCAGTGGCAGAAGATCGCGCTGTCACGCGCGTTCATGCGCTCGCGCGCGGATATTCTCGTGCTCGATGAGCCGACGGCGGCGATGGATGCAGCTGCGGAGGCCACGGTGTTCGAGCACTTCCGCACACTGACGCGCGGGAAGATTGCGATCCTGATCTCGCATCGGTTTTCGACGGTGCGGATGGCGGATCAGATCGTGGTGGTGCAGGAGGGCCGCATCGTCGAGCGCGGCAGTCATGAGGAGTTGATGCGCGTGAATGGGCATTACGCGCATTTGTTTTCGCTGCAGGCGAAAGGGTATCGCTAGTTACGCGACTCGCGCGGTGGAGATGCTCTCGCGCAGCAACTTCCCTAACACCGCCACCCCTTTTCGGATCTTCTCCGGCGGCACCGTCACGAACGACAGACGCAGCGTATTCAGCTGCGGCTCGTTCGCGAAGAACGGTCCGCCGGGCACGAACGCGACGTTCTGTGCGATGGCCTGGTCGAGCAGCTTGAAGCTGTCGACGCCGGGCGGGAGCTGCACCCAGATGAACATGCCGCCTTGCGGCGCATTCCAGGTCACGCTCGCAGGAAAGTGCTCCTTGAGCGCGTCGAGCATCACTTTGCAGCGCTCGCCGTACAGCGCGCGGATCGTCGGGATGTGCGTGTCGAGGAAGCCGTCCTTCACGCACTCGTAGACGATGCGCTGAGTGAAGCTCGGCGTGTGCAGATCCGCTGCCTGCTTCGCCTGCACCAGCTTGCGATGCACGGCCTGCGGCGCGATCAGGTAACCGACGCGCAATCCCGGCGCGAGCACTTTCGAGAACGATCCCATGTGCACGACCTGGTCGGGCAGCATCGACAGCAACGTCGGCAGCGCATCGCCGGAGTAGGACAGCGAACCGTACGGATCGTCCTCCAGCACCAGCAGGCCGGCCTGCTTCGCGATCTTCGCCAGCTCCTGACGACGCGCGAGCGGCATGCGGCGGCCCGTCGGGTTCTGGAAATTCGGCAGCACATACAGGAAGCGCGCGCCGTCGGTCACTTTCGACGTGAGCGCGGAAGGCACGAGCCCGTCTTCATCCGAAGTCACGGAGACGAAATTCGGCTCGAACAACGAGAACGCCTGCAGCGCGCCGAGATACGTCGGTGTCTCCACCAGCACCTTGCTGCCCGAGTCGATCAGCGTCTTGCCGAGCAGATCGAGTCCCTGTTGCGAGCCGGTCGTGACGAGAACGTTCTGCGGATCGATGCGCGCCGACGGCGTGGAGTAACGCTCCGCGATCCACTCGCGCAGCTTCAAGTAGCCTTCGGTCGGGCCGTACTGCAGCGCCGGCGACGGGTCGGTCGTCAACACTTCGGCCGCCTTGGCGCGCAGCCGCTCGACCGGGAACGTATCGGGCGACGGCAGTCCGCCGGCGAACGAAATGACTTCGGGCCGCTCGGTGACTTTCAGGATCTCGCGGATGGCGGAGCTCGTCAGCTTCTGCGCCCGTTGCGACAGCGTCCACGACATAAGGATTCGAGACCTCGATGATGTGAGCCGGCGGATTGTACGGCCGCGGACGGGGAAAGCGCAGTCGCAGAATTCCCGCCACCCTACCAGTACAGCGTAGACTTTCCACGCCTGACCCCCGAGGACGCGCCATCCGACTCGCCGCCCAGCGCCTGCGCCATCAGCGCATCGGTCATAATCCGTTCGCCAGCGCGGCGGAGACCGTCCGCTGGTTCGGCGCCGTCCAGGCGCAGGACTACCTCGGCTCGTTGTGGGCACTGGGTTTGCGCACGCGCGGCGCAACGGAAGCTTCGATCGAACAAGCCATCGCCGAGCGCAAGATCGTTCGCACCTGGCCGTTGCGGGGCACGCTGCATTTCGTTGCGGCCGAGGACGCACGGTGGATTCTCGATCTGTGCGCGCCGCGCATGCTGGCCCGCAATACACAGCGACTCAAACGAGAACACGGCATCGACAGTGGGGTCGTCGCGAGCAGTCGCAAAGTACTGACCGATGCGCTACGCGGCGGCAATTGCCTGTCGCGAACAGAGGTGTATCGCCAGCTCGAAGCCGCTGGCGTCGCGACCAAAGCGAGTCGCGGCCTTCACTTGCTCTGGTGGCACGCTCACGAGGGACTCTTATGCGTCGGGCCGCGCGCAGGAAAACAGCAGACGTTCGTGTTGCTGGAGGAATGGCTGCCCGCGACGCCGGCGCGATCGCGAGAAGAATCGCTCGCGGAGCTGGCGCGCCGCTACTTTACGAGTCACGGGCCGGCGACCGTTCACGACTTCGCATGGTGGTCGGGACTCACCGTGACCGAGACAACCGTTGCGCTGGAGATGATCGCGAAGGAACTGGCCGCTGAAACGATCGATGACCGGACCTATTGGCAAACGGCCGATTCGGCGAAGACACGAGCAGCACGCGGCTGCCAGCTCCTGCCCGCGTACGACGAGTACACGGTCGCCTATCAGGATCGCAGCGCCATCATGACGAGCAAGGTCGCCGCGCGTGCGGATTCCGGTCACGGGATTTTCCATCCGCCGATCGTGATCGACGGCCAGGTCGCCGGTACCTGGTCGAGGACCTTGCAGAAGGACTCCGTCGCGATTACTTGCCGGCTCTTCGCGCCGGTCGATCGCCGGCAGCGGCAGGCGCTCGAGACAGCGGCGCAGCGCTACGCGAAGTTCCTTGGCCTGAAAAAGCTGCGCTTTCTTCTTTCGCGGCCTCGCGGCGCAGCCAGTCGATGAACGTGGCGGCGGCGGCCGTCGGACGGCGATGCGCCGGGTGCACGACGTAGTAGGCGAACCGTGCCTTCAGCGTCGGGCCCGGGAGCTGAATCAGCTCGCCCCGCTCGATGTACGGCGCAGCGATATGTTTGCGCGCAAGCGCTACACCCAAACCGTGAACAGCGGCGAGCAGTGCATCGGTCGAGTCGGTGAACGAGTGGGACGCCGGCAGATTCGCGCGCCGCACGTCGGCGGCGCGAAACCAGTCCGGCCAGCCTTGCAGGCCGACATCCGAGATCAACGGCAGACGCAAAATGTGGGCGGCCTTCACCACCTGCCGGATCCCGGGCAACGTCGGCGCGGCGACCGGGAAGAGCGCATCGTCCATCAGATAATGCGCAGTCAGGCCAGGCCACGGTCCCGGCCCATGACGGATGCCGAGGTCTGGACCGCTATCGTCGAAGCGCACCAGCGCTACCGAGGTCTCGAGGTCGAGCTGCACGTTCGGATGCGCGGCGGCAAAGGCCGGCAGCCGCGGGATCAGCCAGCAATAGGCCAACGAGTGCAGGGTCGTTACCCGAACTCGGGCAATTTCCTTGTCGCGACTCAGCAGCGAGCCGGATACTGCGTCCAGGTCGGCCAAGGCGGCGTTGGTCGCATCAGCCAGCGCGCGGCCTTGCGCAGTGAGGACCACGCCGCGCGCATGCCTTTGAAACAGGATGACGCCAAGCGTCGTTTCGAGCCGCCGCACGTGATGACTGACGGCGCTCGCGGTAAGGTGCAGTTCCTCGGCGGCGTGCGCGAAGTTCTGGTGACGGGCGGCGGCCGCGAACACGGCGAACGCAGGCAGCACGGTGGGACGTATCGGCATGAGCCACGAGCCATATTTGTGACTGGCGCAAGCAGTATGCGCTTGCAGCGCCCTGGATTACACGCAAAATGGCTCAGCCAGCAGCGAAGTTTGTGTCACGAGGGTTAGCGTCATGTCTCGAGCCGAAGTCCCTGCCACGACCGTCGACTCGGGTCCCGCAAGCGTCGACTCTGCACCCGCAGTCGCTCGCTGGCTGACGCCGCTCGAGTTGACGGTCCTCGGCGCGATCTGGGGCGCGTCGTTTCTATTCATGCGCGTGTCGGCGCGTGAGTTCGGCGCGCTGCCGCTCGTGGAGATCCGGCTCGCCCTGGGCGCGCTGATCCTCTCGCCGATCCTGCTGAAGGGCTACACGAACTTCTCGCGCAAACATGCGTTGCCGCTGATCGTGATCTCGGCCATCAACACTGCCATTCCCTTCTCGCTGTTCGCCTGGGCTGCCCAGCGTGCGCCTGCCGGCATCGGCGCAATCACCAATGCCACCGCCGTAATGTTCACGGCGCTGGTTGCATTCGTCGTCTGGGGTGAGCAGATCAGCAAGCGGCGCGCGGTAGGTCTGTTGATCGGCTTCGTCGGCGTCGCTGTACTCGCGAGCGGCAAGACTGCCGGCGGCAGCAGCGTCTGGAGCGCAGCACTCGCCGGCACGCTGGCCGGACTGCTGTACGGCATCGGCGGCAACCTGATCCGTCGACAGTTTCCCGGCATTCCATCCGGCGCAGTTGCCTCGGCGACACTCGCGTGCGCGGCCGCGCTGCTCGCACCGTTCGCAATTGCTTCCTGGCCGAGTGCGCCGGTTGCGCTGCACTCCTGGGTGAGCGCGGTGCTGCTCGGCGTGCTCTGCACCGGCATTGCGTACTTCATCTACTTCCGCTTGATCTACCGTGTCGGTGCAGCGCGCGCAGTCACGGTGACGTATCTCGTGCCGCTGTTCGGTGTCGTCTGGGCGTGGATTGTGCTCGGCGAACCGCTCACGCTCAGCATGGCAATCGCGGGCGCGCTCATTCTGGGCGGCGTCGCGATGAGTCAGCAGCGAAAATAAAACGGAACCGCGCTTTTCGCCCTCGCGTTTCTGCCATGAAGGGCATTGTCATGAAGATCATCTTCATTGCGACATCGCTGCTCGCAGCAGCAGCGGCGTGGTCTGCAGCGGCCGAGGACGTGTCGGTCCGCAGCAGCGAAGACGTGGAAGTCGTGTTCAAGTCGCTCGATCGCAACCACGACCGCAAGATCAGCCGCAGCGAAGCTGCCGTGAAGGGCAGCGTCAGCAAGCGCTTCGACGGTATCGACTCCGACGGCGACGGCTATCTGAGCAAGCAGGAATTTGCTGCGCGCCCCACTGCCGAGCGCTTCGAATAACGCGTACTGAATTCCCGCGAGTGCTGTGGTCGTCGCTACCACACGCGCTCGTGCGAAGCGTCTGCACACGGCGACGATAAATCCATTCACGGAACCTCGGCCGCAGCGGCGGGATTCCGTCTCGGTACCGCTCAATCGCATACCGAGGACAATCGTCATGACTTTGAGAAATCAACTGCTCGCCGCCCTGGCGGCCGCGACCCTGGCCGCTCCGGTTGCATTCTCGCAGCAACCGCCTGCCTCGCCGCCGAGCCCGCAGGATCAGGATTCAGCCGACGTGGGCGAACCCGCACCGCAGGATGAGCAACAGCTGCCGCCGACGACGACCGACGAGCAGACCGCTCCGGCCGACGAGGACGAGCGTGCTCCGGGCAGCGCGACCGCACCGGGCGCGGCCACGACTCCGGGCGCCACGGATACGACCGCGGGCCCGATCGAGGACAAGAAGCTCGACCAGTTTGCCGACGCGTACATGGCCGTGCAGACGATTCAGCAGAAGGCCGCGACCGAGTTGCAGAGCGCCAAGGATCCGCAGGCAGCCGACAAGGTGAAGGCAACCGCGGAGTCCGACATGATCGCCGCGGTGGAACGCAGCGGCTTGCAGGTGCCGGAGTTCAACAAGATCGTCGAGCGCATGGCATCGGATACCGAAGTGCGCTCGCGCGTTGCCGCGAAGCTGCAGGAACGCAACGGCTCGAAGCCGAACGCAGGCGCGAAGCCGGACGACACGGGCGGCTGACGGTAAATAAATCCGATCAGTCGTAGTCACACAGCCGCCGTCCGATGCGAATCGGGCGGCGGCTTTCGTTTGGGTCTTCTACAATGCCCGCATGTCCTCCGAGCTGCTGCGCCTGGCGCGCGAATATCTGGACTCGATCGGCAAGGCCGACGAGTTCGGCGGCCTGCGTTTCTTCGCCGACGACGTAGTTCAGATCGAATTCCCGAATCGCCTCGTGCCGAACGGCGCCACGCGCGATCTCGCAGCATTGCGCGACACGGCCGAACGCGGGCGCAAAGTGATGACGGCGCAGCGCTTCGAAGTCGTGAATGCGATCGCGAGCGGCGAGCAGGTTGCGGTGGAAGCAATCTGGACCGGCACGCTCGCGGCGCCGTTGGGCAGCATCCCTGCGGGTGGGCAGATGCGCGCGCGCTTCGCGATCTTCCTCACCTATCGCGACGGCAAGATCGTCCGCCAGCACAACTACGACTGCTTCGACCCCTGGTAGGGAAGCGGCGGCTGCACGCCGCTGCTCAGCCACTTGGCGTAGTACTCGATCTTGGTGTCGACGATCTCGAGCGCCTGCGTGAGACCCGCGATGCGCTCCTCGATCAAGCGGCGATGCGTCCGCAAAAGTTGCTGGCGGTCGCGCAGCGAAGCGGAACCCTTGCGCACCATCGACGCGTAGTCCCGCAGCTCCTTGATCGACATGCCGCTGCGACGCAGGCGATCGAGCAGCGCCAGCCACTCGACGTGCTGCTCGTGGTAGACCCTGCGTCCCTGCGGGTCGCGCCGCACTCCGGGGATCAGCCGCTGCGTTTCGTACCAGCGGATCGTGTGAACGCTGCGGCCGGTCAGGCGGGCGAGCTTGCCGATGCGCAACAACGTCTTATTGGGCCGTGTCAACGCAGCTGCTCCAGGATCAGCGCGGCGACCTTGTCGTAGTCGCCGCCGAAATGATGACCGCCGGGCAAGTTTACCGCTCGCAGCGTGTCGCTCGCTGCATCAGGACACGAAGACTCGTCGCCCTCGTCGCTGTAGAGACACAACGAGCGGACCTTGGACATTCGCTGCAGCTCCGGCGCGATCGGCAACCCGTCGTCGCTCTGTGTCAGCCAGTTGGCGAGACGGAACTCGAACACGGCGCGCACGCCGAGCCCGAGCATCGCCACCAGGCGGATGTTCTTGCGCGTTGCTTCCGGCAAGCGATTGACCACGAACGGCAGAATGTCCGCGCCCTGCGAATAGCCGATCAGCATCACGTCCTTGCGATCCCATGCGTCCAGATAGTGATGCACGATGCGGTCGACATCTGCCGCCGTGCTCTGCGGCGTCCGCTCCTTCCAGAAGTAGCGCAGCGAGTCGACGCCGACCACAGCGATGCCCTTCTCCGCGAGCGAAGCGGAGACAGCCTTGTCGATGCCGGCCCAGCCGCCGTCGCCGGAGATCAGGATTGCCAGCGTGTCCCCGGCTCGCTTCGCCGGGACTTCCACCACCGGCAATCCGGCCAACTCCGCAGGCGGCGGGCTGGCACGCTTGCGTGGCGGCGGATCGAGACGCTGCACTGCCGCTTGCAGCGCCGCTTCCAGATTCCCGGTCTTCGGATCGTGAGACACCGGCACGAGCTGGCTGCCCGGTGTTTCGTTGACGAAGCGTTGCGTCGCCGCCGGGCGGCAGGCGCGTTGCGTCGGCGACTGCAACACGATCCATTGCGCCTCGAGCTTGTCCGGCACGAGCAGGTTGCGCTCCTTATCTTTGCCCATGGGCACCGTGTGCAACGAGTTCGTTTCGCAGAGGCGCTTGCGCAGCCGCAGCTCCGGACAGAAATCGATGGAAATACCGCCCGCGAAAGTCTCCGCCGGAGCCTGCGCGACCATCGCATAGCTCAGCGCCGCACCGGTGCCGTAGCCGACGAGCACCGACGGCTCGTAGCTCGGCAGCCGGTAATACGCCTGCAGGAAGTGGCTGAGATTTTCCAGGTCGCCGTCCGGATAGACGCACTCGGCGCCGTCGCGCTCCAGGTTCGCGAACAACGCGCGCGAGTCGATCCCGGCGACGAGCGCGCCCTGCGCAGCCAAGAGCTGCGCGCTGCGTGACAGTTGCTCGTTCCAGCCCTGGTCGCCGCTCAGGAACAGCACGACCCGTTGAACCTCGCCGCCCGGACGATAGATCGCGAGGTTCTCGAAGCGCCCGTGCGAAATCGTCTCGGCGCCGCACTGCGCTGCGCTCCACAAGAGTACGAGCAACCACCAACGATTCATTTCGCGATCACGCCTCGCAGGCCGCCGGCGATGAGCGCCGTCACGTCCGCGACCGACAGCAACGTCGCCATGCCCGGCGGCGCTGCAAGATAGCGCGGCTCCCACACCGGTAGGAACTTGTCCTTGAAGCTGCGCAGACCGCGGAAGTTATAGAAGCTCTCGCCTGAGTCGAACAGCCATTGGCCGAAGCGATGCCAGCGCGGCGCCAGCTCGTGCGTGACCATGCCAGCCATCGGCGCCATGCCGAGTGCAAAACGCTGCACACCCTGCGCTTTGAAATGCAGCATCATCTGGGTGAACAGGAAGTCCATGGTGCCGCCCGGTGCGCTCGGCACCTGTCGCATGAGGTCGACGCTGACCTCGCTCTGCTGCTGCGTGCAGAGCACGTTCGCGAATGCGACGAGC
The DNA here is from genome assembly GCA_035275145.1 of Steroidobacteraceae bacterium. Taxonomy (GTDB): domain Bacteria; phylum Pseudomonadota; class Gammaproteobacteria; order Steroidobacterales; family Steroidobacteraceae; genus Steroidobacter. The sequence goes on along the minus strand of DATENH010000038.1, from coordinate 10,961 downwards.
GTGCCGCCCTGGCGCACGATGGCGACCGGTCGGCGCAGCAGGTAGTCGTCACGAAACGCACCCAGCGAAAACCCTTTCTCGCGCGTGCGAGACTCCGCCAGCCAGGCAGCGGAAATCGTGCGCAATTCGGGCAGCAGTGCGGCTACTTCGTTCGGCGGCACGACGGAGAAAGATAAGCCATCGCGCTCCGCACGATTCATCGCGTGGCGCAGGTCCGCGCGCTTCGAGCCCTGCAAGCCGAACTCCTGCAGCGGCACGAAGGCATATTCGCCCAGCTTCAATGCCCGCAGGCCTGCGTCGAGATACAGCGACAGCGACTCCGGCCGGACCTGATAAAAGATCGCGCGGCCGCCGTGATCGGTCGCTTCCTCGATGAAGCGCCAGATCAGCTCCGGCCATTCGGAGCGCGGCCCGACCGGATCGAACAGCGAGATCCACGAGCGTCCCTGGCGTCCGAACATGACGAACGCCTTGCCCGATGTCGAGAACATCAGGTGCTTGTCGCCGACCAGCACGAGGTTCGCATCCGCGCTCGGTTGCGCGCTGACGATCGCTTCCGCGCGATCGAGATCTGCCGCGTTCGGCAGCGCCGGCACCCCCGGCGACGGACGCAGCAACTGCCAGATCGCGAAGCCGAGGCCGGCAAGCATCACGCCCATCATCGCGCGCAGCCCGCGCGGTGCGTTCGCGTCGAACTCGAAGACCCACCACAACTCGCGGTCGTACTGCACTTCGCGATACGCGAAGAACAGGATCAGCACGGTGGCCGCCACCATCCAGGCGATCGACACGATCCAGGCCAGCCCGAGCGCTTGCGAGAACAGCGCCGAGCGACGGTCGAATTGTCGTCGCGAAGCCAGCAGCAGGAATGCCAGCACCGTGAGGTATGCAGCCTCCGACAGCGCGATGCCCTTCGGCAGCGCGAGCACGGCAGCGACGAGCGCGAGCAGGAATGCGCCCCACCATGCCGCATCCAATCGATGGAACAGTCCTCGCGCAATCACGAGCATGGCGAATCCGGCCACGCTGCCGATGAAGTGCGATGCCTCGACGAGGGGCAACGGCACATGCAATTCCAGCAGATCCGTCGCGGGGCCCGACAGCGGCGTCACGCCCGAGACCAGCAACCACGCGCCCGCGATGAACGTGAGCGTCGCCAGCAGCATCGGCGAGATCGCGACCGCTGCTCGACGGATCGGCGCGGCGACGCCGGAGCGCAGCTCATAACCGGCGAGCAACACTGCAGCGGCGATCAGCGGCAGCAGGTAATAGATGATGCGATAGAGAACTAGCGCACCGATGATCTGCTCCGGCGGCGCACGACCGCCGGCCGCGAGCAGAATGACCGCTTCGAACACACCCAGACCGCCCGGCACATGACTCAGCAAGCCGAGCGCGACCGCCATCGCATACCACGCGAAGAACGCCGGCAGACTGACGATGCCCTCCGGCAGCAGAAACCACAGCGCCGCGGCCGATGCGCTGAGGTCGAGCGCGGAAATGATGAGCTGGCGGATCGCGAGCTCCGGCGGCGGCAGTCGCACCGGCCAGCGATTGAAGATCCGCACCTCGCGGCTGCGAGCAGCGGCGACGATTAGAGCGCCGACTGCGAGCAACAACAGCATTGCAATCAAGCGCAGTAGCCAGCTCGGAATCCGCACCAACTCTGCAACGTCGGGCGCGCCCCACAGCAGGCCGGCAGCACCGAATGCAGTCATGCCGATTGCGAAAGCACCCGCGTTGAATGCTGCCGCCTGCGCGACGCGTCCAGCGTCGATGCCAGCGGCGGTGTACAAGCGCATGCGCACGGCACCGCCGGTGAGCACACCCAGGCCGACAGTGTTGCCGAGCGCATAAGCGATGAACGATGTGAGCAGGACTGTCGTGTTACGAACCTGCACGCCCACGTACTTGAGCGCAGAGAAGTCGTAACCGGTCAGCACCAGATAGCTCAGGACAGTCGCGAGCCCAGAGAGCAGCAGGTACTTGGCAGGCTGGGTCGCGATCTGCTGCACGACTTCCGCATAGCTGACTTCTCGCAGCAGCCCGCGCAGCGCGTCGAATAGCAGTGCGCTGACGGCGAGCACGGCCGCGCCAATCAGCCATGGACGCCATCGATTCCAGTTGATTGCACTCACAAACCGCGATTTTGACGTGAAGGGCCCGTGTAAAGATTACGTTCTTGAAATCAAGCGCGCTCGGTCGCCAGAAGTGTGGCGAGTTTCTCAGCGTGCGTCCGCAATTCGGCGGCCGCGGTGGCTTCCCAGAGGTCGGCACGCAGCATCGGGCCGACGTAGAACAGATGGGGGCCCGGCCAGCCATCCGCATCGAGGATCGCACCGCGCGGGCCGGTACGCAGTCCCAGGCCCAGCGGGTCGGGAGCGCAGAGACCGCATTGGACCAGGCTGCGCCACAATGGCTCCGTCGATCGCGCCACTGCATAGTCCGGGCCGGTGCAATTCACGACACGATCGAACACGGCAGTGCGCTCAGCGCGGGTGCCGCGCACACGCCATGCCACTTCGATTCGTCCGTCGCGATCCGCGAATCGCAGCAGTTGCCCCGCGTGAACGTGCAAGCGCTGCGTTTTGCGCAATTGCTCGATCCGCTGGATCAGTTGCAACGGCAGACGGTGACGATGCGCATCCCACTGCGCGCGCAGGTGCCGCAGGAACCGCACGCGATCGTGTTCGGAGAGGCGTTGCCAGATCGTCGGCGCCATGTTGCGCACGAACGTGATCGCTTCGCGCCAATCGCCGCCGACGCTCTCGGCTTCGCGCGCGAGCAATCGCACGGACTTCGTCAGCCCTCGCAGCGACGTGGCGGCAGCGAGCACCAGTGCGTTGCCATCGCCTTTGAATGCATCGGGTCGGAATGCAGTCTGTCGTGGCGGCACGAGACCGTGACGCGACAGCGCACGCAGAGTCGGCGTGCGTTGCGGATCGGCGGACGCCGCGTTGATCACGTCTGCTGCAGTGAGGCCGGTGCCGATCAGCAGCACGCTGTCGGCGCGCGAGAACTGCATCTCGCTCGACCACGGGTCCGCGACGTACGCGGGATGATCGATCACGGGCTCGGCGACGGCCAGCGAGGCGGGCTTCGGGTTGCCGAGCGCGAGCACGACGTCGTCAGCGGTCAACTTGCGACCGTCTCGCAGCTCGACCGGCAGCGGCAGATGACGCTCGAGGCGCCGCACGTTGGTCACGTCGCCGTTCAACACATCGAGGCGAATGTTGGACGGCGCGCTGAGCTGCGCTGCCAGCAGAAATTCCTGCAGGTACTCGCCGTAGAGCGCGCGCGGCAGGAAGTCCTCGCCGCCGGCACCCGGAATGCGCCGCTGCACGAACTCCAGAAACTCGTTCGGCGCCGCGCTGTTCGCGGACATGCGGCTCGCCGGAACGTTGAGCAGATAAGGAAACTCGCGATCCGCGTAAGCGACGCCTCGGCCGACCGCGCCGCTGCGCTCGATCAGCACGAGCCGCGTCGGACCGGGCGGCGGCCGTCGCAGCAGGTTCGCGGCCAACACGGTGCCGCAGAAGCCTCCGCCGACGATAACGATCGTGCGCAACAGTCCCGGCACGCGCCTGTGTCCCTGGTCGAGCCTAGTCGACGATGAGTTTGTAGCCGGCGCCGACCACGGTCTGCAGCATCTGCGGCGCGGCCGGATCCACTTCTATCTTGTGCCGCAGCCGATGCACGAGCTGCTTGAGGAGCTGCCGGTCGCCCGAGCCCTTGTGGCCCCACACCTGCATCAGCAATCGGTCCGAGCTGACGGTGTGACCGGCGTTCGCAACCAGCATCTGCAGAAGTCGCAGCTCGAGTTTCGTCAGACGCACCGGCTCCTTGGTGCCGACTTGCACAGTGTGCTCCTGTGTGTCGAGCTGCACGCGCCCGGCCGCGAGCGGCGCGGAATTTTCCAGGCCTGCCCGCCGCAGCAGCGCTTTCACCCGCGCCAGCAGCGTGCGCGGACTGAATGGCTTGGTCATGTAGTCGTCGGCGCCGAGCTCCAGCGCGCGCACCAGGTCCTCTTCCTCGCCGCGCACGGTCAACATCATGACCGGCACGCGCGACTGCGCACGGATCGCCTCGCAAACCTGGAAACCAGAAGCGCCCGGCATGTTGATGTCGAGCAGCACCAGGTCCGGAACTTCGGCTTCGAACGCGCGGATCGCGCTCGTGCCGTCGCCGGCGCGCACGACCAGATAGCCGGCCTGCGAGAGCGTGAACGCAATCAGCGCCAGCAAATCCTTGTCGTCATCGGCACAGAGAATCTTCATGACGTCACTCGCGAGCCACCGGCAGCTGCACTTCGAAGCGCGTCTTGCCGGCCGACGTGCGCCGTGCAGCGATCGCCCCGCCGTGGCGCTCGATGATCGATTTCACGATCCACAATCCGAGGCCCAGTCCGCCGGGCTCCGGCTCCTCGCCGGCGCCGCGCGAGAAGCGCTCGAAGATCGAGCCGGTCTCGATCGCCGGTACACCGGGCCCTTCGTCCTCGACCCAGGTCGTGACCTTGTCGCCCTGATGCGTGGCCCCGACGCGCACGACGCTGTCCTCCGGCGCGAACTTGCTGGCGTTCGCCAGCAGATTGACGAAGACCTGCGTCAGGCGCGGACCGTCGCCGTCGACGCGCGGCAGATCCTCCGGGAACTCCAGCTCCAGCCGCTGACGGCGCTGATTGAGCAGCGCGCCGATCAGCGCGTCCGAGTCCTCGATCACTTCCTCGAGCGATACGTCCTGATGCCGGATGCCGAGCTGACCGGATTCGATGCGCACGCTTTCCAGCAAGTTGTCGATGAGACGCGTCAGTCGCAGCGTGCCGCGCTCGAGCGAGAACACCAGCTCCTTCTGCTGTTCGCGCGACATCGAGTCGATGCCCTCGCGCAGCAGCTCGATCGACGCGAGTTGTGCCGCGAGCGGCGTGCGGAATTCGTGCGAGATGTTCACGAGCACCGAGTCGCGCGCGCGCCGCACGCCTTCGAGCTCGGTTTCGTCGCGGATGACCTGCACCTGCAGCTCATCGACGGGCGCCGCGCTGGTGATGATTGTCGTGCGCGGCGAACCGTTGGTGAGATTCAGATGCTCGGTGGCCTGCGCATTTCCGTCGACCCGCGCACGCATGATCGGGCAGTTCGTTTCGCAAGGCCGCACGCCGTTTTCCAGGCACGGCTTCAACACGTCGCCGCAGAAGCGGCCGATCGCTTCGTGAGCCTGCACGCCGAGCAGTCGCGCAGCCTGTGGATTGAGGTAGCGAATCACGCGCGACTTGTCGACCGCGTAGACGCCTTCGACGATGCCGCCAAGAACTGCCTGCGCTTCCGCCTCGCGCCGCCGCAGCTCTCCTGTGAGCTGCACGAGGTTGTCGCGCATATTCTCGATCGTGTGCGCGAGTTTGCCGACTTCCTGCGTGCCGCCGGAGGGAATCGAGGTCGAGAAGTCGCCCTGGCCGAGCTTGCCGACCGCATCGCTCAGCGTGCCGAGCGGACCCGTGACCTGCTGGCCGAGAATCACGCCGGCGAGCACCGCCAGCGCGGCGAGCACGATCGCAGTGACGATCAGCCGCCGCACCAGGCTGCCGACCGACGCATCGATCTCGCCCGACGGCAGTCGCGCTTCCAACAGCGCAATCGCTTCGCCCGTGGACGCGAACACCGGGAAGCTGGCCGCATACAAATCGAGATCGTCGATGCGCAGCACTGCCGAGCGCCCGTCGGAAAGACCCGCGGAATGCAACCGCGTGAAGTCGTCGACGCGCTTGTCTTCGACGAACATCCGGTAGTTGATCAGACGGATCGGCATGCCGACGCGCTCGCTCAGCACCTGGGCCATGCGCTCGTCCAGCAACCGCGCGACGAACAGCCGGCGCCCGGTCGCGCCGCCGATCTGAGCCGACGCGCCGAGCAGCGCATAGCGGCCGACTGAGGGTGCGACGAGGAAACGCTCGCCTTGCTCAGCCGCCGACGCTGCGACCTCGCCCCACGGCAGTGAAACGCCGGCTTGCGCGACCAACTGTCCGCCCTCGAACACTGCGCAGGCAACGATCGTGTCGTTGTTGCAGGAGCGGCGCAGATACAGGCCGAGGCTGGAGCTGCGCGCATCGGCCATCATTCGCTGCAACGTCTGGCGGTCGGCAACGCTCTTGGCCTGCGTCAGCGCATCTTCGCCGTAGCGGCGCAGATCTTCGCGCGCCATTGCGCCGGCTAGCTGCACGCGCGCGCTGCCCTGCTGGTTCGCGAGATCGCGCAGCGAGCCGATCGCCGAGATCGAAATGCCGCCGACCACCAGCACGACGATCGCGACGTTGATCAGCGCGATCCACACGCCGAGCGGCGCACGCGAGGTGTCGAGCTGCAAACGATCGATGAATTCTTGGATGCGCGAGAGCATGCGGCCGCTGTCGGGTTATTTCCTCTTATATCCGGTGCGCCACTCGACCAGGGTCTTGATCACCAGCGTGACGACCGCAAGCAGCGTCAACAGCGAGGCAACGGCGAAGGCGCCCACGAAATTGTATTCCTGATAGAGGATCTCGATGTGCAGCGGCATCGTCGTGGTCACGCCGCGGACGTGGCCGCTGACGACCGACACTGCGCCGAACTCGCCCATCGCCCGGGCATTGCACAGGATCACCCCGTACAGCAGGCCCCAGCGGATCTTCGGCAGCGTGACGTGGAAGAACGTCATCAGCCCGCCGGCGCCGAGGGTGATCGCGGCCTCCTCCTCGTCGTTGCCGAGCTGCTGCATCAGCGGAATCAGCTCGCGGGCGACGTACGGGAAGGTGACGAACATGGTCGCGAGCACGATGCCCGGCACGGCAAAGATGATGCTGATGTCGTGCTCCTGCAGCCACAAGCCGAACCAGCCCTGCATGCCGAACAGCAGCACGTAGATCAGGCCCGAAATGACCGGCGACACGGCGATCGGCAGGTCGATCAGCGTGATCAGGAAGCTCTTGCCGCGGAACTCGAACTTGGCGATCGCCCAGGACGCGGCGATGCCGAAGATGACGTTCATCGGCACGACGATCGCCGCCACCGTCAGCGTCAGGCGGATCGCCGCCAGCGTATCGGAGTCTTTGAAGCTGTTGAGATACAGCTCGGCGCCTTTCGACAGCGCAGTGGCAAAAACCGTGATCAGCGGTGCGAACAAGAGCGCCGCGAGGAACAGCAGCGACGTCGCGATGAACGCCGCCTTCACGACGAAGGCGAGGATGGTATCGCGGCCCGGCCGGCTCGCAATCTCGGCCAGGAGCTCCTGCGATGTGCCCGGGCCGGCCATCAGCGTCCCGCGACGACGTGACGTCGCCGCCCCCAGGCCTGCAGCAGGTTGATCGACAGCAGCATCACGAACGACAACACCAGCATCGCAAAGCCCAGCGCCGCGGCGCCGGCGTAGTCGAACTGCTCCAGCTTGATGACGATGAGGAGCGGCGTGATCTCGGTCTTCATCGGCAGGTTGCCGGCGATGAAGATGACCGAGCCGTACTCGCCGACTGCGCGCGCGAACGCCATCGTGAAGCCCGTGGCGATCGCCGGCGCGACCGTGGGCAGGATGATGCGGCGGAAAATAGTGATGCGATTGGCGCCGAGCGTTTCGGCTGCATCTTCGAGATCGCGTTGCACTTCCATCAGTGCCGGCTGCACCGAGCGCACGACGAATGGCAAGCCGATGAGCGTCAACGCGACCACGACGCCGATCCACGTGTACGCCACCTTGATGCCGTGAGGGGCAAGGTACTGACCGATCCAACCGTTCTCTGCGAATACGGCAGTCAGTGCGATGCCGGAGACTGCGGTCGGCAGCGCGAAAGGCATGTCGATCAGCGCATCGATCAGCTTGCGGCCGGGAAATTCGTAGCGCGTCAGGGTCCACGCGATGATGAAGCCGAACACGCCGTTGAGCGTTGCAGCGAGGAGCGATGCCCCGAAGCTCAGGCGATACGAGGCTAGAGCGCGCGGATCCAGCAACGTGCGGACCAGGTCATCCCAACCCATCGTCGCGGTCTTGGTGACGAGCGCAGCAAGCGGGATGAGCACGATCGCGCTCAGAAAGAACGTCGAGAACCCGAGCGTCAGGCCGAAGCCGGGCAGAACCGACGGCGTGCGGATGGTCCCGTTCACTGACTCTTGACCCCGTAGATCTTGTCGAACACCCCGCCGTCCGCGAAGTGCTTGTCGTGCGCGGCAGTCCAGCCGCCGAACACCTTGTCGACAGTGAACAGCTCGAGCGGCGCGAACTGGTCGTGGTACTTCTGCTCCACCTCGCCATTGCGCGGCCGGAAGTAATGCTTGGCCGCGATCTCCTGGCCCGGCGGCGAGTACAGGAACTGCAGATACGCTTCCGCGATCTGCCGCGTGCCGCGCCGATCGACCACAGTATCGACCACGGCGACCGGCGGCTCGGCGAGGATGCTGACCGACGGCACGACGATCTCTACCTTCTGCGGACCGAGCTCGCGAATCGCCAGCAGCGCTTCGTTTTCCCAGGCGAGCAGCACGTCGCCGATCTCACGTTGCACGAACGTGTTGGTCGCGCCGCGCGCGCCGCTATCGAGCACGGGTGCCCGGTGATACATCTCGGCCACGAATTTCTCCGCGGCAGCCTGCGCCGCGGCTACGTCTTTCGCAGCTTGCGGGTCATCCAGCTTCGTCAGGTCGCCGTGCAGCTCGCGCTTGAGCGCGCTCCCCCACGCGGCGAGATAGTTCCAGCGTGCGCCGCCGGAGGTCTTCGGATTCGGCGTCACGATCGCGACGCCCGGCTTGAGCAGGTCGGGCCAGTCGTGAATTTGTTTCGGGTTGCCCTTGCGCACCAGGAACACGATGGTCGACGTGTATGGCGCACTGTTGTCCGGGAAGCGCGTCTGCCAGTTTGCACCGAGGCGCTTGCCCTTGCGCTGAATCGAATCGATGTCGTACGCAAGCGCGAGCGTCACGACATCGGCGGGCAAGCCGTCGATCACGGCGCGTGCCTGGCTGCCGGAACCGCCGTGCGACTGCTTGATCGTGACTTGCTGGCCGGTTTTCTGCAGCCATTCCTGCGCGAACGCATCGTTGACGTCGCGATACAGCTCGCGGGTCGGATCGTAGCTGACGTTGAGCAGCGTGACGTGCGAGCCCGCACCGCTCCCTGCGCTGTCGTTCGACGAGCCGCCGCACGCGGCAAGCAGCGTCAGTCCCAGTACGCAGATGACACTAAGCGCTGGCTGCTTGCTCATCGCTCTCTCTCGCGGGCCGATACACGATCATCATCGAATACGAGGCGGGGCCGGCGAACAGCGGCGCGAACTCGTGCGCCAGCTGGGTCAGGTCCGAGATCCCGAGGATCAGCATCTGGTCCATCGATTCGCCGAGCTGCCGCTGCAGCTCCTCGGCGGCAGCGCCGAACCGCAGCTCCGTGCGCATCTCGAGGCCGTGCACTGCCTGTGCTTCCGAACGCGCGTCGAGCAGCGTGCGCACACCGAGCGGACGCTGCCCGTCGCCGCGACCTTCCGGAAGAATTCCAACGTAGACGGCTTCCGCGGGAACGTGTCGCAGGAGACTGGCCGCGACGGCCAGCGTCGAGCGACGCGCCAGGTCGTCCGCCCAATGAATCAGCACGCGTTGCGGCGATACTGCCTGCGACGGCAACACCATCACTTCGGCCGCGCCGTTCCACAGCAACCACTCGACTTGCTTCGCGACCTTCGCGTGCGCGCCGACGACGGCGACACCGGAGATCCGGCTCTGTGCCGTGCCCTGGCAGGTCGCCAGCACCGGATCGATGCGCTTGGCGATGCGCGTCTTCATGCGGCCCGCCAGCTCGATCAGGAACGGATGCTGCGACAGCCGCTCCGCAGCCGCAGACTCCGCGGCGCAGACGGTGTAGCTCGACAGCGGAGTCGGCAAGACGTGAATGCGTCGCACGCCGATCGCGACCGATTGCCCGAACACCACCGGAAAGACGCGCTGCTCGTGCTGCGTGCGTGTGATGTCGAGAACGGCAGTGGGATTATGGCCGTCAGTCGGCGAACCGGTGCCGAGATGGGCATCGGAAGGTCCGCTGGTCATGCGGACGCGGATACGCTCGAGCGCGCCGGTGAACACGAGCTCTTCGACGACGCCGGTCGCGATGTAGTTCGTGCGCAGATTGTCGCGTGTCGGTGCCAGCTCGATTTCCTCTGGGCGCAGCACCGCGACGACTTCGTGCTCGCGCCCGCCTTCGAGCTTCTCGATGCGACGCGCGTTGACCGGCGTCGCGCCGAAGCGGATGCCCTGCTCCGTCTGCTTCGCGAGCAGGAGATTCGCTGCACCGAGGAAGGTCGCGACGAAGCGCGTCGCGGGACGATCGTACAGCTCGTCCGGGCGGCCGCTCTCCAGCAAGCGGCCGAGGTTCATCACGCCGATCCGATCGGCGAGCGCGAACGCTTCCTCCTGGTCGTGCGTGACGAGCACGGTGGTGATCTTCAGCTCGCGCTGGACCTGGCGAATCGTCCGACGCAGCTCTTCGCGAATCTTGGCGTCGAGCGCGCCGAAGGGCTCGTCGAGCAACAGCACCTCCGGCTTGTGCGCGAGTGCACGCGCGACGGCGACGCGCTGCTGTTGTCCGCCGGACAGCTGCGAGGGCAACCGATCGTCCATGCCTTCCAGCGCGACGAGGCGCAGCAACTCCTTGCGCCGCTGTCTGCGCTCTTCAGCCCGCATGCGTCTTACGCGCAGCGCGAACTCGATGTTCTCGCCGACGCTCATGTGCCGGAACAGCGCGTAGTTCTGAAACACGAACCCGACGCCCCGCTGACGCGCAGAGACGTGCGTGACGTCGTGACCGTGCAGGGCGATGCGGCCGTGATCGACGCCGGTCAGCCCGGCGATGGCGCGCAGCAGGGTGCTCTTGCCGCTGCCGCTCGGCCCGAGCAGCACGAAGAACTCGCCGTCGCCGATTTCGACGGACACGTCATTGACGACCGGAACGCCCTGATAGCGTTT
>DATENH010000037.1:0-40168 GCA_035275145.1 Steroidobacteraceae bacterium | reverse complement strand
TCCTCGCAGATCTACGGCAAAGCGAGCGTCGTCGGCGAGCGCACCTACAACACGCCGCCCACGCTGGTCGGCGACAAGGCCTCCTCCTTCGACGTCGAAGACCTGTACATCGGCTGGCGCTCGGGCACGAGCATCGGCGGCAGCGAGAACTTGCTCGACGTCAAGGTCGGCCGCGCGCCGTTCTCGATCGGCCACCAACTGCTGATCGGCGACGGCGGCGCGGAGGGCGGCACGCGCGGCGGCTACTGGAGCGGCGTACGCAAGGCATTCGAGATGGCCGGTATCGCCACCTTCTCGCCCGGCTCGAACAAGGTCCAGGTCTTCTATCTCGACAAGAACGAGCTGCCGGAAGCCGAATCGCACAGCAAGCTGTGGGGCGTCAACTACGAGTATTCGATCGGCGAGGACACCACGCTCGGCGCCAGCTACCTGACGTTTTCCGCGGATCCCGCCGTGCAGCCGCAGCGTGACGGCCTCGACGTCATCAACGTGCGCGCTTACACGGCGCCGATCCCGAGCCTCAAGGCGCTGTCGTTCGAAGCCGAGTACGTGCAGGAGGACAACGGCGATCTGCTCGACTCCACCGCATATAACCTGAAGGTTGCCTACCAGCTCGAGACCAAGTGGTCGCCGAAGATCTCGTACCGCTATGCGTTCTTCGAAGGCGACGATCCGGCGACGGTGAAGAACGAAGCGTTCGACGGGCTGTTCACCGGATTCAACGACTGGGGCGAGTGGTGGCAGGGCGAGATCGCCGGCGAGTACTTCGTCTCCAACTCGAACCTGATCTCGCACCAGCTGCGCGTGCACGCCAAGCCGAACGATGCGATCGGGACCGGCCTCATCCTCTACGACTTCATTCTCGACAACCCCGAGTCGGCGGGCGTCACCTCGGACAAAGTCGCGACCGAGCTCGACTGGTACATGGACTGGTCGATCAACGACAACTTCCTGGTGAGCTTCGTGGCTGCAGTCGCCGAGCCGGGCGATGCAGTCGAACAGTCGTCCGGTCGCAGCGACACGTTCTATTACGGGATGATCTTTGCCGCCTATAGCTTCTGACCGCGGAGCCGCCATGAAACCTACCATCGTCGTTGCAACATTCGCGTGCGTGCTGCTGGCCGGCTGCACGACCAGCAAGCAATCGCCGATCGACGAGCTGTCGCAGCAGGAAGGGCTGCAACGCGTCGACAGCAAGGTGGCCGATGCCGTGTATCGCCGACCCGAAGCACGGATGTCGACTTATTCCAAGGTGCTGCTGCGGCCGATCGTGGTGCAGTTCGCGAAGGACTGGGATCCGTCGAAGGACGGCTCGGCGCTGTACCGCATGAACGAGCCCGACCGCGAGAAGATCAAGACCGAGCTCGCCGAGCTATTCCACGAGACGTTCCAGAAAGAGCTCGAGAAAGGCAACTACCCGCTGGTGACGACGCCGGCCCCCGACGTCGTCGAGATCCAGGCCGCGATCGTCAATCTCTACATCACCGCGCCCGATGTCTCGATGGAAGTCGCCGGACGCAGCAAGGTGTACACCTCCGACGCCGGTCACATGACTTTGATCATGCAGCTCCACGACTCCGTCACCGGTCAGCTGCTGGCACGCGCCTATGACCATCGCAGCGCCAGCAACGACATGTGGCAATGGACGAATTCCGTCACGAACACGGCTGAGGCGAGACGCATCATCGCGACCTGGGCAAGCGCCTTGCGTAAAGCGTGGGATGCGTCGCGCGCCGACGGCGTGAACCCGGTGCCACCGCCGGGCCAAACCTCTGCGCTAGTCAACAAGTAGTCAGGAGAGAGTGTCATGAGAATGCGTTTGTCGATCGGTCTGGCTCTGCTGCTGTGCTCAGCGGCAGCACTTGCTGAGCGCCAGCCCGGCTGGGACTTCGGTGGCGAGCTGCTGTACCAGTTTTCGCAGGACGTCAACTTCGAGGGTGGCTCCCACGCCAGCGTGGACGACGACCTCGGCCTCGCGCTGTCGTTTGTCTATCGCTTCAATTCGCGCTTCGAGCTGCTGTTCGGATTCGACTGGAACAACGTCGACTACAAGGCCAACATCGCGCCGGCTCCCATCTCGCCGGGCGGCCCGATCGTCGGCACGGGATTCAGCGTGGACGGCACGCTCGAGTACTGGACGCCGCGCGTCGGCGTGAACTTCAACCTGCTGGAGGGTGACCTCACACCCTACGTCACCGGCGGTATCGGCTGGGCCTTCATCGATACGAATATCCCGGATGGCCGGCCCTCGTCGACGTGCTGGTGGGATCCGTGGTACGGCTACGTGTGCGGCACGTTCCAGGACACCAAGAATTTCGACGAGCTCACTTACAACGTCGGCGTCGGCCTGCGCTGGGACCTGTCGCGGACGATGTCGCTGCGGTTCGGCTATGAAAGGCACTGGCTGGACCTCGGCGAGGCGACCAGCCAGCCAGGGTTCGATGTGATCAAGCTCGGCCTGGCCGCGCGCTATTAACGGAAATAGTCAGGAGAGACTGTCATGAGAACCCGTCTTACCATTGGCCTGGCCCTGCTGCTGTGCTCGGCCGCAGCCCTCGCTGACCGCCAACCCGGCTGGGACTTCGGCGGCGAGCTGCTGTATCAGTTTTCGCAGGACGTCAACTTCAAAGGCGGCTCGAGGGCCAGCATCGACGACGACCTCGGCCTCGCGCTGTCCTTTACCTACCGCTTCAACTCGCGCTTCGAGCTGTTGTTCGGCCTCGACTGGAACAACGTCGACTACAAGGCCGACATTGCGCCGGCACCGATATCGCCGGGCGGCCCGATCGTGGGCAGCGGCTTCAGCGTGGACGGTTCGCTCGAATCCTGGACGCCGCGCGTCGGCGTGAACTTCAACCTGCTGGAGGGTGACTTCACGCCCTACATCACCGCCGGGGTCGGCTGGAGCTTCATCGATACGAATATCCCGGAGGGCCGGGCCACGACGTCGTGCTGGTGGGATCCGTGGTACGGCTACGTGTGCGGCACCTTCCAGGACACCAAGAGTTTCGACGAGCTGACTTACAACCTCGGCGTCGGTGTGCGCTGGGACCTGCGCGGGGCGCTTTCGCTGCGCTTCGGCTACGAAAGACATTGGCTCGACTACAGCGAGGCGAGCAGCCAGCCGGGCATCGATCAACTCAAGATCGGCATCATCGGACGCTACTGATGGGAGGGCGACGCATGCGCAGGCAGGCCCCCGGAATTGCATACTTCGCTGCCGTCGCTGCCCTGACGGCGGCAGCGCCTGCACACGCGTCGCTGTTCTCCGGCGACACGCTCGACTTCGTGGCCGACATCATGGCCTGGGTCGTGCTGATCATCGCGCCAGTGATCGCAATCGCAGTGTTCTGGCTCGTGCACATCCTGCCGGAGAAGATCGCGGAGAATCGGCATCATCCGCAGGCAGCGGCCATCAAGACGCTGTGCCTGCTGTCGCTGTTCTTCGGCGGAATGCTCTGGCCAATCGCCTGGCTGTGGGCGTATTCGAAGCCAGTGCTCTACAAGATGGCGTACGGCACCGACGCGGTGAAGCACGGTGAGGAGCCGGTAGCCCCGGCGGCGCCGGCAGAAACCGCAAGCGCAGCGAACGCATCGGAACCGGAGGTCGTGGCCGAATCCGCGCCACGCGTGACACGAACTACCGCGCGCGAGCGCCGGCCGTGGGAGGCGTGACGTGGAAATCCTGCTACTTGCCATCTACTCCTTCATCGTCTGGCTCATCTTCTTCAAGTACAAGCTGCTGCCCTGGAACACGGTGAGCCAGGTCATCGTGATCACGCTGCCGATCATCGGCATTACGATGCTCATCCTGCTGCTCAACATCGTCGCGCCCTCCTCCGGCGACGTGCGCGTGATCAACTACGTCGTTGCGGTCAATGCCCGCGTTCAGGGATTGGTGACGGACGTCCCGGTCGAGCCGAACCGGCCGGTCAAGAAGGGTGATGTGCTGTTCAAGCTCGATCCGACGCCATTCGAGCTCGAGGTGAATGCGCTGGAAGCAAAGTTGGAGCAACTCGAAGTGCAGCTCATCACCGCGGGTGCGACGACCAAAGGTCTGACCGAACAGTTGCGCAATGCGCGCGGCGCCAAGAACTCGATTGCGGAGCAACTGAAGCTCGCTCAAGTGCGCGAGGAGCAGACACGACAGCTTGCAGAGACCGGCGCGGGGAGCCGCTACGACTACGAGCAGGCGCAGATGACCGCGGCCAACCTCAAGGCTCAGCTCGAGGCGGCCACTGCGACCGAATCGCAGGCGCGTCAAAAGCTCGGTGCCAAGACCGACAGCGGCGACCAGGATGAGATCGCGAGCGCCAAGGCGCAGATCGCCGCCGCGGAGGCGCAGCTGAAGGATGCCAAGTGGCGGCTCGATCAGACAACCTATCGCGCGCCGACCAACGGCAGCGTGATTGCACTCTCTTTGCGGCCCGGTGCGATGGCGGTTCCGCTGCCGCTGACTCCCGCAATGACGTTCGTCGAGGACGATCAGTGGATCATGATGATCTTCAAGCAGAACGAAGTGCGGAAGATCAAGCCCGGACAGGAAGCCGAGATCGCGATGAAGATGTACCCGGGCCGGGTCATCAAGTGCAAAGTCGACTCGATCATGTGGGCGACTGCGCAGGGCCAGCTGCCGATAGGCGGCATGAACACCGCATCGGGCGTCGCGCCCGTGCCGGCCAACAGCCTGGCGGTGCGTCTGCTCACGGACCGTAAAGACAAGGACCTGTTCCTGGCGTCGGGCGCACAGGGAGGCGGTGCCGTCTATACCGACTCCGGCGCGGCGATCCACATCGTCCGCAAGATCATCCTGCGCGTCGGCGCGAAGATCGACTGGCTGATCCTGAAACTGCATTGAGCAATGGTGGACAGCGTGCGCACCCTGGTTCCTCTGGCAATCGCGACGCTGCTGACAGCATGCGCCGTCAAGCCTCCGCCGCCGGCGGAGCAGATGCGTAAGGAGGCGCTGCCCGATGTCGCGCTCGATCGGCCGCAGTGGGCGGCGGGAGCTGGCATTTCGGCGGATCCGGTGCCGCAGGACTGGCTGCACACTTTCAACGATCCGCAACTCGACGCGCTCGTGCAAGAGGCGATCGCGCACAATCCCGACCTGCGCGTTGCGGGCGCCCGCGTCGAGCAGGCTGCGCAGTCACTGATCATCGCGCAGGCGGCCTTGCGACCGCAGCTCGGCATATTCGGCACAGGCGGCGGCAAGAGCGGCGGTGGCGCGGATAGCTCGTCGGCGCTGCAGGCGATCATGTTGTTCGCGTCATGGGAGCTCGATCTTTGGGGTCGTATTCGCTACGCACGCAACGCAGCCCAGCAGGATCTTCTCTCAGCGCAGGCCGATCTGCAGTTCGCGCGCCAGTCGTTGGCGGCGTCGGTCGCGAAGGCGTGGTTCACGGCGACGCAACTCACATTGAACGCGGCGCTCGCAGGCGACATGGTGCGATCGGCGAATCAGCTCACGTCGCTCGCGCAGGATCGGCAGCGCGTCGGCGCGGGGACCGGCGCAGAGACGGCTATAGCGCGCGGGACTGCCAAAGAGCTGGAGGCCTCGCAGCTGCAGATCGAGCTCGCCCGATCTCAAGCGCTGCGAGCGCTCGAACTGCTGGTGGGTCGTTATCCCGCTGCGGAAGTGCAGGCACGCGCTGACCTGCTTGCGGTCCCTGGACCGATCGCGGCCGGCATTCCGCTGCAGATGCTGGAGCGGCGGCCCGATGTCATCGCCGCCGAGCGCCGCGTCGCGGCTGCATTCAACCGAGTCGGCGAAGCGAAGGCAGCCAGGCTCCCGTCGATCACTTTGAGCGGAAACTTCGGCGCCTTCGAGAGCGAGATCCTCACGCTCAAGGAGGACTTCGAGAATCCTACCGGCGGCGTGGGTGCGCGCCTGCTGGTTCCGTTGTATCAGGGCGGTGCCATCACCGCCAAAGTGCAGATTCGCACGCTGCAGCAGAAGGAGGCCGTTGCGGACTATGCACGAGTCTCGCTGCGCGCCATCGGCGACGTCGAGAACGCGCTCGCCGCTAGCGCATCGCTTGCGACGCGCGTGACATTGCTCACCGACGCTCTCAATGAACAGACTCGCGCGCTCGAGCTCACGGAAACCCAGTTCAAGATCGGCCGCGCCGATCGGCGCGCAGTCGAGCAGCAGCGCATCAACATGCAGAACGCCCGCATCGCCTTGCACAACGTCCGTACGGACGAGCTCGCCGGACGCGTGAATCTGCATCTCGCGCTGGGCGGCAGCTTCGCGCCCGCAACTCCCTAGTGGAGCACGGTGCAGACGGGAGTCCGCCAATGATGCAGCAGCTCAAAGTCGTCGCGCCCGGCGAAGTCGCCCGCATCATGCTGCTGGTCATCTGCATCGCGCTGCTGCTGACCGGCAGTCTGTGGATCATGCTGCCGTTCCTGATCGCGCTCGCGTGGGCGACGATGATCGTCATCTCGACCTGGCCGATCCTCGTGAAGGTCCAGCAAGGCGCAGGCGGTCGGCGCTGGGTGGCGGTCGTCGTCATGACGATCGTTGCACTCCTGGCATTCGTTGGTCCGCTGCTCGCAGCAGTGAGCACGCTGTTCGACGCCGCGACGCGCAGCCCTCAAGTCCTGCATGATCTCGTCGCTCGCGGTCTCGGACCGCCGCCCGCGTGGATTGCAAAGCTGCCTGCCGTCGGCCAGCGCATCACGGACAGATGGGCGGAATTGGCGGCAGGCGGGCCCGAAGCGCTGGTGGAATCACTTCGGCCCTACGCGCGTGCCTTTACCGGCTCCGTGCTTTCGCTCACGGGCGGCTTGGGCGCGATGCTGCTGCAGATGCTGCTGACGATTGCCATCGCAGCGATCTTGTACTCGTCCGGTGAAACCGCTGCACGCGGCGTGCTGGCGTTCGCGCATCGCATCGGCGGTGAGCGAGCCGAAGACACCGTGCAGCTCGCAGCAAAGGCAGTGCGCAGTGTCGCGCTCGGCGTGCTGGTGACTGCATTGGTTCAGTCGCTGCTCGCGGGTCTTGGCCTGTGGGTCAGCGGCGTGCCGCATCCCGGCCTGTTCACCGCGATCGCCTTCGTGCTCGCGGTGGCGCAACTCGGACCGCTGCTGGTACTCGCCCCAGCCGTCTTCTGGCTCTATTGGAGCGGCCACCCCGGTTGGGGGACTGCGCTGCTGATCTGGAGCCTTCCGGTGATTGCGCTCGACAACGTGCTGCGGCCGATCCTCATCCGCCGCGGCGTCGAGCTGCCGATGCTGCTGATCATCGCCGGCGTCATCGGCGGACTGATCGCGTTCGGCGTGATCGGCCTGTTCGTCGGCCCGGTCGTGCTGGCTGCGAGCTACACGCTGCTGAAGGCGTGGATCGCGGAAGTGCCGCGATGAAGCCGTCGGTGAATTGGCTGCTGGCGTTCGTTCCGGTCACGCTCGCGCTCGAGTACACGCATGCTCGCGCGCCGCTGGTCTTCTTGTCCGCTGCGCTGGCAATCATTCCGATTGCAGCCGCGATCGTGCACGCCACCGAGCACCTGGCCACGCACACCGGCGACGCCGTCGGCGGCCTGCTCAACGCAACTTTCGGCAATGCGCCGGAGCTGATCATCGCGGTAGTTGCGCTCCGCGCGGGTTACGTGGACATGGTGCGTGCGTCGATCATCGGCGCGATCCTTGCGAACTTGCTGCTCGCCCTCGGCGTCGGCTTCGTGCTCGGCGGATGGCGCTACAAGGATCAGACATACAACGCCGGCGCTTCGCGCCTCTACAGCACGATGATGCTGCTGGCTGCCGTCAGTCTCGCGGTGCCGAGCGCATTCAGTCGCTATTTCTCTCCCGAGGGCACGATGCGCGAGGAGGAGATGCTCAACATCGGCATCGCCGGCGCACTGCTGTTCGCGTACGTTCTGTACCTGCTGTTCTCGTTGAAGACGCATCCCGGCTGGTTCGAGAGCGTCGAGCAAGGAGCAGCGGACGATCATCACGCGGAAAAGAGCTGGAGCATCCCGCGCGCGGTCGGAACTCTGATCGGTGCCGCAGTGCTGGCGGCGTGGATGAGCGAGATCCTGGTCGGCGCTGCGGAGAGCACCGGCGAGGCACTCGGCATGTCCTCGGTATTCATGGGCATCGTATTGCTCGCTGTCATCGGCGGGGCGGCCGAGAGCGGCTCGGCGATCGCGGTGGCGATGAAGAACAAGATGGACCTGTCGCTGGGCATCGCGCTCGGCAGCTCGATCCAGATCGCGCTGTTCGTCGCGCCGTCGCTGGTATTCGCCAGTTACTTCATCGCGCCGCAGCCGCTGGAGCTGTCGTTCAGTCGCGCCGAGGTCGGCTCGCTGTTCCTCGGAGTGCTGGTCGGAGCGATCGTGTGCGCAGACGGGCGCACCAACTGGTTCAAGGGCGCGCAGCTGGTGACGCTGTACGCGATCATCGCGATGATGTTCTATTTCATGCCCGCGAAGTGAGAGCAGCGGCGTCGACGACCTCGGTCGTCACATTCGACACCGGCAAGGCGATGCAGAACGTGGCGCCGCCCGCCGCGTTGTTCACACCCCACAGCCGCCCGCCGTGGGCGACGACGATCGAGCGCGCGACCGAAAGTCCCAGCCCCACGTGTTGATGACTGGAGAAGAACGGCTCGAAGATGCGCTCGAAATCCTCCACCCCCGGCCCGGTGTCGCTCACCGCGACATGGATCTCGCCCGACACGTGACGGGCCGCGATGCGGAGCTGCCGCGGACCGTTCACGGCGGCCATCGCCTGGCACGCATTCACGATGAGGTTGAGCAGCACCTGCTGCAGCTGAGCGGGAGCCGCCGTGACGAGTGGCAGCCGGGGTTCGATGTCCAGCTCGGCTGTCACATGGCGGGCGATGAGATCGCTGTGCTCCAGCGCCAGGATGTCGGTGATGCAATCCGCCACTTGCACCGGCTCCCGCTCCACCGATCCGCGCGGCAGCAGCGTATGCAGCCGATGAATCACATCCGCCGCACGCTGATCGTCCGCGAGAATGTCCGCAAGGATCGCGCGCAACTCGGGCAGATCGGGACTCTCCTTCTGCGCTTCCTGCTGGGCGACCGTGGCATTGAGCATGATCGCGGCCAGCGGCTGGCTCAGCTCGTGCGCGAGGGTGCCGGCAAGCTCGCCGACCGTCGCCGCAAGCGTGAGATGCGCCAGCTTCTCGCGCTGGGTGCGCTGTCCGATCTCGAGGTTCTTGACCCGAGTCACGTCGACGCAGACTCCGATCATCGAACGGGGCCGGCCTGCAGCGTCGCGCTGGACCTTGCCCAGTGCACGGATCCACCGGACGCGGCCGTTGCAGTGGATTCGCCACTCCACGTCGCCGTCCTCACCCTGTTCGCGTGCCGCGCGCGTCGCCGCCAGGAGTCGCGGCCGGTCGCTGGGATGCGCCATGTCGATCAGCTCGGCATGCGAACCGAGCGTGCCCGAGAGGATCGGGCCCCAGTGGCCGGCAAAGTGCCAGGTGATCCGATCGGTCTGCATCCGCCACTCCCAGGTCCCCAGGCGTGCGGCGTTGAGCGCCAGACTCAGGCGAGCCTTGCTGCGCACAGCCGCGATCCGGGCTTTGTGCAACTCGGCGAGTGCCGCGGCGAGCAGCATCAGCGTGCCTGCGGCGACGATCAGGAAGATCTGCAACGACAGGATCGAGATCGCCGCGCTCGGCATCAATACGAACGGGCCCGTCCGGCTCAACGTGCCGGTGATGGCGACGAGCGAAAGCACAGCCACACTGGCACTCACGCCCCCTACGCCGCTGCGCACCGCGACCCATATGAGCAGCGGTAGAGGCGCATAGACGTAGACCGCGGCTTCGCCCGGCGACCTCGGCTGATGGAAGACGACCAGCGACACCGCGGCGAGCGCGGTCAGCAGCAGAGTGACTTCCAGCCAGCGGACCGGGCTCACACTGCGCAGAAGGCGGGCGCTGTCCCGCGCCATGATGATCGCGAACGGCGGGACGATCAGCGCTGCCAGCGCATTGGACGGCAGCCGGGAACGAAAGATCGCCCAGTAGTCGCCGTCGTAGCGATAGCCCACGAGGGCCACGAACGCTGCGTCGAGGAACGTCGAAAGAACCGGCGCACAGATCACCGCGGCGCCCAGGTAGACGACGACGTGGCGGGCCCGGTCGAACCGCGGCGCCTCGCCAAGGGTGTAATAAATGATGCCGGCGCCCAGCAACGCCTCGCTGATGTTGCTCACGTACCAAAGGATAGTCATGACTAGCGGCACACCCGAGGTGAACTCGGCAATCAAATGCACCGGCAGTACCGCGAGCAACGGCCAGATCCAGCGCCGCGGCGGACAGAGCAACAGGGCAGCCAGGATGACCGCATTCGGCGGCCAGAGCAGCGAAACAGCGTAGTCGGGCGGCGTAAAGGCCAGCCCGATGTCGACGGCCAGCCAATACGTCAGCGCTAGCGCCGCCAGCAGCAGCGCCGCTCGCAACAATTCGACGCGCGAGGGCGGCAACGCCCGATCAGCTGCGCGCACTGCTGATATCCCCCAAGGTCTTAATCTGCAAGTTTGTACGTAAAAGCACGGCAGTTGGTTTCATCGGCCTTTCCAGCGCCTTTGGCACTGCAACATAAGTCGCCGGTCCGGCCGCGACAGTGCGATTCAAGTCGCAGCATGGGCCTCGCAGGGTGAACGGCTTCTGAAACTCGACACGGCTCGCATTCGTTCTGGTGCGTTTTCTACTAGGTTGACCTCTGCGAGTGAATGATATGCCCCTCCCTTGAGCACGCCCATCCTTCTCGTCGACGACGACCCCAGCGTCCGCCGCAGCCTGGGACGGCTGCTGCGTGCCCACGCCTACGACGTGCTCGAAGCCGACAGTGCGCCGCAGGCATTGGCGGTTCTGGCTCAGTCGCGCCCGGCGCTGATGCTGGTGGACATGGTGATGCCGGGCAACTCGACCCTGGACACTGTCCGCAAGATCAAGGCGGATCCGCGCACCGCCACGATGCCGATCGTCGCACTCACTGCTTCTCCGCCGACTGCGCCGCAGGACCGGGCGCTGTTCGCCGATGTCGTGGCGAAGCCGACCGACGCGCGCGTACTGCTGGACGCGATCGCCAAGGCGTTGCGGATCTAGGATGCGCTTGCGTGGTAGGCGATCAGCTCGGGCGCACTGAGCGATCGCGAGAAGAGATATCCCTGCGCCATCTGCACACCGGCCGCGTGCAAGGCCGTGGCTTGATAGTCAGTTTCCACTCCCTCTGCGACCACCTTCAAGCCAGTGTTCCGGAGCAGCGAGCTGAGCGCGGCCAGCCAGTTCGGTGCGGGCGCGCTGACCGCGAGCTGCGACGTCAGTTGTCGGTCGAGCTTGATGACGCTGAAATTGCAGCGCGCGAGCAACGCGAGGTTCACACCGTTCAGCGCTACATCGTCGAGTGCGACCCGCAAGCCGCGCTCGGCCATCATGTTCAATGCCTCCAACCCGAGCTGGTCCGGCACGCCGTGCTCGGTAACTTCGAGCACGATCTGATTCATGCGCGCGTGCAGGCCCGAGCGTTCGGCTGCGTATTGCAGACCGCCGCGACCGAGGATCTCGGGTGGGATGTTGATGCTGACCTGCACCTGCGGATGCTCGCCCAGCCACTCGCCCAGATCGGCGGCGACTGTATCGATCACCCAGTAGGTCAGCCGGCCCGACAGCGGCGTGTTGTTGATAGCGCGCAGGAACTCGGAGGGTTGCAGGATCGTGTCGGCGCGGCGCCAGCGCACCAGCGCTTCGGCGCCGATGCAGGTAGCGTCGTTCAGCAGGACAATCGGCTGGTATTCGACGAACAGCTCATCGCTGTCCATCGCTGCGCGCATGTCATCGACTGTGACCAGGTCGACCTCACACGAGATAGGCGGGCTGTCTCGTTGCTGGTGACTGAACGAAGATGCCGGCGTGCTCGAGAACTGCCGCGGCCCGCACCAGTTCGGGCACTGTGCGTGCGCGCAGCTTCGACATCATGCGCGCGCGCAATGCTTTCACAGTGCGCTCGCACGCGCCGAGATCGGCCGCCATCTGTTTGTTGAGACGATGCGAGATCACGCCGGCGAAGATCGTCCGCTCGGCACCCGTGAGCGTGGCGAATCGCGTCGACAGTTCGCGCAACTCGGTGCGTGCGGCGACCCGCTTCGCATCGACCTGCAGGGCACGCTCGACCACCGCAAGCACTCGCGCTGCACTCGCCGGCTTGACGATGTAGTCGAACGCGCCCTTCTTCATCGCGTCGACGCTCGTCATCACATCGTCGCGCGCGGTTACGAAGATGATCGGCGGCGCCGAACCGCGTTGCTTCAGAGCACGCAGCAGATCCATGCCGCTCGGGCCGGGCATCGTGATGTCGAGCAGACAACAGCCGGAGGCTTCGCCTTGCAGTCTCAGCAGGAACTCGCCCGCGCAGCCGTAGCCGATGGCACGGTGACCGCAGATGCGCAGGATGCGCAGCATTCCCGTGCGGAAGCTGTCGTCGTCATCGATGACGTGGACCGCAGGCTCCGCAGTCACATCCTCGTCGGACTCCGGCCACGTCGTAGGTAGCGTCGCCGGCGCCAGCGAATTTTGGTCCGCCGTGTACATCGTCATATTTTGTTTCCCCTGGGCAGACGGTCTGATCCCGCTCCAGCCATCTGCTTGGTGGGTCCGGTCCCGTGAGTTAGAGCCCGATATCCCAGGTTAGGCACTGTCTGCCGGGGGCGTGCCGATTGCAATGGGTAGAGTGGGCATGAGCGTACCGGAACGTTCCCCCGTTACGTATTCGGGCCCGGCCGTTCAGGTCCTAATGTAGTTATAAAACTCAGGGAGCGGCGGCCATCGATACGCTGCAATATCTGGCGAGCGCGCTGCTGGCCGTGCAAACGGTGCTGATCATCGCGCTCCTGGTGCAGAACCGGCGCCATTCACGCGCCCGCGCCGACGTGCAGCGGCAGTACGCAGAGATTACCCATGCCGCCAGGCTAGCCCTGATAGGCGAAATAACGGCATCTGTGGCCCACGAGGTCACGCAACCCCTCAGCGCGATCCTCAGCAACGTCGAGACGGCCGATCTGCTGCTGAGCCAGTCCCCGCCGAACGTACCCCTGGTGCGCGAGATCCTCAAAGATGTCCGACAGGACGATCTGCGCGCCGACAACATCGTGCGCCGGCTGCGGACCCTGCTGCGCAAGCGCGAGCTGCAGCTCGAAGAAGTGGACGTCAATGCACTGGCTTCGAGCGTCCTGTCGCTGGTGCTGCCGGATGCCGTCCGCCGCAACATCCTCATCCGCACTTCATTGGATCCGGCGTTGCCGCGGGCATCCGCCGATCCGGTGCATCTCCAACAAGTGTTGCTCAATCTCGTCATCAATGCCATGGACTCGATGCGCAGCACGCCGCCCGAGCAGCGGGTTCTGGAGATCCGTACCGAGCGCGCCCCAGGCGCCCACCTCACCGTCACGGTGCTCGACAAAGGAGAAGGCTTCGAGCCGGCGAAGAAGGACAAGCTGTTCGATTCCTTCTATACGACGAAGGACGAGGGCCTGGGGCTGGGCCTGTCGATCGCACGCTCGATCGTGCGGCTGCACGGCGGCGCGATCTGGGCCGAAAACCGGCTGGGTGGCGGCGCGGCGTTCGCTTTCACCCTGCCCTTCAAGAGCCCCTGAGGTACGCATGCTAGGGGCTGTCCGCGCGACCCGTGCTACTGATTGTCGCTCCATGCGACGGCGTGTATGACGGTGCAATCCGCTGCGGCGTGGAAGCACGTGACTACAATCATCATCGTCGAGGACGACCCCAGCGTGAACCTCGCGGTGAGCCGGCTGCTGGAGGCAGCAGGGTTCGACGTGCGCAGTTTCACGTCTGCGGGTGCGTTGCTGGCCGATGCGCAGGCGCACGACGCCGATTGCCTGGTTCTCGACGTTCATCTGCCCGACATGAACGGGTTCGACTTACAGCGCAAGCTCGTGGCCACGGGCTTCACTGCGCCGGTCGTCGTCATCACGGCGCATGACGACGCCATGCATCGGCGCGCCGCGCGCGACATCGGCGCGTTCGCTTATCTGACGAAGCCGTTCTCCAGCCTTTCGCTCGTCGACGCCGTGTCGCGCGCAGCCGCTGCAGATCGCTGACGCACTGCCCGCGGTACTGATGGAAAAAGAATCCCCGTCCGGAGACGGTGTCGGCATGACGCTCGCGAGATCGACGACCGTTGCGCTGTGGATGTGCCTGCTGACGGCGTGTGGCACGGCGCCGATCGATATGTCGAGCGACCCGGCCACGCTGCCGCCGTTCAGGACTTTTCGCATCGATCAACAGGAGTTCGTGTTCGCAACCGAGATCAGCGACGAGCAGCGCGCTGAAGTTTCCAAAAAACTGCACGCGGCCGCGAAGAGCGCGCTCGAGAAGCGTGGCTATCAGGAAGCGACGAATGCAGATGTGCTGGTGACACTGGCAGCGGTGAGCAGGCCGACACTCCCGGAGCCTAGCAGCGGCTCCAGCGGCGGGCTGCATCACGTCGACACCTCCGTACTCGACACCGGGCGGCCTGTCAGCCCCGCCACCGAGGTGCCGCCGTCCGGCGTCGGCCGCGAAGGCGATCTGATGATGTCTCTGCGCGATGCCAAGACCGGGAAATCGCTGTGGCAAGCAACCTCGAACGGCGCAGCCAGCACTCCTGCAGAAGCTTTACGCAAAGCACGCTCGGCCTACTCAGCGATGGCCGCCAAGTTGCCCAAAGCAGGTAGCGCGAACCCATGAATCCAGCAGCGCGAATGATCGGGTC
The DNA here is from genome assembly GCA_035275145.1 of Steroidobacteraceae bacterium. Lineage (GTDB taxonomy): Bacteria > Pseudomonadota > Gammaproteobacteria > Steroidobacterales > Steroidobacteraceae > Steroidobacter. The sequence continues at coordinate 25,412 of DATENH010000037.1, read as the reverse complement.
GATTCTGCCGACTGTGCTGTTCGCCGCGCTGGCGCTGTCCGCAGATCAGCCGGCACAGCCTGCGCAGTCGACCCAGCCGCCGAAGCAGGCACAACCGTTCAAGCCCGAAGAGCTGGAGCAGATCGTCGCGCCGATCGCGCTCTATCCGGATTCGCTGCTGGCGCAGATCTTCATGGCCTCGACCTATCCGCTGGAAATCGTGCAGGCGGCGCGCTGGCAGAAAGAGCATCCGGATGTGAAAGGCGATGCGGTCGGCAAGGCGGTCGAGAAAGAGACCTGGGACGCGAGCGTGAAATCGCTGATCGCGTTCCCCGACGTGCTGACGATGATGAACGAGAAGCTCGACTGGACGCAGAAGCTGGGCGACGCGTTCCTCGCGGACCAGAAGGGCGTGATGGATGCCGTGCAGCGCCTGCGCGTCAAAGCGAAGGAAGCCGGCAATCTCAAGAGCGGCAAGGAGCAGACCGTGAAAACGGAGCCTGCGCCTGCAGGTGCGCCGGCTCCGCAGATCATCATCATCGAGTCGAAGGACCCCGAGGTCGTCTACGTGCCGACCTACAACCCGACGGTGGTCTACGGCGCGTGGCCCTACCCTGCCTATCCGCCGTATTACTACTACCCGCCGCACTACGTGTACCCGCCGGGCGCGGCGTTCTTCTCGTTCAGCGTGGGTGTGGTCGTCGGCGGCGCGATCTGGGGCAACTGCAACTGGGGCGGCAACGATATCGACATCGACGTCAACCGCTACAACAACTTCAACGGCGGCAATCGCAACAACATCAACACCGGCGACCGCAACCAGATCAACAACGGGCGCGGCAACGGCGGCAACAACAGCAAGTGGAAGCACGACTCCAACCATCGCCAGGGCGTCGGCTATCGCGACCAGGCGACGCAGCAGAAATACAATCGCGGCAGCAGCCGCGAGTCGGTGCAGTCGCGCGAAGATTTTCGCGGCCGTGCGGAACAAGGCCGCGGCGACATGGCACGCGACGGACTGTCGCAGCGCGACGTGAACAGCGGTACGCGCGACTTTGGCGGCGGCAATAACAACAACTATCGCGACCTGAGCGGCGGCACCAGCGGAGACCGCGGCGCCAGCGCCAGTCAGCGGGACTTCAACTCGTCGCAGAGCCGCGACCGCAGCGCCGCCTCGTCCCGCTCTTCCGATGCGTTCCGCAACGTCGATCGCGGCTCGAGCGCGCGCCAGTACAGCAGCAGGGGATCATCGAGCCGCGGCGGCGGCGGCGGGAGACGCCGATGAAGCCGCGAAACCAGATCCTGCGCGCACTCATCGTGCTGGTCGGCGTCGCTGCAGCGCTGGTCGCGTGCAGCCGATCGGTTTCACAGAAGGACTTCGGCTCGCCCGAGGAGGCCGCTCAAGCGCTGGTCGCTGCCGCCAAGGCAGAAGACACGCGGGCGCTCGTCGCAGTCCTCGGTGCCGATGCGCAACCGGTGGTCGATTCCGGCGATCCGGTCCGGGACCGCCACGCACGCGAGCGATTCCTGCAAGCGTACGAAGCCGCGCACGCGTTCGAGACCGCGACTGAAGGCCAGACGACGCTGCAGGTCGGCGCCGACAAGTGGCCCTTCCCGTTCCCGCTCAAGCAACACGGCCATCGTTGGAGCTTCGACAGCTCGGCCGGCGCGGAAGAAATCGTCAACCGCCGGGTCGGCGAGAACGAGCTCGACGCGATCCAGTCGTGTCTCGCGTTCGTCGATGCGGAGCGCGAGTACTACACGCGCAATCCGCAAGGAGAGCCGCTACTGCAGTATGCGCAGAAGCTGGCGAGCTCCGAAGGCCACAAGGATGGCCTGTACTGGCCGACAACTGGCGATGAGCCGCTGAGCCCGCTCGGCGAGGGGTTCGCGCGCGCGCGCAGCGAAGGTTACTTCGAGAAAGGTGTCGATACCGGCGCAGGCTATCGCGGCTACAGGTACCGACTGCTTACGGCGCAAGGGCCGAGCGCTGCAGGCGGTGCTTACGACTACCTGGTCAACGGCAAGATGATCGGCGGCTTCGCGCTGCTTGCATTCCCGGTCGAGTACGGCAACTCCGGCGTCATGACCTTCATCGTGAATCACGACGGCGTCGTGTACTCGAAGGATCTGGGCTCCGAGACGGCCAAGGCCGCGAGCGGCATCGCCGCGTTCGATCCCGATTCGAGCTGGAAGCAGGAAGCCGCGATCGAGCCGGGGCGGCAAGCGAGCGCGCAATGAGGCGAATCGAGACCATCTTCCATCCATCGGATTTTTCCGATGGCAGCCAGGTCGCGTTCGAGCACGCGCTGCGGATCGCGCTGGTCTCCAAGGCTGAACTCACGATGCTGCACGTGGACTCCGGCAACGATGTCGACTGGGCCGACTTTCCCGGCGTGCGCGACACGCTCGAGCGCTGGGGCCTGATTCTCAAGGGCAGCGACAAGCGCGCGGTGACCGATCTCGGCATCGACGTGCAGAAGATCATCGCGACCAGCCAGTCGCCCGTGAAGGCGTCGGTCGATTTTCTGGCGAATCATCCCGCCGACCTGGTCGTGCTCGCCGTTCACCAGTACGAAGGCCGCGTCCGCTGGCAGCACAAGCGCGTCGCGGAGCCGATCGCCCATGCGAACGAAGGGATGACGCTCTATCTCCCGTACGGCGTGCCCGGTTTCGTGTCACACAAGGACGGCTCCATCACGCTGAAGAAGATCCTCGTTCCCGTTGCCCCCAAGCCGCGGCCCGAGCTGGCCATCGCCGCAGTCGAACGCATGATCCACAGCCTCGGACTGCCGCCGGGCAGAGTGAACCTGCTGCACGTCGGCGATGCCGAGGACATGCCGGCGTTGCAGATCCCCGCAGAGCCCGGCTGGGATTGGACGGTGCACGTATTGAAAGGCGAGCCGGCCGAAGTCATCGCACAGACGGCCGCAGCGGCGGGCTCTGACTTGATTGTGATGACAACCGAAGGTCCGCATGGCTTCCTCGATGCGCTCCGCGGCAACACTGCCGCCAGAGTGCTCAGGGAATGCCGCTGCCCGGTGCTGACCCTGCACGATTGATTCCGTAGATCACTGCTGGCGCAAGGCGCTGCGATAGCGACGGCTGCACGGAACACGCGCGCCATTCCTGAGCAGCAGCCGCGCATCGCCCGTATCCAGCGGCTCGATCTGATCGAGGAACTCCAGGTTCACGATGTAGCTGCGATGCACGCGCACGAAGCGCGCCGGATCGAGTCGATCCTGGATCGCAGTCATGGTCGAGCGCAGCGGATAGACGCGGCCGCGCACGTGCAGATTGACGTAGTTCTCCGCCGCCTCCAGGAACTCGATGTCGTGCGCAGCTACCAGGAATTCGGCACCGAGCTTGCGAACGAGGAAGCGACTGGGGCGCTCGATCGCCTCGGCCGGCGGCCCGCTGTCGGGCGCAGTGAGGAGCCGGGCCTCGCCGCGCAAGCGTAGCAACAGGAATCGGTACAAGTAGATGACCGTCATCGTGCCGGCATAGGTTCGGATGTCCTTGAGGTACTCATACAAGAGTTCCTTCGGCCAATATCCGAAGTCGTATTGCGCACCCGCGACACCGTAAGCGAGGTGGCGCAGGCCGACCATGCCGGTCACATGGATCAGCGAATAGACAACTGTCGCGAGCAAATGCCCGACCAAGGCGCGCCGCCAGGTCTCGGCTTGAAAAGGGCAGCGGCGATCGAATGCCAGCTGAGCCGGCACGAGAGCGAGCAGCATCAGCGCGCTCGAGTACTCCCATACCACCGGCTCCCACCAGTCGAACTGCAGAGCGCGGCGCTCGATATCCATGATCGCGACGGCGCTGTTGGCCGCAGCGTCGAGCAGCCACCACGTCGTCCACAGAGCGACTTCCCAGATGCGTCGGTGGCGCAGATAGCGATCGAGCATCGGGTTCGCCGGCGAGGACATCGGCGGATTCTAGCCGTCGCGCGACCGGCATCGCCCGCGAATCGTCACTGCATCCTGCCGCTCGCCCCAGGCGGCCGGCGATCGGTCACTTTCCGGTGGCACCGCAGCCGTCGCGCGCGGAATGTGGCGGCATGAGATCTCTGCCAATCCTGCTCGCCTGGATCGTCTGCGGCGCACATGCGTCGACCGACCGCATTGCGCCGGCGAACGTCGAGCGCCTCGAAGTTGCGTGGGTCTACGACACTGGGGACTCGACCGAACCGCTTGCCCCCGGCGCCGATCGCCCGTCGTTCGAGGCCACACCGGTCTACGCTGACGGCGCGCTGTACGTGTCGACACCGCTCGGCACGGTGGCCGCGCTCGATGCGGACAGCGGCCGCCAGCTTTGGAAGGTCGACCTGCAAATCCGGCGCAACACCGACTACTCCGACTTTGCCAATCGCGGTCCTGCCATTCGTGGCGAACGTCTCTACATCGGTACCGTCGATGGCCGTCTCGTGTGTCTGGAGCGCACGAACGGGCGCTTCTGCGCGGACTTTGCTGATGAAGGCCAGATCGATCTGAGCCGCGGCCTGCGGCATCCGCCCGAATGGCATGGCGAGTACGGCGTCACGTCGCCGCCTGCGATCTATCGCGACCTGGTGATCGTCGGCTCTTCCGTTGCCGACAACGGTCGGGCGCGAATGGCTTCCGGCGAAGTTCGCGCATTCGATGCCGCGAGCGGTGCCTTGCGCTGGACGTTTCATCCGCTACCTCCCGATGGGCAAGCCGGCGGCGCGAATACCTGGTCCCGCATCGTCGTCGACCACGCGAGCGGCCTCGCATATCTGCCGACCGGCAGCGCCAGCCCGGACTATTTCGGCGGCTTGCGGCCCGGCGACGATCGGTACGCGAATTCGCTGGTGGCCGTGCATGCGCAGACAGGTGAGCCCGTCTGGCACTTTCAGCTCGTGCATCACGACTTGTGGGACTACGACACCACGACGCCGCCCCTGCTCTATCCGGGTCGCGATGGACCGGCGGTCGCCGTCGGCAACAAGTCGGGCCATGTGTTCCTGCTGAATCGACTGACCGGCGAACCGCTGTTTCCAGTAATCGAAAAGCCTGTTCCTCGCAGCGACGTGCCCGGCGAGCAAGCCGCGCCGACCCAACCGTTCCCGACGAAACCGGTGAGCCTCGTGCCACAGCGTGTGACTGAAGACGATCTGTGGGGCGCTACGCCGGAGGATCTGGAGAGCTGCCGTCGGACGTTCCGCACCTTGCGCAACGAAGGAGTCTTCACTCCGCCGAGTCTCGCAGGCAGCCTTCATGTCCCCGGCAACATCGGCGGCTTGCATTGGGGCGGATTCGCATGGGACCCGACGCAGCGATTGTTGATCGCGCCGGTCAACCGCCTGCCCGCGATCATTCGCTTGATCCCGCGAGCGGGCTTCGACGAGGCGCAGAAGAAATTCCCCGCGCGCGAAACGACGGAGCAGGACGGCACGCCGTTCGCGATGTCGCGCGAATTCTTTCGCTCGCCGTCAGGCAAGCCGTGCATAGCACCGCCGTGGGGCGAGCTGGTCGCTATCAACGTGGACAGCGGCGACTCTGCGTGGCGCGCTCCGTTGGGCCTCAATCTCGGCGGGCCGGCGACGACCGATACCGGCCTGGTCTTCATCGGGGCCTCACTGGAACCCTACCTGCGGGCCTTCGAAACGCGAACCGGCAAGGAGCTCTGGAAAGGTCAGTTGCCGACGAGCGCCCGCGCCACGCCACTCATATATACGAGTGCGCGCGGCAGGCAGATGGTTGCCATCGCGGCCGGCGGTCACGATGCGGCTCAGTCGAAACCCGATACGAAGCTGGTGGTTTTCGCCCTGCATGACTGAGCGATTGATCTTCTTCGCTCCACTCGTCCAACGGCCGGCGTATCCTTCCGGCCGGCCATGCATAGACCTCGAATTCTGACTGTCGCCCTTCCCCGACTTCTGTTGGCGCTCACCCTCGGCGCTTTCATCCTGACTGCCGCTGCTGCGGACAAGCCGGACCCGCTCGACCTGGCGAGCCTGCGCGGCAAGGTGGTGCTGGTCGACTTCTGGGCTTCGTGGTGCGAGCCGTGCCGCCATTCCTTTCCCTGGCTCAACGAGATGCAGACCAAGTACGCCGATCGCGGACTGGTGGTGATCGGCGTGAACGTGGATCGCGAGCGCACGGAGGCGGAACGCTTCCTGCACGACGTGCCCGCGCAGTTCCGCATCGTCTACGACCCCAGCGGCGCCCTCGCCTCGCACTATGACCTGCCAGGCATGCCGGTCTCGTACGTCATCGGTCCGAACGGCGACATCGTCGGACGCCACGTCGGTTTCAAGAGTGCCCAGCGCGACCAGCGCGAGGCAGAGCTGCAGAAATTCCTGGAGACAATTCGGTGAAGAAGATCCCACTGTGCCTGGTGCTGCTCGGGCTGGCCGGCTGCGCCGGCGTCCAACCCTGGGAGCGCGACGTGCTCGCGCGGCCCGAAATGTCGCTCGACAACGCACCGCTCGACGCGGCCATCGACGACCACATCTATTTCAGCAAGGAAGCCTCGAGCGGCGGTCGCGGCTTCGGTGGCGGCGGCTGCGGCTGCAACTGAACTGCACATCATGAAAGACAACGAGAACCTGAGCGGAGCACTCGCCGCCGCTACCTGCGCACTGCTTGGCTCCGCGGTCGCAACACCGGTCGCCGCACAAGAGGAGGCCAGCAGCGGCTGGGCGATCGACTCTACACTCCTTTACTACGGCGAGAGCGACGACCGCGTGCGCGACATCAGCGCTGCCGTTGCAGCGCTGCGCGATTTCGGCGACGAGCGCAAGTTTTCGGCCAACCTCACCGCAGACACGTTGACCGGCGCATCGGCGAGCGGCGCGATCGCTCTGAATCGGCCGCAGACCTTCACGAGCCCTTCCGGACGCGCGGTGTACACCACTGCCGCCGGCGATGTGCCGCTCGATGACACGTTCCACGACACACGCTTCGCGCTCAACGCGAGCTGGACGCAGCCGCTCGCACGTCTTTACACGTTCTCCGCAGGAGCCGGCTTCTCTACCGAGTACGACTACACGCACCTGGGCGCGAATCTTTCGCTGGCCCGCGACTTCAACAAGCGCAACACGACGCTGAGTGCAGGGGTCGCGTATTCGCAAGACGATATCAAGCCCGTCGGCGGCCGGCCGCTCCCGCTGTCGCAGATGCTCGACGTCGGCGACGACAGCAACAAACGCGGCGGCAGCGAGAGCAAAGACGTCCTCGACCTGCTGCTCGGCTTCACGCAAGTGCTGAATCGAACCACCGTGCTGCGCGTGAACTATTCGTACAGTGATTCCAGCGGGTACCTGAACGATCCTTACAAGCTGCTGAGCGTCGTCGACCCGCTGACCGGCGACACGCTCGCGCGCGTGCCCATCGGCCAGGGCCCCGACGGCGTCTACCTCTTCGAGAGCCGCCCCGACAAGCGCACGAAGCAAAGTCTTTTCGCCGAGGTCAAGCACGCGTTCGGCGCGCCGGTCCTGCACTTCGCCTATCGCTACATGACCGACGACTGGGGCATCGACTCGAACACCGTCGAAGCACGGTTGCGCTGGCCGCTGGGCGCCGGCTACATCGAGCCGCAACTGCGCTACTACACGCAGAGCGCGGCCGACTTTTATCGAGCGAGCCTCGTCGGCGGCGCAGCACTGCCGCGCTACGCGTCTGCCGACTTCCGCCTCGGCGACTTCGATGCGACCACGATTGGCGTCAAGTACGGCCAGGCCACCGCCAGCGGCAACGAGTGGAGCGTTCGCGCCGAGTATTACCAGCAGAACGGCACCGTGCCGCAGGAACAGATCATCGGTAACCAGGCCAACCGCGAGCAGTACCCGGACCTGAGTGCAGTCATCGTGCAATTCGGCTATCGCTTCAAACTATGAATGCCTCGTGCGCCGCCACGCTGACACGCGATACCGATCATTGGGTCGGACGCTTCGTCGCGATGGCGAGCCCGTGCGAAATTCTCATCGACGACGCTCCGGCTCCCCTGGCGAAGCAGATCCTGAATACCGTCGCGGCCGAGGCCTGGCGGATCGAGGCCAGATACAGCCGTTATCGCATCGACAGCGCCGTCCATGGCATCAACGAGAATGCCGGCGCTGCAACGGTGGTCGATGAGGAATGCGCCAACCTGCTGGACTTTGCCGCGACACTCACGCGTCTCTCCGAAGGTGCATTCGATATCACCTCGGGTGTGCTGCGCAAGGCGTGGACGTTCGACGGCGGCGATCATGTGCCGTCGCAGACTCAGATCGACGCGCTGCTCGCATCGGTCGGCTGGCATCGGGTCGAGTGGCAGCGTCCGGTGCTCAAGCTGCAGCAGGGGATGCAGATCGACCTCGGCGGGATCGGCAAGGAGTACGCCGTCGATGCCGCGGCCCTGCAGGTGGAGAAGATCGCTCCCGGGCTGAGCTGCTTGATCAACTTCGGCGGCGACGTGGCCGTGCGCAACGTGCGTCAGGACGGCAAAACCTGGCGTGTCGGGATCGAGAGCCACGCACGGATGGGTGCAGCCGATCGCGTTGTACAACTATCACAAGGGGCACTCGCTACCAGCGGCGACTCGCGACGCTTCGTGTTCCGCGGCGGTCATCGTTATTCACACATTCTCGATGCACGCACCGGCTGGCCGGTGCGCAACGCACCGCACTCCATCACTGTCGCAGCGGATACTTGCACGCAAGCCGGTACGATCACGACGCTTGCGATGCTCAAGGGCGACCAAGCCGAGCAGATGCTGCGGGCCAGCGGCGTGCGCTACTGGCTGCAGTGACACCTCGCGATCAGATCCCAAGCTCTGCGCACAACGCCGGCTTCGAGCCGCGCAGCATGCCGATGACTCGGGAAATCTGCGAGCCGACGTTGACGAACGCTGTGTCTTTACCCTGGAAGTTCGCCTTGCGCAGCATCGCGCCACGATGCAGCGCTACGACCTGCCAGGAGTCGTCGAACACCGGTGAGCCGGAGGATCCCGCATCTGTGTCGCTGTAGTAGCGGACCACGTCGGCATCGGCGTCCACGGCGAGATTGTTTCTGATCGCCACGCGCATCACGCCGCCGAGCGGATGCTGGATGACGTTGAGCGGCAGATAGGTTTCCGAATTCACTGCAACGGGATTTAGCTGCAGCTTCAGTCCGGGTCGCTGCGTCGGTGCATCGAGCCGCAACACGCAGAAGTCGAGCCCGGCATCCACGGCTTCGACGGCCTTCACCGTGGCACCGACCACCGGCGCGCCGGCCGTATCGAAATCGAATTGCACTTCCGTCTCGCGCGCCTGTCGCTCGAAATCCGCGGGCGCGGCTGCCGCTTCGCCGTCGGAACGCGAGTTGATCACGTGCTGATTGGTGATGAGCACGTCCGCGCCGAGCAGCCAGCCGCTGCCGTTGAAGAGCCACGGCTTGCCATTGCCGAGCAGCTTCTTGTCGCCATTTTCGAAACGCGGCACGACCAGCTTCGCCACCGACTTCGTGCACGACAGGCAGCCGCGGATGAAGCGCAGATCGACAGTGTCGTCCTGATGGATGATCGCCTCTTTCGTCAGAACGGCGGCAGGCAAGGTTGCAAGCGGAGCCAGCGGCGCGAGCCCACTTGCTGCATTCATGACCTTGCTCATGAAGTCCTTGAACACCGCGCTTTCCGGCAGATCGCGAATGAGCTGCGCGGCGTTTCTGAGATACAGCGCCAGCGGCACGCTGCCGTCTTCGAGCCGCGCGACGTTGTTCAGCCGATTCAGGTCGAGCCGTACCTGCGTCGCCGGGCTTGGGTCCAGGTTCAGCCCCGCGACGAACGAGGGCCGGACTCCGCTGAACAGCAGCGGACGCGGATTCGCGATGGCACCGCTGTCGATGAACGCCGTGACGATCGCGTCCTGCTCATCCGGTGTGAGGTAACTCATGCGTCCACCCATTCGCCGAGCACGTAGGGCAGCGGGATTGCCCAGGCGCGGATCGCGTCATCGACGGTCTTGGCTATGACGATCGGCGAGCCGTCGCCCTGCTCCGAGTCCAGCAGCGGCTCGGGGAATCGCCAGCCGGGCTGGAAAATTCGCACGACGTTTTGCGACGAGATGGATTTCGTCAAGGCTGCGACGAGCAGCGACTGCAAGTGCCGAACTGCGTCACCGTGCCCGATGGCGAGGGCCGGCATGACATCGATCAGGACCGGAGCGATGTCGAGCAAGTCCTTCGACCCGAGCGTCAGCAGCAGCTGTGCCAGACTCTCGAGGGCAAGGTGCGCCGCGGATTCGTCGCCGCGACGCTTGCAGAGCCGGTATTGCTGAGCAAACAACTGCACGCGGGCCAGTTCCCGACCGCAGCGCTCCGCGGTGCGCGCGAGGTACGGCAAAGTCCTGGCGAGGTCGGCGTCGCGCCCGGCCTTCTCCAATCCCCACGCCTTGAGACAGATCAGGTCGAGCGCGCGAGCCGTGTTCTGCGCGGCGATGGCGTACTTGATGCCTTCGTCGAGCAGCTCGAACAGGGGTCCGAGCTCGTTGCCGAGAAGGCGCAAGCGGGCCGCTTCCAGATACAACGGGCTGTCTCCGCCTCGATACCGCAACGATGAGATCTGCTGGAGCGCCGACGACCAGCCCGACGGGCCATAGGTCATCCGCTCGCGTGCGCTCGCCGCGGCGTGCTCCTCGAGTTGTTCGTCGGAGGCCTCCTTGAGTACCTCCGGCGAAACTTCGTAGCCCTGTCCGGACAGGAACAGCTGAGCCGAGACCGGCATTTCCGGCAGCGAGGGGCCGAGACTGATCCGCACGTCGCGATTGCGCAGATCCTCGGCGCGCGCGTACAGCTTCTCGCCGAGCATCAGCCGGTGATAGAGCTCCTCGGCCAGCGCGCTCGGACCCGTCTTCTTGCTGTAGTACTCGATGGCTCGGTGCCGGATATCACGCGCCTTGCGCGGCGATTTCTCGACCAGCAGTTTCAGCATGGTGCGGCGGACATCGGGCCTGTGCTTCAAGCCGCCGTCGGCCTCGATGCTCACCAGCGCTGTCTCCTTCGCCAGTGCGTCGTAGAGCGCGGCCGCCTGATCGGGCTCGGTCAAGTGCAGCTCGCAAGGCTCGTTCAACACCTCGAAGATCACATCCGCGTTCAACGTGCGCAGCACCAGTCCGGGATGCGCCAGCTTCTCCAGTGCGGGACTGTGCAGGTGCTCGAGAATGCGCTCGTAGAGCTGTCCTTGGATCACCTCGTCGCTGACGGAGAAGAACAGATAGGACGTGGTGTCCAGATCTTTGACGCCGTCCTTCGCAGCACCCTGCTTCGCGACGACTGCTGCTGCGAGTCGCAGACTGAGCGGCACGCGCCCGACTTGCTTGATGAGCGTTCGGGCCAGCTCCGGCGCTACGCCCGCGCGATCCAGGATGGCGACCGCCGCAGGCTCATCGACGCCTTCGAGCTCGAGCGGCACCGGTTTCACACCGTTGAGCGTGAGCGACTGGATCGGCAGGCGTCCGGAAACCAGCACGCGCAGGAAGGGCCACTCCTTCTGCATCGCCTGCAGCAGATCGAACAGCGGCAGCGCCTGCGCTTCACCGCCATACTGCACTTCTTCGAAAGTGTCGAGCACCACCAGGAACGGCTGTTGTGCAGCCGTCGCGATCTGCTCGAGGATGCTGGACAGGTTCTTCCTGACCGATTCCGCGCTCTGCATCGGCGGCAAAGTCGCGGGCAACTGCGGGAACTGCAGGCGCAGCTGCCGATGCATCTCGCCGACGACGCTCGACAAATCGCGGATGTTGATGAAGGGGCTGTCGAAGTCGATATACGCGAACGGCACCCGCTCGCGGTCCGGCTGCTTGATGTGATCGAGGAAGAAGCGCGCCACCAGCGCCGATTTGCCGACGCCGCCCGGCCCGAACAGATTCAGGATGGCCTTGGGCTTGACCGAGAGCAGCCGCGAGACCTGGCCCCGCACCCGAGCGGTCAGGGTTTCCGGCGGCAGGATGCCGACGAACAGCCGCAACTCATCCAGCTCGTTGACGCGCCCCGCGAAGTGATCGCCGGCAAGACGGCGAAATGGCTGCACGAAACGCTCGACGCCGAGTACGCGCCGCACCTCGTCGGGCCGCGGAACGTTGCCGAGTGCCAACTGCTCCAGCCAGATCGAGATCTGCAGACTCGCTTCGAGCTCCGTGATGGACTGCTTCGCGAGTGGCGGCATCTTGCCGCGCAGTGTCTGCTCGAACTGCTGCTGCAGGGGCGAGCCGCGCTCATGCTCGTTCTTGCTCAGCAACTCCAGCATGGCCGCGGGAGTGGCGAGTCGCGCGAGCGCTTCGCGCCGCACGTCCAGACGCAACATCTGTGCGCCACCGAAGACGTCCGCCCTCGGCGTGTCCACGAGATCGTCCTGCAGCGCGCTCGCGCCCTCACCGCTCTCTCCCGTGGACGTATGGAGCTTCGCCGGATCTTGCACAGCGGCCAGAACAGCCGCAGCTTCCTGGTAGGCGGCCGTATCCGCCGGGATCGTGACTGTCTTGAGATCGACGTCGCCGAGATACGACGACACGTCGGCTGCAGTCAACTCCTTCAGTTCTGTCTGGACCATGATTACACCCGGCCTATGCGCTGCAGATCGCGTTGGCGCAAACGGTAAAGCGACGCGTTCAGCGCCTTCAGCCACGGCTCCGTCGGCGCAGGCACCTGCGCCGCGCGCGCGGCTTGCGTCTCGCTCACCACTTTCGCCGCGACGCCTCGCACGAACTCGGGCGTCACCGGCTGTGCGATGTCCGCAAAGTGCTGAGTCAGACAGTCCTCGATGTCCGCTGCGCCGACGTCGTGCGGATCGGGCAACGACTCGTCGGCGATCTGCACATCCTCCACTTGCGCCAGATTTGCCTTGAAGTCGAGCAGCACCAGGCGCGCGCGCCGATTGAACTCGCCGGTCAGCACCTCTTCAGCCAGGATCTGGATCAACGCCGCGGTCATCGGATCGAGATCCGGATTGTCGAAGCCATCCAGGATGATCCACGTGCGGCCGGAGGTCTGCAGCACGTTGCTGAGAATCCACGAGCTCAGGGCCTGCTCGTAGCGATGACCGTCCTTCGGCTGCGGGATGTTGTCGATCGGCCGGCCCAGTTTCGAAACGAGCGCGCTCGCCAGCGTCTCCGGCTTCATCATCGCCGCCGCGTCGTCGGCCAGCTTCTGCAGCACCAGGCGGAAATCGCAGCGATCCGGGCTCGACAGGAAGTTGAGCCAGGCACCGGTGTAGGTCTTGCCCGATTTGGTCATGCCCTGCACGCGCAGGATCGGCTTGTCGCCGGAGTTCATCAGCAGCCGCACGACCTTGCGCGCGATCGCGCGCCCGAAGAACGGCAGGTCGGCGTTGATCCAGCCGTTCGCGAGCGTCTCGAGGTTGGGATCCACCTTGGTGCGCACGCGATCGCGCGCGGCGATGAGATCGACCGCGCCGGCGTTGATGAGGGAGTTGAGCAGGACTTCCAGGAGCGAGGGGTCGCCAGAGGGCGGGGGCGGCCACCGGTCCATGAGACAGATGTCGAGCACGACGGTGGCGATCACCAGGTTGGAAGGCGCGCCGGTGGGCAGCCCAGTGAGCACCTTGGTCGCACGTCCGCCAAACAGACCGACGACCGCATTCTGTGGGCTTGCGGCGTTGATCAGGACATCGAGGACCTTGGCGACCACCAGCTCACGTTCGGCTCGGACCAGCATACGTTGCGACCCTCAGTGCATATGTATCAGTCGTACTCGTCATAGAACGACCACGGCACGCGGACGTAACCGCGCGGCGCGGCCTCCGCGCCTGCGGCCAGAATCGGCGCCAGCTCTTCGCGGATCGTCGGGCGTGCGAGCCGTTCCCAGTCGTGCCTGAAAACATCCTCGTAGTACTTCGCGATTCCTTCGTCGTGAATCACCAGGCTGGCATCGCGGTTGAACTGAATGCCGTCGTTGGTGAAGTTGTGGCTGCCGATCAGCACGTGGCGCGAATCGATGATGATGCCCTTGGTGTGACAGCCGGCCTGCATCTTGATCCGCTTCATGTTGAAGCCCGCGGCTTGCAGCGATTCGAGCTTCTTGCGCACCGGACCGATGTTGCGGAAGATGATGCGCACGTCGAGGTCGTCGTCGTTGCTGAAGTCGACGAGCAGCTGCATCAGCTCGGCGAACTCCGCCGTCGGCTGTTTCACCGGATTCAGCGACTGGTTCTGGAAATACAAGCGGTGGCGCGGCGGGTGCTGCGTGAGCAGGTCGCGCACGACCTTGATGTAGTTGTCGGGCGTGAGCACCGGCTGAACCTCGACGGGATTCGCGGCGGTGAAGCTGAAGCGCCGCGGCGCGAAGGCTTGCAAGCTGCGCGCCGCGCGCTCCTCGACCAGCAGTGCGTCTTCGGGAACGAGCAGATCCGGCGTCGGCACAGCCGCCTCGGCAACGATGCCCACCTCCTCCGGCTCGGAGGCAGTGGCGAAGTCGCCGAGCAGGTAAGTCTTGAACACCTTCGCGAGCTCCGGACTCTCCACGATCACGTGCCATTCGCGGTTGTAGCGCGCGATCTCGCGGCGGTCCGCGTCCGCGGCCAGAAAGTCGATGTCGGGCTGGTTGGAAGACTGCCAATTGCCCGAAGAGAGCCAGAAGGCCTGGTCGTCGCGCACGCCCACCTTGATGTGATAGGCGGAGGCAAACGTCTGACCGCTGCCCACATGCGCAAACGCGGACTCGAAGCGGCGGCCGCTGACGCGCTTCAGGCCACGCACGACCGATGCCTCGGTCTTGTCGTCCGCTTTGGTGGAGTCCCCGTCGTCTTCGCCGGGCAGGGATTCCTTCGGACCGAGCGTCTGCGTCCACTTCACCGAAGAATCGAGCAGCAGGCCGCGCACGCTGCGATAGATGTGCGGTGCCGTGAAATCGTACATGCCGAGCACGAACTCATCGCGCGTGTCGCCGATGAAAGGGCGCAGCACGTGCCAGCCTGCATCGGGCGACACGTGACAGGTGATAGTCAGAGCGCCTTTGAAGGAATCCAGTTTTGCACCGGGAGGCGGGCGATAAGTGATCACCCGCGCGACCTCCTCCGCCTCGTCGTCGGCGCGCTGCAAGTCGTCGATGAGCAGACGCTCCGACGGAAAGCGGGCGAACGCCTCGGTGTGGACTCCGCCACGCTCGTTGCGGATCAGGTCGTACGGATCCGCCGCTGCGATATCGATCGGGACGCCCTGCACCGACGCGGGGAGTTTTGCCGCATCGAAGCCCCGCGTGACGCTCACGACCACGGCGGGTGTCTTCGTGATCCGGCCGTTTTCGAACTTGTAGCCCGCGCGCACCGCAACGACGCCCGGCAACTGCTCGAAGTCGGCGCGAGCCCGCTTCGCAGCTTCGATGGCCGGGCCCAATTCGCGCGGCGGCGCGACAGTGCGACGGCGCACGGACGTGAACGGCGCGCCGCCCGGCACAGACCTCAGTGCACTGATATCGACCGGAATGCGATCGTTGCCGATGACGATGAATGCGGCGCCGTCCGGCCCGACGACGAGGCGCCCCTCGCGCGGCGACGGCGACGGTGACGGAATCGGTGCATCGCCTTGCGGATCCGTGCCCGGGTTACCCTCGATTCGCATAGTCATCACTCATCCCGCCATGCGATGAAGTTGTCGATGACCGCCTCGGTGATGCGCGTGCCGGAGTTGCCGGTCGTGCCGCCGGTGGTGTGAATGGCAACGGCCGCAATCTCGCCCGAAGACTCCTCGATCCATACCGGGCTGCCGCTCTGCCCGCCGAAGGTGTCGATCGTGTACTCGACGCGCGTCGGCGTCGCTCGCGTGAGCGGGCGGGCGTGGAAGTACTGGAAATTCGCGTCGTCGCGGTCCGCGGGGTAGCCGCTGATATTGGCGACCGGGCCGGCCAGCGCCTCATTGCTCTCCGCGGCCACCTCGAACCAGCCGACGTGCTCGCCGACCGACTCATCGTCGAGGAGGATCACGCCATAGTCGAAGTCGGTATTCTTGCGCTCGGTCCAGCCGTCGACCGCGCGCAGCTTGCTGGACGTCAGCGTGCCGCGCGGATTCGAGGCGCCGAACTTCGACGGAATCACGTCGATGGATTGCGCCCACCCGCCTTCGTTGTGCAGAAAGACACAGTGACCGGCCGTCGCCACCGCGCGCGGGCCGATGAACCAGCCAGTCCCGACGAACAGCTGGCCGGTCTGGGCGCGAATACGCAGGGCGCAGATCTGCCGGAAGGGATTGCGATTCATGTCGGCTTGTTTGACACGCACGCGATCGTCGTTCCCCAGGACGACCTCCAGCACCATCGAATCGCCGAAGCTGCCGAGCGACGCATCGGGCAGGCGCCCGGCTGCAACGGGCGTAATGGCTGCAGGCCCGCCGACAAGGGCCGCTTCGTTGATGATTGCTCGCTGCCGCCCGCGTGGTTTCGGCGGCTGGTAGTACTTCAAGGACGGTGCGCGAGAAGCTCTGGAGGTCGCGACCGGTGCCGCCGCCTCGGTGATGATGCGAACGTCGCGCTCGCTGCGACGCGCCTGGTGCCCTTCAGCCATGAGACCTCCTTGATCCGTGCTGGAACGGTCCGCGCTGGACTCACCGTCGAGGCATCGCGAGTGAGATCGACGGCGGCTAGAGCCGCGCTCGTTATTCGGCGGGAGTATTGCCGAGCGGGAGGGCCATTTCAATCGACCTTAGGTACGTCGTTGCACGCTCAACAGCGAGCGACGCAGCGCAATATCCGAACCGTCAGGTGCGTCGGATGCGGACCGGCACGCCCTTCGCGGCCGGTGTCTTCGAGGCCTGATCGTGATGATCGAGCGGCACGAGCGGGTTGAGCTCCGGGTAGTAGCCCGCGAGGCACCCGTCCGGAAGGTCGTAGGGCGTCAAGGTCAGCCCTGAGACCTCACGCGCGATGCCATCGCCGTAGTCGGTGGTCAGCGTGACCCGGTCGCCCTCGGACAGCTCTGCGCGCTGCATCTCCCTCGGGCTCATGAGCACGATCATTCGATTGCCGTTGAGGCCGCGCAGCCGATCGGAGTCGTGATAGATCGTCGTGTTGAACTGATCGTTCGCACGCAGGGTGATCAACGTGTAGCGCCCGGGCGCCGCCTCTTCGCCGCCAGCGTTGAAGACGGTGGGGACAGTGAACTCCGCCTTGCCGCTCTCGGTCTCCCAGATGCGCTCATGTGCCTTGTTGCCGCGATAGAAGCCGCCCGGCCGATTCATCCGCGCACTCATGTCATGGAACATGTCGGGATACGTTTTTGCGATCAGCTCGCGGATCGCGGCGTAGTCGCTGGTCCACGCAGTCCACTGCCAGCGAGGATTCGGCGGCAGCGTCGCCTTGGCCAGGCCGGCGACGATTGCGACTTCGGACTTGAGCTGCCCGCTCGCGGGCTCCCGCCGGCCGCGGGACCCATATATATGAGAGAAGCTGTCCTCGATGGTCACGGTCTGCGGGCCCGTCGCCTGCAGATCCTCCTCGGCACGCACCAGGCAGGGCAACACGTAGGACTGTTTGCCCGGCAGCAGATGCGTGCGATTCAGGCGTGTCGCCACATGCGCGGTGAGCTCCATGTTCCGCCACACAGGATGCACGCGTGACTGGTCCGGCACGGCACGAGCGAGATTGCCGCCGAGCCCGATGAATCCTTTCGCTTCGCCCGCGAGCAACGCCTTGAGGAAGTCGACCGTCGTGCGCCCCTGTTCCTTGGGTGGCTCGAAATCGAACAGCTCGCGGAGCTTGTCGTTCGGCACGAGCTCGGGTTTCTCGGTGATACCGACGGTGCGTTGACCTTGCACGTTCGAGTGCCCGCGGATCGGCTGACAGCCGGCGCCCTGGCGCCCGATATTGCCGCGCAGGAGCAGCAGATTGACCAGCATTCCGATCGACTGCGTCCCGTGCACCTGCTGCGTAAGTCCCATTCCGTAGATACCCATGACAGCTCGCGCCTGCGCATAGGTATCGCCGGCCTGCTCCAGCTCGACGCGGGAGAGTCCCGAATGATGCTCGATCTCCTGCCACGAGGTCGCGCTGAGCTTGTCGAGAAAGTCCTGCAGTCCATGCGTGTGCTCATCGAGGAATGCACGGTCGAGCACTTTGCCGTTCGAGAGCTGGTCGAGCTCGACGACTCGCTTGCACACGCCGAGCAGCGCCGCGATGTCGCCGCCCGCTCGTAGCTGCAGAAACTGATGAGCGATCTTCGTAGGCTTGCCGAGCGTCATCTGCCACGGGTTCTGCGGGTCGACGAATTCGATCAGTCCCCGCTCGCGCAGCGGATTGAACGCGACGATCTTGCAGCCGCGCAAGACTGCGTCCTTCAGCGGATGCAGGATGCGTGGACTGTTGCTGCCGGGATTCTGGCCCAGATAGAAGATCGCGTCGCAGTGCGTGAGATCTGCGAACTGGCACGTGCCGACCGGCGAGCCGGTGACCTTCTTGAGCCCGACGGACGTGGTCTCGTGACACATGTTCGAGCTGTCGGGCAGATTGTTGTGGCCGTACATGCGCGCGAACAGGGCGTATAGATATGAAGCCTCCAGCGCGGCTTTGCCGGAGGTGTAGAACGTCGTCGACTTCGGTTCGAGCCGCTTGAGTGCCTGGCCGATCGCGGTGAACGCTTCATCCCAGCTCACCCGCACGTAACGATCGTTGCTTGCGTCGTAGCGCAGCGGTTCGGTGAGCCGGCCGACGACCTCGAGGTCGAGATCGCTCCATGCGCGCAGCTCGCTCACCGTGTGCTCGGCGAAGAACTCCGGCGTGCAGCGCTTGGTCGTCAGATCCCAGATCGTCGCCTTGGCGCCGTTCTCGCAGAACTCGGCCACGTGCGGATCCGGCGGCTTCGCCCACGCGCACGATGTGCACATATGACCTTCCGGTTTGTTCTGGCTCGCCAGCGTCTGCAACGCGCTCGGTCCGGCTTTGCCTTCCAGCTCGACCTTCGCCATGCCTTCGAGCGAGCCCCAGCCGCCGGTGGGACGGTCGTAGCTCTTGGGTTGCGGCGCGGTCATGACTCAACTATTCGCGCCTGGCACGGGGAGTTCCGTGGCGGAGGGAAGACGGTGAGGTGATTCCGACAGCTAATCACCTCACCTTTTGAGGCGATTACGGAGCGAGGCTGCGCAACGGCCCGTTGACCGTGAAATTGCGCGTGCTCAACACCTGAATCCCCGCAGTGTGATCGCCGTTGAACGGCGTCTGCGTGTTCGGGCATCCCGCCGCGACTGCCGCATCCGGCGTGCCGAACCAGAGCCCGATGTGGAACGTGTGGATCGGCGCAGTCACAGGATTGGTGGCAGCATCCGGGAACGGCGTGCTGTGATGCACGACCGGCGCCGGCACGCTGCCCGGCGCGACGATGAAGGTCTCGTTGTTGAAGCGGCCGACGAAGTCGCCGACAGCCCGCCCCTTGGCGTTGCTCTCCATGTCACCCTGGTACCAGGCCATGCCGAACGGGTTGTTGGGCTGCTGGATCACGAACAGATCGAACTCCTGATTCGGCGGCAGGCCGCTGGCCTCGACGTGCATGACCTCGACCGGGCCGAGCGAATTGACCGTGACTCGCGCCGTGGCATTCAGTGCGCAGCCGGCGTTCTCGACTGCCGCCGAACGCACCATGCTGAACAGAATGCTGTTCGCTGCGGACGCGCTTTGAGGCACTGCAAGCATGCAACCGATCGTGCCGAGCGTGCCGAGCGCGGCTGAAACATATTTCCTCATGAGACTCTCCAGTGAAGTGAAAGAAGCTGTGTGCGAGTGACGCGCGGAGAGTCTGGAGTGCTGCCGTTCGGCGCAGCACTGCTGGCAGTCACTTCACATGACTTACGTTCGGCCTCGAAAGATCTCCTACGATTTAATGTGAGCCACTTTGCGTCGTCGATTCGTTGCGCCGGCGCAGTCGGGAATAAATCGCCGTGTCGATCGATCTTCCGTTCACGACACCATCAATCGAGGACGAGAACGATGCGCGACGACGAAGATTACAACTCTGCAATGTTCACGCGGCGCGGAGCACTGAAGTGTCTCGGCGCCTGGTCAGGCGCGGGCATCCTGTGGAGCATGGCAGGCGGCGTGCCGCGTGCGCTCGGCATGTCGGACGATCCAAAGGTCGCTCACGCCGCGGCCGGCCAGTTCACGTTCGCACAGATCAGCGACACGCACGTCGGATTCAACAAGGAAGCGAATCCCGATGTGATCGGCACGCTGCGACGCGCGATCGTCGACATCAACGCCGCGCAGCCCGCGTTCGTGCTGCACACTGGCGACATCACGCACTTGTCGAAACCCGCGGAGTTCGATCAGGCCGCCGAGGTTCTCAAGGAGCTGAAGGTCGATCGCATTCACTATGTGCCGGGCGAGCACGACGCGCTCGACAATGGCTTGAACGGCTACCTGCAACGCCACGGCAGCGGGTCGGGCGGCAAGCCTTACTACAGTTTCACGGATCGCGGCGTCCACTTCGTGGGACTCAACAACGTCTCGAACTTCGCAGCGGGCAGCCTGTCGGCGCTGGGTGACGAGCAGCTCGCGTGGCTCGAAGCCGATCTCAAAGGTGTGTCGGCGAGCACGCCGATCGTGGTTTTCGCTCACATTCCGCTGTGGACGGTGTACGAGCCGTGGGGCTGGGGAACGGCCGACTCCGCGCGCGCAATGGCCTCGCTGCGAAAGTTCGGATCCGTCACCGTGCTGAACGGTCACATTCACCAGGTGATGCAGAAGGTCGAAGGTAACGTGGCGTTTCATACGGCGCGGTCGACTGCCTATCCGCAGCCCGCACCGGGCACGGCTCCGCAGCCCGGCCCGAAGACCGTGCCCGCCGGCGAGCTGGGCAAGGTGCTGGGAGTCCGCCAGGTCAGCGTCGTGCGCGGCTCGCATGCGCTCGCCATCGTCGACACCCCGCTGCTCTCGGCGGACAATGCGCCTCGCCCCGAACCCGCGGAGACGCAGACGGTGCAGATCAGCAACTACCAGTTTCAGCCGCAGGAGCTGACGGTCAAAGCCGGGACGACCGTCGCCTTCCTCAATCGGGATCAGACGATCCACAACATCGTGTCGAAGGACGGCAAGGTCGCCTCGCCGGGTCTCGACACCGACGACCGGTATACCGTCGTGTTCGACCATGAAGGCGACTACCCTTACTTCTGCGCTTTGCATCCGCAGATGACCGGCGTCGTGCACGTCCGCGGCCGGTAGTCGACGTGGCGAAGCGTGCAAGTGCGGCGCTCGATCTCGGCCTCGTGCGAGATCTCACGCTGCCGCACCTGGACGCGGCCTACAACCTCGCGCGCTGGCTCATCGGCAGCGACGACGATGCCGGCGATGTCGTCCACACGGCGTTTCTTCGCGCCGCGCGCTACGTTCACACGTACGCGGGCGGCAACGCGCGCGCCTGGTGGTTGTCGATCGTCCGCAATTGTTGTCTCGCGACTCTCGGCGCGCGGCGCAAGCATGAGGTGTCGTTGGAGTCGCTCGAGGCGGACGATCCCGCCTTCGAGCGCCGCGACGACCCGATCGAGGAGTCGCTGCATCTGTCGCAATCCGCCGCGCTCATCATCAAGGAGTTGCAGTCGATACCGGTGGAGTATCGGGAGGTGCTGGTGCTGCGCGAGCTGGAGGATTGTTCGTATCGCGAGATTGCCGATATTCTCAGCGTGCCCATCGGCACGGTCATGTCGCGGCTGGCGCGAGCCCGCGGCCTGATTCGCAAGGCGTTGACGCAGACGTCCGGCCAAGGGAACCGCCATGAACTGTGACGAAGCCCGGCGCTTGCTCGAAGCGTACGTCGACCGCGAGCTGGACCGCGCCGCCGTCGACGAGATCGAAGCGCATCTCACGAGCTGCGAGCGATGCCGCGTCGAGCTTGCGGCGCTCGAAGCGCTACACTCTCGAATCGCACAAGCGCCGCGATACAAGGCGCCGCCTGAATTGCGCCGTCGGCTCGAAGCGTTGGACGAGCTTCCTGCACAAACCGAAGGCGTTCGCTCCCGCACTGTGTGGCCGAAGTGGGCGATGGCCGCCTCGCTGCTGTTGTCGTTTGCGTTCGGCGCAACCGTAACGTGGCTGTACGCAAGGAATGCGGAGCTGACGAGCAGACGCCAGATGTTCGCGGACGATCTGCTCAACGGTCACTTGCGTGCGCTCGCGGCCGCGAGTCCGGTGGACGTCATCTCCGAAGATCGACATACGGTGAAACCGTGGTTCGCCGGCAAGGTGGATGTCGCTCCGACAGTCGTGGATCTGGCGAGCGATGGGTTTCCGCTGGTGGGCGGACGCATCGATTATGTGGGCGGGCAGCGCACGCCGGTGGTCGTGTATCGGCGTCGGCAACATGTCATCGACGTTTATTGGATGCCGGAGGCGCGGCCGCCGGCAGCAGAGACCCAGCGTCAGGGGTATTGGCTGAGTCCCTGCCGCGTCGACGGTCGCGCGGTGCAAATCGTCGCGGATGTCGATCAGCAGGAGCTGCGGCAATTTTGCAGCCTGCTGAGCAGACGCGTGAGTCCGCAGACTGCGACGTCGCAGTAAGCAAGCGCTATCGTCTGAAATTATTGCACACGCCTTCTTTACCGAGCGGCTGTGAGCGACGCTGCCGCGATGAGAAGAACCCTCTACGTCGCGCTCGCGATGTGCAGCTCTGCGGCCGCTGCCGATGCGACGACAGGCTTCTCCCCTGCTCGCCTGGAGCATGTGACTACGTTCGTGCAGAGCGCCATCGATCAGGGGCAGTACGCGGGCGCGGTCATTCTTGTCTCGAGCCACGGCCGCATCGTGCTGTTGCAGGGACTCGGATATCGCACCGATGCGATTTTCCAGATCTACTCGATGACGAAGCCGATCACGTCTGTTGCAGCGCTGGTGCTGATGGAGCAGAGCCGCCTGTCGCTCGACGATCCGGTGAGCCGCTTCCTCCCGGAGTTCGCGCCCCGACCAATCACGATCAAGCACCTGCCTCGCGGCCTGCCGTCCGACCCGCCGCGGCTCGGCAAGCCGTTCAACGATCTCGTCTACCAGGCGCTGGAGAAATGAGACCATGGAGGCATGGAGTACGTGATCGTCTAGTGTTGGCACGGGCCTGGGATCGGCGTTCTACATGCTGTTCGTGAGCCACACGCGCGATGCGCACGCCATCGCTGTCGTGGTGGCGAAGCCAGCCTGAGCGGAACATCGCACCGTGCTGACTCGCTTAGGAATGGAGGACGTATGAAGCTCTATTACCTGCCCGGCGCTTGCTCCCTGGCCACCCACATCGTGCTCGAATGGGTCGGCGCTCCGTACGAGACCGTCAAGATGGAGCGGGCGGCGCTGAAGTCGCCCGAGTACCTCGCGCTGAATCCCAACGGCGCGGTGCCGGTGCTGGTCGATGGCGACTTCGTGCTCACGCAGAACCTCGCGATCCTGTGCTACCTCGCCGAGCGGTATCCGGATGCGCGTTTGCTCGGGGACGGCACTGCGCGGGGCCGTGCCGAGCTGATGCGCTGGCTCGGCTTTCTCAACTCCGACGTGCACCCGGCGTTCAAGCCGATCTTCGGGCCGGCCCGGTTTCATCCGGACCCGGCCGCAGCACCGATCCTTGCCGAAAATGCGCGAGCGCAGGTACGCAAGCATCTCGAGCAGCTCGACCGGCGTCTGCGCGGCCGGGAGTGGCTCGTCGACGGCCGATCGATCGCCGATCCGTACTCGTTCGTGATGCTCCGCTGGGCACGCCGGCTCGGCATCGATTCCAGCGGCCTGGACGGTCTGACGCAATTCTTCGACCGGATGCAGGCCGACCGGGGCGTCCGGGCCGCGCTGACCGCCGAAGAAGGTGCCCCGCAATAATTACAGCCCGCGACGCCCATACGAAAAGTTCATCGCGCTGCGCCTCTCGTTCTGGTGTGATTTGTCGCAGGAGGCTCCGATGGCCCTATCCCCGCTGGCCGGGAAACCGGCTCCCAAAGACCTGTTGATCGACCCGGCGCAGCTGGAGCGCGAGTATTACGCGCGCAAGCCGGACCCGGCCGATCCGACCCAGCTCGTGAGCTTCGGCACCAGCGGCCATCGCGGCTCGCCGCTCAAGGGCTCGTTCAACGAGGCGCACATCCTCGCGACCACGCAGGCGATCTGCGACTACCGGCGAACGCAAGGGATCAGTGGGCCGCTTTTCGTAGGCCGTGATACGCACGCCGTGTCTGCGCCGGCGCAGCGCACTGCAATCGAAGTACTGGTTGCGAATGCAGTCGAGACCGTCATCCAGAGCGCGGATGGGTTCGCTCCAACGCCTGCGATCTCGCGCGCCATCCTCGTGCACAACCGCAACCGTACCGACCGGCTGGCGGACGGCATCGTCATCACACCGTCACACAACCCGCCCGCGGATGGCGGCTTCAAGTACAACCCGCCGAACGGCGGGCCCGCCGACACCGATGTGACGGGCTGGATTCAGGATCGCGCCAACACACTGCTGCGCGACGACAATCGCACGGTGAAGCGTCTGCAACTCGACGCGGCCCAGCGCAATGCAGCGTTCCATCAGCAGGATTTCATGACTCCTTACGTCGAGGATCTGCGGAATGTCATCGACATGGACGCGATCCGCGACGCGCGCTTGAAGCTCGCGGTCGATCCGCTCGGCGGCGCGGCCGTGCACTACTGGGAGCCGATCAATCGCGTTTACGGCCTCGATATCGAGGTGGTCAATCCGCGAGTCGATCCGACGTTCTCGTTCATGAGCGTGGATCACGACGGCAAGATCCGCATGGACTGTTCGAGCCCGTACGCCATGGCCAGCCTGCTCGGGCTCAAGGACCGCTTCCAGGTCGCCTTCGCCAACGACGCCGATGCGGACCGCCACGGCATCGTCACGCCTTCGACGGGATTGCTGAATCCCAACCACTACCTGGCAGTCGCGATTCACTACCTGCTCAACGCTCGTCCGGACTGGAACCGGAACGCCGCGATCGGCAAGACGCTGGTCTCGAGCAGCATGATCGATCGTGTGGTCGCTGCGGCAGGACGCCGGCTGCTCGAAGTGCCTGTTGGATTCAAGTGGTTCGCACCGGGCTTGCTCGACAGCTCGGTGTGCTTCGGCGGCGAAGAAAGCGCCGGCGCCAGCTTTCTGCGCCGGGACGGAACGGTCTGGACGACCGACAAGGATGGAATCATCCTCGCGCTGCTTGCTGCCGAAATCACCGCGCGCAGCAAGAAGGAACCCGGCGAGTACTACTGGGACCTCACCGCGCAGTTCGGCACTCCGCACTACACGCGCATCGATGCGCCGGCGACGCCGGAACAGAAGGCGCGTCTCGCGAAGCTCTCGCCGGAGTCGGTACGCGCTTCATCGCTCGCGGGCGAGCCAATCACCGCGAAGCTGACTCGTGCGCCCGGCAACAACGCGGCGATCGGCGGACTCAAAGTCGTGACGGAGAACTGCTGGTTCGCCGCGCGGCCCTCAGGTACCGAGAATCTCTATAAGATCTATGCCGAAAGCTGCCGCGACACCCGTCACCT
>DATENH010000036.1:0-2857 GCA_035275145.1 Steroidobacteraceae bacterium | reverse complement strand
AGTTCGCGTTACGCGCGTTCGCCGGCACGACGTGGCAGGAGAACGTGTTCGAGAAGCAGTGCGTGGGTTGTCATACGACTGCAGTGAATCCGCAAAGCGGCGAGTTCTCCAGCATCGGGCTCGACTGCTACGCCTGCCACGGCAACGTGCCGGAGGATCACGCGACCCGGAAGGGGACGGCGTTGTTGTCGCGCACGCGGGCGAATGCCGACAAGGAAGTCATATCGATCTGCGGCTCGTGTCATTTGCGCGGCGGACGGTCGAAGACGAGCGGCCGTCCGTATCCGTACGCGTTTGTCGCCGGCGACGACTTGTTCAAGGACTTCCAGGTCGATCTGCAGCGCGACAGCAAAGCGAAGATCGACAGCAGCGATGCGCACGTCTACCTGAAGACGCGCGCAGTATTGGAAGGCGGGTCAGACAAGAGCTGCGTCGAATGCCACCGCGTTCATGTGCCGCCCGAGGCACGCAAAGGTGGCGGCGAGCACTTCAGCGAAGTGTGTCACTACTGAGCCGCTACTCGACCGTCACCGATTTGGCGAGGTTGCGCGGCTGATCGATGTTGCGATCCTTGGCGAGCGCGACGTGATACGCGAGAAGCTGCAACGGAATGTTCAGCAGCAGCGCGTCGAGCTCGGGCTCCGACTTCGGCACTTCGATGACGCCGTTCGTCGCCACCGGCAGTGCGTCGCCGGACTGGGTGAGCACATAGACCGGGCCGCTGCGCGCCCGAATCTCTTCGATGGTCGAGACGTTCTTCGCGAAGAGGTCGTCGCGCGGGATGACGACCACGGTCGGCGTCTGCGGGCTGATCAGCGCCAGCGGGCCGTGCTTCAACTCGGACGCCGGATAAGCTTCCGCATGCAAATAGCTGATTTCCTTTAGCTTCAATGCGCCTTCCATCGCGACCGCGAAGCCCGCCGCGCGGCCGACGAAGTAGGCGTTCTCAAACTTGGCGATCTCGCCGGCGAGCTGCGCGATGTGTTGCTCCTGCGCGAGGATGCTCTCGACCTGCGCCGGCAATGCTTCGAGCGCCTTGAGCAGTCGCGCACCCTGCGCGGTCGACAAATCGCGGATGCGGCCGAGATGAATCGCGAGCAGCGCGAACGCGACGAGCGTCGACGTGAAGGTCTTGGTCGCGACCACCGCGATCTCGGGACCGGCGTGCAGATAGATCCCTCGACCGCACTCGCGCGCGACTGTGCTGCCGACGACGTTGACGATGCCGAGCACGCGTCCACCTTTGCGCTTCACTTCCTGGACGGCCGCGAGCGTGTCGAACGTTTCTCCCGACTGACTCACTGCGATGTAGAGCGTGTCCTGCTCGACCACCGGATTGCGGTAGCGAAACTCCGAAGCCTGCTCTGCGTGAGCCGGAATGCGCGCGAGCTGTTCGATCAGATGAGCGCCGGCGCAACCGGCGATGTAAGCGGAGCCGCAGCCGAGAATCTTCACGCGACGGATCTCCAGCAACTCGCGCGCGGCCATCTCGACACCGCCGAGATGAGTCGTCTGGAAGCGCGTGTCGAGGCGTCCGCTGAGCGTGCGACGAATCGCTTCCGGCTGCTCCGCGATCTCCTTGCGCATGTAGTGCGTGTAGCCGCTCTTGTCGAAGGATTCGTCGGTCCACGCGATCGTCGACGCCGTCTTTGCGGTTGCGCCGCCGTCGAGCGTCGAAGTCTCGAAGCCATCGGCACGCACGACTGCGATCTCGCCGTCGTCCAGATGCACGACGCTCTGTGTGTGCCGCACGAGCGCCGCGGGATCGGACGCGACGAACATCTCGCGATCGCCGATGCCGAGCACGACAGGGCTGCCGTTGCGCGCGACCACGATGGATTCCGGTCGCTCGGCATCGAGCACCGCGAGGCCATAAGTGCCGGTCACGAGCCGGAGCGCCGCGCGCACCGAGTCTTCGAGCTTGTCCGCAGGCATGGCCGCGATCAGATGCGCGAGGACTTCGGAGTCGGTTTCCGATTGGAAGGAAACGCCTCCGGCTTGCAACTTCGCGCGCAGCTGGGCGGCGTTCTCGATGATGCCGTTGTGAACGATCGCGAACCGGCCGGTGCCGTCGCTATGGGGATGCGCGTTGCGATCGCTCGGCTCGCCGTGCGTCGCCCAGCGCGTGTGGGCGATGCCCGGTGTGCCTTTGAGCTGCGCGGGCAGTTGCCGCTCCAGCTCGCGGACTTTGCCCTTGGCCTTGTGGATGCTCAGCTTGTTGTTGCGAGCGCAGGCGATGCCTGCCGAGTCATAGCCGCGATATTCGAGCCGGTGCAGTCCTTCCATGAGGATCGGGCCTGCATCGCGCTTGCCGACATAACCGACGATTCCACACATCCGAGGGGCCTCCGTTAACCATAGATCACCCGCCGGA
Organism: Steroidobacteraceae bacterium; assembly: GCA_035275145.1. GTDB lineage: Bacteria > Pseudomonadota > Gammaproteobacteria > Steroidobacterales > Steroidobacteraceae > Steroidobacter. The sequence goes on along the minus strand of DATENH010000036.1, from coordinate 483 downwards.
TCTGCCGCTCGGTGTAGGCGGGCGCCCGAAAGCGGCGCTGGCCGAGCTCGCTGGCAATTTGCGTGAAGATCTCGCTGTTCGACCGGCCCTGTGCCTGCAGCGCCAGATGGCGCCGACGGATGAAGTCATCAGCGGTCTCGTCGAGAAATTCGATGACTTCGTTGACGAGGCGCGCCGCTTCGGCAGGGCTCAGTCGACTCGAGCGGACGAGGTACGCAACCAGCTCGCCGAGTTCGGTCTGATCCGGCATGGGCGCGCAGTTTGCCTCGTTGGGGGTCATGGCCCAACAATCCTGCCCGAATTCGGGCAGAATGCGTATCACTTTAAAGGGAGAGAGCGATGGTTACGTTGAATCAGATCGGCCAGATCGCTATCACCGTGCACGACCTGCCGCGGGCCGTCGCTTTCTATCGCGACGTGCTGGGCATGCGGCATCTGTTCGATGCGGGGCCGAAGCTGAGCTTCTTCGACTGCGGCGGCGTG
>DATENH010000035.1:0-35458 GCA_035275145.1 Steroidobacteraceae bacterium | reverse complement strand
CGACGCGCCGACCACCTCGGGCAGCAGCGGGTTGTACGTGATGAAATTTTCCTGACTCACCAGAGTCAGCTTCCAGCCGCGCGGCAGTCGATGTTCGAGCTGCTGCGCGAGCGTGATTCCGGCGAAGCCGCCGCCGACGATCACGAGATTCTTGAGAGGCACCGGGGAAGAAGTCATGGCGAAGTACTCACAGTGGGAGAATGATCGCGCAACAACAGCGCGTGACCGTCCGGATCGCGAACGATGAGCTGGGAATCTCCCTCGACCGCTTGCGGGCCAGGAGATATGTAGGTGTAGTGGCCGTGGCGAACGGCGCCATCGGCGGCCGCAACCGCTGCGCTGGTATTCACCTGCCAGTACCAGTCGTCGTTCGCTTTGGAGTCGACCGGCATCGGCCGTCCCGTGCGCGGAGCGAGGTATTCGAGCAGCTCGACACCCGGCCCTCGCGTTGCCCGCAAAGCGGTAATCCGTAGCCTGGCGCCAAACACATTGTTGAGGCGCTCCTGCTCCGGACCGAAGTTCTCACTCGCGCCGGCCACGCGCAGTCCAAGAGCATCGCGATAGAAGCCGAGGCTTTGATCGGTATCCGCGACTACGATCGCGGTGTGGTCGATGCCGAGAAACAGGCGCTCGGACTGGCGATGCCATTTCGGATCGCCCTTGCCTTCCGGAAAATGCAGCACCTCCAGGTGATTGCCATCCGGATCGCGGAAGTAGAACGCTGCGATGCCGCCGGCGTTCGGATTCCACGCCGGCAGCAGCTGCGGGCCCGACGAGGCATGTTCGACCTTGTGCTCGCGCAGCCACGCATACGCGCGGTCCATGTCCGACACGATGATGGCGATGTGCTGAAACCAGCGATCGTTGCTCTTCGAATCCGCGGGTTCCGGGCGGCCGCGCGGCGCGACGAATTGCATGAGCTCGATCCGCTCGCCGCCGAGCCGCAGCGTCGTGATCGCCAGCCGCAGGCCGAAGACGCCATACAGGTGCTCGTACTGCTCGCCGGCGACCTCGCGCGTGTCGAGCTTCTCGAACCCGAGAACCTTCGTGTAGAAATCGACGGCACGATCCATGTCGTCCACGGTGATCCCGATCGAGTCAATGGCAGCCACTACCGGCCCTGCCGCGCCGCTGTCCGCACGGACGACCGCACTCAAGGCGAGCAGACTCAGCACGGCGAAGATGCGCAGCTTCATGACACCACAACCTCTTTGCGTTCGTCGGCCCGAGTTTCTTGCAGACGCAGCGCCAATGTGCGCGCCACGCGCAAGCTCCACGAATAGATCGTCAAGGATGGATTGACCCGGCTCGATCTCGGCAGGATGCTGCCGTCGACCACATAGAGAGCGTCCATGCCGTGCACGCGGCCGCTCGCGTCGACAACCGAGCGTTGCGGATCCCGTCCGGTTACGAGAGTGCCGCAGGCATGTGCGGTGCCGGCAACACCAATGCGCTCCGAGAATGCAAGCAAGCCGGCTCTGCCAAGCGCTCGCTTGAACGTCTTGACCAATCGCTCGTGTTGCTGCACTGCTGGCGCAAGCCGCGTTGCGTCGTAGTCCAGCGTCGGGACAGCACCGGCGCTCACGCGATTGTCCGCGTGAGAGCCATCTTCCGTTTGCAGGAAGAAGCCGTAAGCGCGCTGACCGATCAATCTCGCAATGATTCTCGGCGCGACCTTCGGCACCAGGGTTGCGATGAGCTCGCCGTCGAAGCCCAGCGGCTGAATGCTGCTGTGAGGGAGCGCGTCGTTGAGGAGTAGCGTGGTCTTGCGGATGACATCGGTCTTTCGCGACAGCGAGACGGCGACCACTGCGGTCAGCAAGTGCAACTTCAGGTTGCGTCCGACATTCGCTGCAGACGGAAGCTGCTGCACAAGGCCGCTAGCGCCGAGATACTGACCAAGCAAGCGCGGCGAATGCAAAGCACCTGCTGCGAGCAGGACTGCCTTGGCCTGAAGCACGCGACCGTCTGCGAGCCGGACACCCACGATGTGGCGCGGATTGCCGCTTTCTCCGAGCAGCTCGACCGCTGGCACGCCCGTCAGCAGTTTGAGACTGGGATTGCCGCGCAGCTTGGATAGGAATGCGCTTTCTGCGTCCGCCTTGAGCCCGGCCACCGAAGCGAACCCGTCGAAGCGACTCGCTTCCAGCGGGTTGTCGAGAATCGACTTCGCCAGGCCGAGCGGCAGCGCCTCGCTGCGCCAGGCGCTGGAAGTCCTGCGCAGCCGCCCTACGATGCTCGCGAGATCCTGCTCCGCTTCGAACGTGCGAATGCCCAGCAGCAACTCGGCTTCTTCGTAGTACGGACTCAGCTCGTCATAGTCGATCGGCCAGCCGAGACATCGATGCGACGGATCGGCATCGAACTCATGGCGGCCAAAGCGCAACAGCGCCGCCCCGTACCACTTGGTCTTGCCGCCGACGTTGAAATATTCCTCTGGCGCAAAAGTGCGCCCGCGGCCGTCGAACCATTGCTCCTTGCTCTTGAAGAGGCCGCGATGGACGACCTTGTCGAAGTCGAGCGTGCTCGAGTCGCGAGGCAATTCGCTGCCTTTCTCGACGACGGCGACTCGCAAGCCGGCCGTCACCAGTTTGTAGGCGGCTGCAGAGCCTCCCGCGCCCGAGCCGATGATGATTGCGTCGAATGGGTTCATGGCTCATACCCGCAGTGGATGCAGCGTTGATCGGTCGAATGAATGAGCTTGGAGCACTTCACCGCATCGCGACCTCGCTGCCATGTGAACAGCGCTGCCGCAGCCTGCATGCCGGCGACCGGAGCGATCAGGTACAGCCAGAATCCGGTCCAGACATTTGCCGGCAAGGCACTGGCGAAAGTTCGCGCCGGATTCATGCTCATGCCGGACAGCGGACCTTCGATGCTGATCCAGGTCGCGACGAGAATGCCGGCGAGCACGCCCGTGTAGCCCATGAGCTTCTGCGAGTTCGAGGCACGCAGAATCGCCGTCATCATCGCGAACGAGATCGCAAGCTCTGCCAGCAGCGCGACCCAGACGCCTTGCATTCCGGGCAGCGTCGCGACATAGCGCACCGGCGGTTCGGCGAACGCGTTGCCAAGCACGGCGAGTACGAAAAGCACACCGAGTGTGCCGCCCACGAACTGCGCAACGATGTAGAACAGCGCGTCCCAGGCAGCGACGTGGCCCAGTCGCAAGAACGTCAACGTCACAGCAGGATTCATGTGAGCACCGGAGCGCTTGCCCCACGGCGAGTAGATGAGCGCCATGGCCGTGAGACCCATGCAGATTCCAATGACCACGCGCCGCAGGTCACCGTCATGCAGCGCGTGGTTCACCGGTGAGCCCGGATAGTCGAACAGCGTCGTGACCAGGCCGGCCGAGATCATGAACATGCCCAGGGCCCAGCCTTCGATCAGATACTCGGGCCAGTGCGCTCGGAGAGTACTGATGCCGTCTCGTGTGTTCATGATCAACCGCCGGTTTCGAACCCGGTGTACAGCGTCATGCCGCCGTCGACGAACAAGCTGATGCCGTGGACATAGTCCGCGTAGTCGGAGGCCAGCCACACGGCGGCGCGACCGATCTCGTCCGCCTCGCCGATGCGCTTGTACGGGATGAGCTTCAGCAGTTCGGCATAGGCTTCGGGCGTGCCCCAGGCTTCCATGTTGATGGGCGTACGGATCGCTCCCGGGCAGATGCTGTTCACACGGATCCGATAAGGGGCGACCTCCTGCGCGATGCTCTTCATCATCAGCATCACGCCGCCCTTCGATGCCGCGTAGTTCACGTGGCCAGCCCACGGGATCACTTCGTGGACCGAGCTGATGCAGAGGATCTTGCCGGCCGAGCACGATACTTCCGGCCGCACGCCGCGACGTTTGAACTCGCGCACGGCTTCGCGCGAGCACAGGAACTGCCCGGTCAGGTTGACGCCGATGACCTTGTTCCACTGCTTCAGCGTCAGTTGCTCGAACGGCGCGTCCTGCTGCAGACCGGCGTTGTTGACGAGAATGTCGATCGTGCCGAACTCGTCGAACATGCGCGCGAACATCTTCTGGACCTGCGTCTCATCAGAAACATCGGCGCCGACGGCGAGCGCGCGTACGCCGAACTTCTCGATCTCGTTGCATACGACGCGCGCCTTGTCCTCTCCCGAGGAATAGTTGACCACGACGTCAGCACCGGCTTCGGCGAGCGCGAGCGCGATGCCGCGGCCGATACCGGAGCTCGCGCCCGTGACGAGTGCCTTCTGACCTTGCAGCATTCGTTGCGGCGCGCAGCGAGGCATGACCGGGGCCGGCAGATGCGAAGTGGCAGTGCTCATGTCGATGTACCTTCAATCGGTGTGGTGGATGCGCGGGGCTTCAGAAGTTTTGCGACCAGGCCGGTCCACCCGGTCTGATGGGCAGCGCCGACGCCGCGTCCGACGTCCCCGTGGAAATATTCGAAGAACAGCAGGTAGTCGCGGAAATGCGGGTCCTCCTGCAGCCGCGGATACTGCGCGAACACGGGGCGACGGCCGTTTTCGTCCTTGAGGAAGATGCGTGTCAGGCGCGTGCCCAGCTCTTCAGCGACGTCGTTGATCGTGACGAACCGGCCCGAGCCGACCGGGCACTCGACCTTGAAGTCATCGCCGTAGTAGTGATGGAACTTCTGCAGCGATTCGATGATGAGGAAGTTGACCGGGAACCAGATCGGACCGCGCCAGTTCGAGTTGCCGCCGAACAATCCCGAGTCGGACTCGGCCGGCAGATAGCGCACGGACAGATCCATTCCGTCGACGCGGAAGAGGTACGGCTCCTGCTCGTGCACCTTCGAGATCGCTCGCACGCCGTACGGTGAGAGGAACTCGTTCTCATCGAGCATGCGCGCGAGCAGGCGTTTCATGCGGTGACCCCGCAGCAGCGAGAGCAACCGGCGCTTGCCGCGCCCTTCCTGATGCCAGTGCGAGACGAGCTGCGCGAGATCCGGCCGATAGTTCAGGAACCATTCCAGCCGCTGCTTGAACTGCGGCACCTTGTCGAGCAGCTCCGGCTCGAGGGTCTCCACGGCGAACAGCGGAATCAGGCCGACCATCGAGCGCACCTTGAGCGGTGTCATTCGTCCATCCGGCGTGTGCAGGACGTCGTAGAAGAACTTGTCCTGATCGTCCCAGAGTCCGATGCCCTCTTCGCCCAGGTTGTTCATCGCCTCGGCGATGTGCAGGAAGTGTTCGAAGAACTTCGTCGCGATGTCCTCGTAGACCGCGTTGTACTGCGCGAGCTCGAGCGCAATGCGCATGAGATTGAGCGCGTACATCGCCATCCAGCTCGTGCCGTCGGCCTGGTCGATGTGACCGCCCGTCGGGAGCTGCGCACTGCGATCGAACACGCCGATGTTGTCGAGACCGAGGAAGCCGCCCTGGAAGACGTTGCGCCCCTCCTCGTCCTTGCGATTCACCCACCAGGTGAAGTTCAGCATCAGCTTGTGGAACACGCGCTCGAGGAACGCGAGGTCGCCGGCATCGCCACGCTGCTTGCGGTCGATCTGGAACACGCGCCACGTCGCCCACGCATGCACCGGGGGATTCACGTCGCCGAAAGCCCACTCGTACGCAGGCATCTGGCCGTTCGGGTGCATGTACCACTCGCGCGTGAGCAGCACGAGCTGCTCCTTCGCGAACTGCGCGTCGATCAATGCGAGCGGTAGCGTGTGGAACGCGAGATCCCAGGCCGCATACCACGGGTACTCCCACTTGTCCGGCATGGAGATGATGTCGGCGTTATTGAGATGCGCCCAATCGCGATTGCGACCCCGCTTGCGATGCGCCGGCGGAGCGATCTGCGTCGGATCGCCCTGCAGCCACTGCGGAACGTCGTAGTAGAAGAACTGCTTGCTCCAGATCATGCCGGCGAACGCCTGCCGCTGGACGGCGCGACGATCCTCGTCGGGAATGTCGTGCTGAACCGCCGCGTAGAATTGGTCGGCTTCCCGGAGGCGTTGCTCGAACACCTGGTCGAAATCCGCGAACGGTCGCGACCTGGTGTCGCGCGACAGACGCAGACGCAGCTCGATCGATTCGCCGGCGGGAACCGTGAGCCGATACCAGGCCGCAGCTTTCGTGCCTTCCTTGCCGGGATTCACCGCGGTTTCGTCGCCATTCACCACACGCTCGTGAAAGGCGTCTTTGACGAATCCGGCGTTGGTGTGACCGTAGAGGCGTGCCGAGTTGGTCTCGTTGTCGGTGAACAGCAGCTCGTTCGGCCGCGACGCGTAGCAATGATACGTCCCGAGCTCGGCATGCTCGGCAACGATGTGATCGGGTCCCTGCTGTCGCAGCTTCGGCTGCGCAGCGCTGTGCGACCAGCGCCACGTGTTGCGAAACCAGAGCTGCGGCAGCACGTGGAGCGGCGCGTCCTCGGGACCGCGATTGTGCGCAGTGACCCGCATCAACACATCATCGACACCCGCGCGTGCGTACTCGATGAAGACATCGAAGTAGCGATTGCCTTCGAACACTCCGGTATCCAGCAGCTCGAATTCCGGCGCTCCGATGCCGCGGGCTCGGTTCTGCTGAACGAGATCGCTGTACGGGTACTCGGCCTGCGGATACTTGTAGAGCATCTTCAGGTACGAGTGGGTCGGCGTCGCGTCGAGGTAGTAGTAGAGCTCCTTGACGTCTTCGCCGTGATTGCCTTCGCTGTTGGTCAAGCCGAACAGCCGTTCCTTGAGAATGGGATCGCGGCCGTTCCACAGCGCCAGCGCGAGACACAAGCGCTGCTGGTCATCCGAGAAGCCGGCGAGACCGTCCTCGCCCCAGCGATAGACGCGGCTGCGCGCATGGTCGTGCGGAAAGTGCTCCCACGCATTGCCGTGCGGACTGTAGTCCTCACGCACGGTGCCCCACTGGCGCTCGCTCAGATACGGCCCCCACTTCTTCCACGCGGGCTGCGTGGCCGTGCATTCCTGCAGGCGCCGCTGCTCGGCGGTCAGCGAGCTACCTTCGGGCTGCTGCTGGACGGCGGCGCGCTTTGCCGCTGCCCGGCTGCTCAGTTTTGCGTTCATGCAACTCTCCCCATGCTCGAAGAATTTCGGCAACACCCCACGCCTGCGCGAAACAACCCGCAGCAGTGAACGGAGGATCGCCGTCGAAAATTTCACTGACCTGGCCGACGCACGCGTCGCGCAGGTGCGAGCGGATGCCGTCGAGATAAGTACGCGCCTGCGCCAGGTCGCCGTAAACGCGGTAGTGCGCGCACACGAAAGGACCGAGCAACCAGCTCCACACGGTTCCTTGGTGATAGGCGCCGTCACGCTCGCGAGGGCCGCCTGCATACGAGCCCGTATAGCCGGCCGCCTGCGGCGCGAGGCTGCGCAGCCCGACTGGCGTCCAGAGCTGTCGTGCACAGACGTCCACGATCGCTCGTGCGCGTTCGTCGTCGAGCAAGGCGTGACGCAACGAGACGGCGAAGATCTGATTCGGCCTCAGGCTCTCGTCGTTGCCCTGCGGACCGTCGACGACGTCGTACAAGTAGCCGCCTTCTGCAAACCAGAAGCGCTCGCCGAAACTGCGCGCGGTGCGGCGTGCCGCTGTTTCGTACTCGGCGGCCGCATCGGCATCGCCGAGGCGCATTGCGCAATCGCGCATGATCATCAGCACGTTGAACCAGAGCGCGTTGATCTCGACCGGCTTGCCGAAACGTGGCGTGACCACCCAGTCGCCGACCTTTGCATCCATCCAGGTGAGCTGAACGCCGGGCTCGCCCGCGCGCAGCAGGCCGTCGGCCGGATCGACTTGAATCGAGTAGCGCGTGCCGCGTTGATGCCAGCGCACGATGTTGCGCAGGGTCGGGTAGATCTCTTCCAGCAGCGCACGATCGTCGGTCGCGCGCAGGTACTCGTCGATTGCGACGAAGTACCACAAGGTCGCATCGACGGTGTTGTACTCGGGAGGATGTCCCGCATCGGGAAACAGATTCGGCAGCATCCCGTCGCTGACGAATTTCTCGAACGTGCGGATGATCGTTGCTGCAATCTCGTGACGCCCGGTGGTCAGCGTGAGCCCTGGCAGAGCGATCATCGTGTCGCGGCCCCAATCGCTGAACCACGGATAGCCTGCAATGACCGTCGAGCCGCCTTGTCGAGCGACGACGAATTGATCCGCCGCCAGGATCAACTGCCGGACGGTGACATCATCGGGCGCGGCCTTCAGCAGCTCGTTCTGTCGCACCTGCTCGGCCTTGAGACTGCCGCTCGAAGGCAGGGGCTCGGTCGTCTCGGACGTCGCGATGATCGTCGCGGCACTGCCAGGATCCAGCGTCAGGTGCAGACGCGCCGGGCACAGCAGGTCCTCGATATCGTCCAGGCCGCGCGCGGATTCGACGCGGTGCTTGAAATTCCAGTGCCACTGCGGCGCTACCTGCCACTCGCCACGGTCCGATAGCAGTCGATAGGGAACGGCGCCGTAGTAGGAGTCGACTCGAATGCCGCCCTCCACCGCCGTCACGAGCGTGTCGCGATAGCCGCGATGCTGCGAGTGAAAATCGCGGTACGCACAGAGCGGTGCGAATTCGAGCTGAACCGGCTCAGTGCCACGGATCAGGCGGAAGCTCACGTACGTCGTGTTCTGCCCGTGCGCCATCCAGACGCGCTGCTCGACGAGCGCTTCGCCAATGAGCCATGTCCACACCGGCAGCTGACCATCCAGAGTGAACGAATCCAGGTGCACGAAACCGCGCGGCGCGATCGTCCCGTCCGCGAACTCGTTGGTCGCGAGCGCGTAGCTCCTGCCTCGATACGTCACGGTCACATCGAGCTTCGCGAGCAGCAGCGTTCGCTGCACCGGCGGGTTGAGCGACGCCACCAGCAAGCCGTGATAGCGACGCGTGTTGATGCCGGCGATCGTGCCGCTCGCGAAGCCGCCTATGCCGTTGGTGACGAGCCATTCGCGGCGTGCGGAGAAATCGAAGTCCTGGAGCGCGTCGCGCTCGAAGACGATCATGGACGCACGCCCTCGACCAGCAACGCGATGCGATAGAGCCGATCGCGCGCAGTCAGATACAGCGTCCGTCCGTCGTCGCCACCCCAGGCAAAGTTGTGAATCGGCCGTGGCGCGATCACCGTGCCGAGATGCTTGCCCGTGCTCGAGTAGATGCGCAGACCGTCAGGCGCCGAGAGATACAGGTTGCCCAGCTTGTCGACTTTGATCCCGTCGAGCGCCTCCTCGCCGGGTACTTGCGTGGTGAGATCGGCGAACACGCTGCTCGCACCGAGCGTGCCGTCCCGCTTGACCGGAAAGCGCAGCACGACCTTCGCTGCAGGATCCCAATTGCCGACGTACAGGTACTTCTCATCCGGCGAGAACGCGATGCCGTTCGGGCCTTTCAGCTCGCGCGTGAGCAGCGTCACCCTGCCGCGACTCGAGCGATAGACGCCGCTGTAGGGCAGCTCTTTGCGCGGATCGTCGTAGAACTTCGGCAGGCCGAACGGCGGATCCGTGAAGTACACGGCGCCGTCGGACTTGTAGACGAGATCGTTGGGACTGTTCAGCCGCTTGCCGTCGTAACGATCGGCCAGCACCGTGAGCTGGCCGTCATTCTCGACTCGCACGACGCGATGATTGCCGTGCTGATCGATGGTCAGACGGCCCTTGCCGTCGAATGTCAGTCCGTTCGAGCCAGGCTGCCCGTACTCGGCGATGTCAGCGCCTTCATAACCGCTGTTGGGTCGGAACAGCGACAGCGCGCCGCCCTTGGGCTCATAGGCGTAAATGCGGTTCGCGTTCGGATCGCTGAACAGCAGATAGCCGCCGTCGCGCGACCACACCGGCCCTTCGGTGAACTGAAATCCCTCGGCCAGCTTGAAGATCTTCGGATTGGCCGGGACGATCGCATCGAGCGCCGGATCGAGCCTCACGACGCGGACGTTGACCTCCTGCGCCGGCACGGCCAGCGGAACGCCCGGCCCCTTCTCGAACGAGAGCTTCGCCAGGCGCATCCAGATGAAGTTCGTCGGCGGATCCGAAATCGGCCCATTGATGCCGAACACCGCGAGCTGAATCTTCTGACCGGGTTTGACGTTGCGCCCGATCGCGAGCCGATTCGTCGCATTCCATCCGGCGACGATCGAGCCGCCGTTCTGGCCAGTGAGGCGCGGGAGCTCGCCATCGACCCAGACTTCGGCGTAATCATCGAGCGAGGTCTCGAACCAGGCAGTCGTCCCGGCGATCGATGTGCCATCGATCTGCTCCGGCACGGTGATGAGCAGGCGATACCAGTTGAAGGAGATACGTCCGTGACCGCGCCGGGCGGCGAGCGTCGACGGATCGATCTTCTGCCACTCGGAGTCGTCGAAGTCGCGGGCACCCGCGTGCGGTGTGTAGTCCCAGGTCGCGGCGCCGCCGAACTGCGTCGGGGCAAGCTCGACGTCCTTGTAACGCCACGCGCCTTGCACGACATCGAGGCCGGCCGGCGTCGCGAGGTCCACTTGCGCAAGTGGCGCATCGACCGGCGCATTGTCAGCACGCGCCTCGCTATGAGGCGTGATGAACCAGACGAACAGAACGTAGAGGATGGCGGTGATACGCATGACAGACGCCCTCAGCCCGCGTCCTTGACCACGTAGTACGTGAACGGCGCGTCGACTTGCTTGAACCAGTGCGGCACGCCGCGCGGGATCGTGATGACGTCGCCCTTGCCGATGTGCCGTTCTTCGCCGCCGCTCAGTTCGGTGCCGCGCACTTCCGTCGCGGACAGGTTGCGCGGCTGGACGACTTGACCGCCGGTCACGACAGTCGCCTGGCCCTGCAACACATAAAAAATGTCGGTATCGCCGAGGTGCACTTCCGCCTCGCCCGGTCCATCGCGACGGCTGGCGTTGACCCTGAACCCGGCTTCACTGACGAGGTTGGCGTCCTTGCGAAATCCCGCGTCGACCTGGTCGCGCGGCACGAAGCTGACCTTCGCTTGATGAGTTCCTTCGAACGCGGCTGCGCCGGCGCTGGCGATCTCGTCGTCCTGAGCAGCGCTTGCCGCACCGCTGACGCCGACGGCACCGATGACTTTGCCGCCGATGACGATCGGCACGCCGCCTTGCAGAGGAGTGAACGGCGCGACTGCCGGCACATCGAGCATTGCGTAGCGACCCTTGTTCACCAGGTCCTCGAACACTCGTGTCGGCTTGCCGAACAGCACGGCCGTGCGCGCCTTGCCCACCGAAATCTCGGAGGCATTGAGAAAGGTACCGTCGAGTCGCTCCAGATAGATGAGCGTGCCGCTTGCATCGACAACTGCGATCGCCGCGCCGGGCGCAGCCTTGCTATGCGCATACTCGAGCGCGGCGCCCGCGACGGCCTTTGCACCATCCAGCGTGAGCGTCGGCGTGTTGGCGATATCTGCCGCCGTGCTGGCACCGCTGAGCAGCAGTGCGATGAACAGGGTTGCGATTCTCATGACAAGCTCCGATGGATCAGACAGCGAGCTGCAGCCGCGCGTGCTGCGCAGCCAGGTTCAGGATCGACGCGGTCTCCTGGCTGGCCGTGCCATCCGGCGACAGGCGACGCAGCGCTTCCGAGACTCGTCGTGGCGTGCCGAGATCGCTCCACCCGCAAGCAGGCACAGGCAACACGCGCAACGTGGCCTCGCTGCCTTCGAGCACATGGCGCGAGAAGTCGAGCTCGGGAAGACGTCGATACAGATCCGTGGCTGCGACGGCTTCGTCGGGGCTGGAAGCATCGAGCTGGACGGCCGCTCGCATGTCATTCAACAACTGCGGATAGCGCTGGTAGAACAGCCGCAGGATCGCTTGAACGGCACCGGCAAGAATGAATGCATTCCAGAGACCGCCGCGCTCGATCATGAGCCGCGCCAGCGTCACCGGCGGCTTCTCGACGAATTGCGCCACGCGCAGTGCGCCGGCTTCGTCGCGATTGCCCGGCACGATGTATCCGAGCTCCGGGTCGGCTGCCTCCGGGGAAATCCCGAGGAGCCAGAGATTCTGAGTGTCGAAGGTCAGTCGGCTCGCGGCCTGTCGCAGCGCGCGTGCGAGCACGACCTCATCGCGAACGTAGTGATCCGACGGCAGGATGACGATACGCGCCTGCGGATCGCGCTGAGCGATGTGCAGCAGCGGCAGCAGCAGTCCCACCGCGGTGCCGCGGTTCTGCGGCTGAACGATGACGTTGCGCCTGGGCATGAAGCGCAGCGCCTCTTCCCACCACACGCGATGCTGCTCGGCAACGATCGTGCAGACTCTCTGCCTGGGGACGATCGCTTCGGCGCGCAGAACTGCTTCCTCGAGCAGCGAAGGACCGCCGACGAGCGAGCAGAACTGCTTCGGCACGGCGACACCGCGATGTGTCGTCAGTGCGCGCAACCGGCTGCCCTCTCCTGCAGCGAGTACCAATGCCCATGTGTTGTTCATGTTGTTGCCTACCGCCGATGAATTGAGATGCCGTGCTAGTGCACGGTTCGTTGCTGAGTCCAGATCTCGACCATGCGCCAGTACTTCTCCTGCAGCGCACGCTGCGACCAGCGCGTCGGATCCATCGCGGCACGCGTGGCCGATTGGGGGATCCACGACCGGCTCTTGCGCTGTGCCGTCAGTTCGGCCTCGCTGAGCGCCATGAGTCGGGGTTCGAGAGCAGTACGTTTACGCATGGTTGGTCTCCGGTGGAGACGGACCGCGGCTCGCGCCGCGATCCGTGGCGTGAGGAGCCGCGGGGAATCAGCTCTTCTTGCCTTTGGGGGTCGGGTCGACGACGTTCACGACGTGCGCGCCTGCGATGCGCTCGCACGTGCCAGCCGGCAGATAGATCCACGCTTCCGGGTGGCTATCCGTCGACACGTGACCGTGGCACGCGTTAGTGCTGGTCGCGCAGTCGTTCTTGCCGGCTTTGATCACGCCGGCGCACTGTTCCTGCTTCGCCTCGTCGGCAGACACGGACATCGCGACGGACGCGGCGCCGAGCGCGAGCAGGCTCGTCATCGCGGCATGCAACAGGTTCGAATTTTTCATTGCAGTGACTCCAGTTTGTTGACGCCTGGAGAATTGCAATGGCTGTGCCAGCGCCTGGAGCCGCGCTAACAGGGCTTTGGAGGGGGAATTTGCGCTGTTTCCGCAACCGACGACGTTGCAGCCTCAACGCGTTGTGGGCTGGCCGCAGTCGCCTGCGGAGATCAGGCTGGAGAGTGCGCGCTCAACATCCGGCGGATGCCGCCGGTGTCGTATTCGTTCGCCAGCGCCCGGAGCTCGTCGCAGAAGCCGCAGGCGTTCGGATCGCTACCCAGGCGTTGCAGCGCGCGCTCGACCAATCCGGCGATGTCGCCCAGCATCGCCAGGTGATAGAGCTCGTCCGCGAGGTCGCGCTGCAGGGCAAAGGTGTCGCTGGCAGCAGTGCGCTGGATGACAGACGTGGCGTCCTCGTACTGCCACTCGACATGTAACAGATCGGTGATACGGTCCAGAAGGTCCGCGAGATGCAGCGGCTTCGGCAGGAATGCGTCGCAGCCCGCATCCAGCGCTTCCTGGCTCGTGTAGTCGGAGGCACTTGCCGAGACAGCGATGATCTTCGGCGTACGTGCTCCTTGCGCGGCACGTACAGCACGAATCAACTCTATCCCGTCCACGCGCGGCATGACGAGGTCAGTGACGAGGAGATCGACGTCACCGATGCGCAGCTGTTCCAGGGCAACCGCCCCGTCCGGCGCGCGCCGGACCTCGAACCCCAACGCGGCAAGCAAGTCTGCGGCCAAACTCCGGCTCACGACGTCGTCGTCAGCGACCAGCACCCTGATGCGCGCACCTGAATAACCGACAACGGTGCGCGTGCTCTGCGTGGTTTCATCCGCGTCCGTATCGACCCTCAGGTCCAGGTCGACGCTGAACGTGGAACCGCGCCCCGACTCGCTCGCAACAGTAATGCTGCCGCGCATCGCCTCGACCAGACGGCGCGTGATCGCCAGTCCCAGTCCCGTCCCCTCGACGCGTCGCTCGGCGTTCTCGACCCGATGAAACGGCTCGAAGATGCTCTGGAGCTGATCGGCGTCCATGCCGATCCCGGAATCGCGGACCTGAAACTGCCAGCGACCGGCCGTCTGCACGATCTTCAGCGTCACCGAGCCGCCAGCATCGGTGAACTTGATGGCATTGCCGAGGAGATTGAGCAGCACCTGCCGCAATGCGCGAGCGTCGCCGCGAATGCGCTTCGGCAGCGCCGGCGGGCGCTCGACGGCGAAGCGCAACCCCGCCTTGTCGGCACGCACGCGGATGAGATCCGTAACGTGCTGCAGGAGGCTTTCCAGATCGATGCTTTCGTCGCGCAGCTCCAGCTTGCCGGCTTCGATCTTCGCCAGGTCGAGGAGATCGTTGACCAGCGTGAGCAGGTGCTCGCCGGAGCGCTCGATGATGGTCAGACCGTCGCGCTGTTGCTCGCTCAGCTCAGGCGAGCGCCGCAATAGCTGCGCGTAGCCGAGGATGCCGTTGAGCGGCGTACGCAGCTCATGACTCATCTGGCTGATGAAGACGCTCTTTGCCTGATTCGCCTTCTCGGCCGCAAGCTTGGCTGCAGCGAGCTGCGCGTTCGACTCTTCGAGCATGCGGTGCGCCTTGGCACGCTCGAGCTCGACTGCCGTGCGCAGCGAGAACAGCCGCAGAATGTCGACGTCGGCCTCGCGCCAGTCGCGCTCCGGCTTGTCCATGACTGCGAGGTGGCCATGCACCTCGCCCGTTTCGGAAACGATCGGCACCCCGAGATAGCTGTGAACGCCCAGTTCCTTGAACCATTCGCGATCGACGGGGAACACGTTGCCGATGTCGCGGGCGAATGAAGTGATGCGACCGTTGTAGACGAATTCGCAGGGTGTGCCCGCCAGCGAATAGTTGTTGCACTTCTCGTAGCGACCATCCACCCAGAACGCCAGCATCTGTGCGCGCCGGTCGGGCAACAGCCGCGAAGTGAATGCAGCGTGTGCATCGAGTGCGAGCGTGATGTCGCGCACGATCTGCCGGAAGAACGCCTCGCCGCTCTTGCCGGCGACGCCTTCTTCAATGCGACGAAGTAATTGTAGTCCTGCGAGATCGGTCACGGCCCCTCCCCAGGGAACGTCAACTCTCGTAGTGTTCGCGCCTGATACCCAGTTTCTTGATTCTGAAGCGTGCTGTCGAGGGCTTCAGGTCGAGCAGCTTCGCAGCGCCGTGAGGTCCTTCGATGACACCCCGCGTCTTGCGCAACACCTGGATGAAGTGCTGCCGCTCGATCTCTTCCAGCGTCGACACGCCGCTGCCATTGCCGTTGCCGGAGCTCACTGGCGTGCTGCTTGCGGGCGCGCTGCTGTGAGCGGCGGCGGTAAAGCAGGATTGAGGCGCCGGCGTGAGCTGCCATTCGACTCGCAGCATGTCGCCTTCGGACAGAATGACGGCGCGCTCGATCGTATTCTGCAGGTCGCGAATGTTGCCGGGCCACGAATGCGCCTTGAGAACCGCGAGCGTCTCGGGATCGACTGCACGCAACGGCTTGCCAAGCTTGCGTGCAAAGCGTTCCAGGAAATACTGAGCGAGTGCCGGGACGTCCTCCGCTCGGGCGCGCAATGGCGGCACCTGGATCGGGAAGACGTTGAGGCGATAGTAAAGGTCGGCGCGAAACCGCCCGCTCGCCACATCCGCCGCGAGGTCGCGGTTCGAGGCTGCGATGACTCGAACGTCGACCTTGATCGTCTTGGAGCTGCCGACGGGTTCGAACTCACCTTCCTGCAAGACGCGCAGCAGCTTCGTCTGCGTATCCGCAGGCAGCTCGCTCACCTCGTCGAGAAACAGCGTGCCGCCGTCGGCCAACTCGAATCGACCCACACGCCGATCGGCCGCGCCCGTAAAAGCGCCCTTGACGTGACCGAACAGCTCGCTTTCGACCAGGCCGGCAGAGATAGCGCTGCAGTTGAGCTTGACGAGAGTGCGATCGCGGCGCGGGCTGCGCTCGTGGATAGCGCGGGCGATGAGCTCCTTGCCGGTACCGGTCTCGCCGTTGATCAGCACGCTCGTGTCCGCGCCGGCGACGAGATCGACCTGACGCAAGGCCTGCTGCAGAGCCGGGCTGGAACCGATGATGTCGCGATGATGACCTTGCTCGGAAATCTCGCTCTGCAGGTAGCGGTTTTCCTGCTGCAGGCGTTCCTTCAGGCTCTCGACTTCTTTCAGCGCGTTCCTGAGCTCGGCGGTTCGCTCGGTGACGCGTTGCTCGAGCCCCGCGTTGGTCGCGGCGAGGTCGAGCTGCAGACAGCGCAACTTCAGATGCGTGCGCACCCGAGCCAGCACTTCCTCGTGCTCGAACGGCTTGACCACGTAGTCGGAGCCGCCGGCCGCGAACCCTCGCACCTTGTCCTCCAGATCGCCGAGGGCTGTCATGAAGATCACCGGGATGTCGGCCGTCGCAGGATCTTGCTTCAACCGACGACAGCACTCGAAGCCATCCATGCCGGGCATCATGACGTCGAGCAGAATGACGAGCGGCTTGGCATAACGCGCCTGCTCGATGGCGCTCTCGGCTTCGCGCGCCACCAGGACGCGGTAACCCTCGCGACCGAGCATTTCCACCAGAACCTTGACGTTCGTCGGCGTGTCGTCGACGACGAGAATGCTGTCTGCGCCGCTCATCTTGCAGCCTCGGCGTGTCGCCGCAGGAACTCACGTACTGCCTTCATGTCGTAGCTGCCTGCAAGCGCCGCGAGCTCTGCCAGCAACCCGGTATCGAGCCCATCGACCCTCGCCTCGGACAACTTGTGCGTCAATGCATGAACGTCGCCCTGCATCGCCAGCTCGTACAGCTCGCTTGCCAGCGGCTCCGGCAGGCGCTCAGTCCGCCCGTTGCCATTGGCCTTGCGCAGCGGACCGCTCGTCCATTCCAGATGCAGCAAGCGCGCGATCACATCGGTGACTTCATCGAGCCGCACGGGTTTCGCGATGAACTCGTCGCAGCCGGCCTCCAGGCTATCGGTCCTGGTGCTGTCGAAAGCACTCGCAGAGACGGCAACGACCGGGATGCGCGCGATCTCGCCGCCCTTGGCGCGCAGCTCGCGCATGGCCTCGAAGCCGTCCTTCACGGGCATTACGAGGTCCATGAAGATCAGGTCCGGAGCCCGCGCGACTGCGAGCTCGACCGCGCGCGCGCCGTTCTCGGCCTCGTCCACCTCGAAGCCGAGTGTCTGCAGCAACCGACCGAGTATCTGGCGATTGTCCTGCTTGTCGTCGACTACGAGGATCCGGCGCCGGCGGCCGTTGTAACCGACGATGGCAAGGGCCGCGTGGGTGGTGCGCGCCAGTGTTGCTTCGCCCAGCGGCACTTCGACCTCGACCGAGAACGTGCTGCCTTGAGCAGGCGTGCTCATGACTGTGAGCTTGCCGCCGAGCAGCGAGACCAGGCGCTGGCTGATCGCGAGCCCGAGGCCGGTTCCTTCGATGGGTCGATGGCGCGCCCGCACCTGGTGAAACGGATCGAAAATTCTCTCGACCTCTGCGGCAGCGATGCCAATCCCGGTATCCGCTACATCGAAGCGCAAGCGGGCGTGCGAAGCACCGAGAGTTTCCGCTGCCACCCGGAAAGAAACGCTGCCGCGATCCGTGAACTTCACCGCATTGCCCAGCAGGTTGAGCAGAATCTGCCGCAGCTTGCGCTCGTCCGTCTTGATGACCGCCGGTAGCGGCGTCAGCGTTTCGTACGAGAATCGCAAGCCGGCCTGCGTCGCCCGGATACGGGCCACGTCCGCCACCTGATGCAGGAAGTCATCGAGGTTCACGGAACCGGCCTCGACGTCCATGCGACCCGCCTCGATCTTGGCGAGATCGAGCACTTCGCCGATCAAGGTCAGCAGGTGCTCGCCGCAGCCTTCGATCGCCGCGATGCTTTCGATCTGTTCCGGTCCCAACGCAGGATCGCGGCGCAGGAGCTGCGCGTAGCCCAGGATGCCGTTCAGCGGCGTGCGCAGCTCGTGCGACATGCTCGCCAGGAATTCCGACTTGGCGCGGCTGGCCGATTCGGCCGCTTCCTTCGCGTGATGCAGAGCGCGGTCCATGTCCCGCCGCATGAGTGCGCTGGAGATGATCTCCGCCAGCAGCCACATGAGGCGCAGATCCTCATTCGGCCAGCTCCGCTCGATGCCGAGCGAATGAAACCCGAGGAACCCGATGGTGCGATTCGCGTAGACCATCGGCACCGCGATGCGCGCAGTCACTTCGGTCGTACCCAGCAGCTTGTTCAGCTTGTCGAAGCCGGCCGGCAGCAGCTCCGGTCGCGAGGCGTTGAGCGTCAGCTTGCGCAGGAAATGATCCAGCACTTCCGGCACCGCTTGTCGCGAGAGGACCGGCACCCGCTTGGCGACTGTCGTCGTCGTCGCGGGCTGGCGCGTCCACTCGTGCGTCAACGTCGCCGAATCGCGATCCTCGGAGAACCGGAATACGACGCCGCGGTCGCTGCCTATGAACTGGCCCATCGCACCGAGCGCGCGGACGATCTCCGCATCGATGTCGGTGGAACCGAGGCTCATGAAGCGAGTCGAGGTCTCCGCCACGAGCTGCTCGAGCCGAACTCGCCGTGCAAGCTCGACGTTCGCTTGCGCCATCTCCTGCTCGACCAGCTGTCGCTCGATCTCCGCCGTGCAGCGCGCCGCGAAGATGCGCAGGATGCCGAAGTCGCGCTCCTCCCAGTTCTTGGCGCGAATATCGATGACTGCGAGATGACCGAGCACGTCGCCGTTGCGGTTCTTCAAGGGAATCGCGAGATAGGATTGCGCGCCCATCTCCTGCAGCGCCTCGCGCTCTGCAGGAAACATCTCCTGGATGCCATCGTTGAACGCAACGATCTCGCCGCCGAGCACGTGCTCGCAGGGCGAGCCCGCGAGCGGGTAATCGAAGTTCTCCTGCATGTCTGCGCCGTTCCACATCGCGAGCACATGCACGCGCGTATTGCCATCGCAGAAGCGCGAGACGAATGCGTACTTCGAGTCCAGTGCCAGCGCGAGACGCTTGACCAGCTCGCGAAAGAATGCGGCGCCGGTCTCGGCTGCCGTTCCTTCGTCGATCAATCGCAGGATGTGCAGGTCTTGCTGTTCCACGGGTGCCGGCTGCGCTGCCGCCGTCGTCTTACGTCCCCTCGGCAAGATACTACTCCCAGGCGGGTTGCAGGTGAGCGCGGCGGCTGAAAAGCCGATCGAGCGTCAATGCCCCGGATCCGTAGACCGCCAGCATCGCGAGCATGAAGCCCCACAGCTCGTGCTGCCGCAAGCCGCCGATGAATTCGTCGGTGCCCAGGACGTGCCAATAGGAAATCACCGCCATCAGGTTGACTGCGAACAAGCCGAGCGCCCCGATGCGACCGCCGATACCGAGCACGAGCAGCATGGGAAAGAACAATTCGCCGAAGGTGCCGACGACCGCTGCCAGCGTGGGCGGCAGGACCGGCGTGTGGTACTCGGTGCGGAACAGATCGAGAGTCTGGTTCCAGTTCGTGAGCTTGAGCCAGCCAGAGACCAGGAAGACCTGGCTCACGTACAGCCGTGCCGCCAGCGCAAAGGGCGCCTGCAACCAGCTCAGTGCTTGTGAAAGGGCGGCGATTAGCCGTGTGATGGCGACCATGGTGGCTCCTCTACTGTCTCGAAGGGGCTGTGAAATCGACGAGCGTTCCCAGCGAAACGATCCGTCCCAGCGTCGCGTCCAACGCGACGCCTCGATCGATCTCGAGGGCACACTCGGCTGCTTGTTCCAATGATTCGCCGCGCACCAGCGCGGCGATGAGCGCGAACTCCGCCGCTGGGAGCTCACGCAGTTCGACGTGATCCGCACGACGAATCAGCAGCACGCTGCTGGATCCCTGGTCGAGCGCAATCCGCTCGTCCGCTGCTGCATCGGGCTGGTTCGCCCGCCAGATTGCGAGCACCGGAAACCGCGAGTGCACCAGGCGCATCGCGGGATGGGTGCTGAACCTGAGAGCCCCGTAATCCTCGGGTGGCACGACTGCAAGGGCGTTCAGGTCGAACGTGGGATGATCGGCAGCGACCAGGACTTCCTGATAGGCCCATTCGAACCGCGCGACGTCCGCAAAGTATTCGTAGCTGCTCCCCTCGAGCTCGGCTTCGAGGAAGGTCGCGAAATGCTCGCCCACGTAGTGAATGTTTCCGGAGCGGGACGGATAGCGACCCATATACTGTCGCCCGATCTGTCGGAACCAGTCCTCTCCCGACAAGCGCACGATCGTGGGGAAGGTGGCTTGGAGTGTCTTGAGGAATCCCTCGACAGCGTTGTTGCGATAGATCGCGAGGCGGCGCTCCGGCGCAATGCCAGCGCCGATGATCTCCGCGCAAATGGACGACAGTGCCGCGTCACTCAACGCACCTTGAACGAACGCACGCTGCAGGTCACGCAGCATGAGCATGCTGGGCCTCCAGGAATCGATCGGCCCGGCTGGCTTCCGCGACGAGGACTGCCAACGCCGGAATATCGGTGTCCCATTCGATGAGCGTCGGAACGCGGCCGAGGCGCGCGATTGTGAAGGCGTAGAGATCCCACACCGCATCGCTCACCGGACGCGAGTGGGTATCGATCAGGATCGAGCAAGCGCCGTGCGTGTTCACGCTGTGACCGGCGAGATGAATTTCGCGCACGTGACGCGGATCGATGTGCGCGAGGTACTCGCGTGCATCGAAACCATGATTGCGGCTGCTGACGTAGACGTTGTTGACGTCCAGCAGCAGCCCGCAACCGCTGCGATCCGCGAGCGCTTGCAGAAACTCCCACTCGGTCAGCTGCGCGTTCGCAAACTGCAGATAGCTGGAGACGTTCTCGATGAGAATCTGGCGTCCGAGATAGTCCTGCAGCTCGCCGACGCGAATGACCATGTGCTGCAGGGCCTCCTCCGTGTAGGGCAGAGGCAAGAGGTCATTGAGATGCGTACCGTCGATCGCACCCCACGATAGATGTTCGGAGACGAGCGTCGGCTCGGCGAGATGCACGAGCCGCTCGAGGCGCCACAGATGCTCACGATCGAGCGGATCGACGGATCCGAGCGACAGACCCACGCCATGCAAGCTCAGCGGATACGACTCGCGCAGCGCGAGCAGATAGTCGATCTGCGCTCCGCCATCGGCAAAATAGTTCTCGCTGTGCGCCTCGAGCCAGCCGATGTCGGGCCGCGCGCGCAACAGGTCGTCGTGATGCTGCGCTCGCAGGCCGATGCCGGCACGGGCCGGCATCGGCTCTGGCGTACGGATCACGTTGTGAGCCGTCGAGCGCATTGCACTACTTGGACTTCGTGCTGCCGCCGACGATGCGCTCGCAGGTGCCGGCCGGGACCTTGACCCACTCCTTGGCATCCGCGTTGGTCTTCGACTGACCGGCGCACGCGTGGCCATTGGCCGCGCAGTCGTTCTTGCCGGCCTTGGCGACGCCGTAGCACTTCTCGGTGTTGGCATCGTCCGCCGCATGCGCCGACATGCTGATCGCGCCGAACGCGATCAGGCTGGTGACTGCGGTAGAGATGAGGACCGACTTCGTTTTCATCGCTGTGACTCCTGACTTGGTAGGGGGTAAAGCTGGTCGCGCGGCGAGCCGCCACAGCGATCCAGTAGGGTTCATTGCAGGCGGCGTGCCAGGCGCCGGAAGGGTCGATATCGGCGGCTGGGCCGCTGGTAGCACCGCGAAGAGCCGTGGCCGGCTGCGGTATGTTGCGGCGGCCGCAAGGGATTGCGGCGGCCGCCGTATCGGTCAGTGCCTCTATTGGGCCGTGTAACCGCCGTCCACGGCGACCACACTTCCGGTCATGAAGTTTGCATCATCGCTGGCCATGAAAAGGATGGTCCGCGCGATGTCCTCGGGGCTTGCCAGGCGACCGACGGGATGCGCATTGGCAAACCCCGTCTGCAGTTCCTTGTTGCCGCCCGTGAAGCGCTGGAACATCGGGGTCACGACGCCACCGGGAGAGATCGCGTTGATGCGAACTCCCGAACGTTGATCGCGAAGACGTGCTCGAAGTTGTCGGCCGTCTGTTCGGTCACCGGGCCCAGCGCGCCTTCGACGCCAGCGTGACGAACTTCACTCGCGCCCCGCGCGCGCGCAGGCGACCGGCGAGCTCCTCACCCGCCGTAGTCGTGCGCCCCGTGAGAATGAGTTGCGCTCCCGCTGCGGCGAATGCTTCTGCTGTCGCCGCACCGATGCCGGCCGTGGCCCCTGTGATCAGAACGACTCTGTCTTTGAAGTCTGGCATGGCTCGAGATCGCGCGCTGGCGCGCCACGCACTTCGCCAACGCGAAGACCCGAGTTCGATTCAACTCGCTCGCGCCGATGCTGCACGCGGTCGGCGAAGGTCTCGGGATAGCGATCCTGCCGATCTTTGCTGCGGATCGGCTGGAAGCGCTATCGCGACTCACTGCAGTGCTGGAGGAGCCGCCGATGAAGCTCTGGGTGTTGAGCCATGGCGACACACGAGACAACGCGCGTATACGCGCGCTTGCTCAACATCTTGCGCGTCAACTTCCACGAGCATTGTCGGCACGACAGAAGGTTTGATCGCGCGAGGCTCAAGCGAGCCTCGCCCTCTGGTGCCTCTGCAGATGTGCGCTACTGGGCCTTCTTCGCCGCTGCACACTCCTTCTTCGTCAGCTCCAGAAATCCCTGCCCCTTGCAGGAATTCTGTCCCTTACAGGCATTGCTCGCGGTCTTGCACGCGGACTGTCCCTTGCAGGCATTCACGCCTTCGCATTGGACCTTCGCCTCCGTGGCGCCTGCCGTGCTGACTGAGACCACGTTGAACAGCACCGCGGCGACGGCGGCAAGGGCAACACCGGATGTGTTGATCGGCATCTTCATACTCGTCGTTCCTCTGTGGTTGATCGAATCGATCGGCAACATGACCGGGGTCGTCCGGAATTTATTTCGCGATCCGCAACGGATCGCGGTTCGCCACCACATGCCGCGGTCGCATCGAGTTCTGAACTTTCGAATCATGCGTGCATCTGATTTGAGCAACTTCGGGGAGTTGTCGAGCGCATGCACACGCGCTAGTTTTCACGCCCCCCTTCACACGTCTGCCGAAACGGAGCGGTCAATGTTGAATAGATTTTTTCGTCTGATCGTGATCACTGCCTTCTCGCTGCTGGTCAGCGCCGCGGCGCTCGCCGGCGATTTTTTCGAAACCGATGGCGTCGCGCTGCACGGTTACGATCCAGTCGCCTACTTCGTCGCGGCCGAGCCGCAGAAAGGACAAGCGCAGTACAGCTACGAGTACAAAGGCTCGAAGTTCTACTTCGCGAACGAGGCCAACAAGCGCGCGTTCGTGCAGGCGCCTGAGAAGTACGCGCCGCAGTTCGGCGGTTACTGCGCCTACGGCACATCGCAGGGCTACAAAGTGAGCACGCAACCGGATGCGTTTGCCATCGTCAAGGACAAGCTCTACCTGAACTACAACACGAAGGTTCAGGAGATCTGGAAGCAGGACGTGCCCGGCAATATCGAGCGAGCGGAAAAGAACTGGCCGGAAGTGTCGAAGGCCCCGCAGAAGGATTGATGAGCACCAGCGACGCCCGGGACGCAGTTCGACGCCGCTTCGAGGCGCTGTGCGTCCCGCACTCTGCGGATCTCACCAGATTCGTGTATTGGCTGTGTCATGACCGCAGCCTCGCGGAAGATGTGGTGCAGGAAACGCTGTTGCGCGCCTGGCGATCGCTGGGCTCCCTGAGAGAGGATGGCGCCGTGCGAGGTTGGTTGCTGACGATTGCACGCCGCGAGCTCGCGCGCGTCTTCGAGCGCAAGAAAGTCGCCACAGTCGAACTCGAGCGCGCGGTGGATGTGTCCTCCGCGGCTGCCACTGCCAGCGAAGACTACGATGTTCACGCGATGCGCCGCGCGATCGTCGATCTGGAGCTGCTCTATAGGGAACCGCTGTTGCTGCAGATGCTGTTCGGTTACTCGGTCGAGGAGATTGCAGGACAATTGCAACTCAGCGTGCCTGCAGTGCTGACGCGCCTGTTTCGGGCGCGTCAGCTGCTCCACCAGCGCCTGCGGCCTGAGACGCGGAGTGCGGTCGATGCACTGTAACGAGTTCAGAATGGCGGTCGGCGCGGAGCCGGCGACCATACGCCCTGACATCGCAGCACACGAGCGAACCTGCGCGGAATGCGCGGCCTACCGCCGTCGGCTTCAGGCATTGGATCGGGCGATCGAGGCGGCAGTGCAGCCGCGCGCACATTTCATGGCTCGTCCTGTATGGAGCATAGCGGCCGGCTTGCTTCTCAGCGTGGCATTGGGAATGGGTCTGTGGCTGTCGAGCACTCGCGCGAGCTTTGCCGATGAGCTCGTTGCACACGCTCAGAACGAACCGGCAGCGCTCATCGAAACGCTGGACGTCGTGCCCGAGGCGGAATTGGCAGCCCTCCTGGAACGCGACGGATTGCGACTTCATCCCGGAGTCGTGCGGGTTTCGTATGCAAGCGCCTGCCGGTTTCACGGTCATTCGGCTCCGCATCTTGTACTACAGACCAATCATGGACCCGTGACAGTGCTGGTTCTGCCGCACGAGCGAGCCCGAGCGACGCTCGAGCGCATCCATGCGTCCGGGTTCGATGGAGTCATTGTTCCAGCTCGGCGCGGGGTGCTCGTGGCGCTCGGGCGCGACCTGTCCGTCGAGGCGGTTGCCCATGCCGCACTTCGTGCTCTCGACTATGACGCTTAGTCGCAGATACTTTCTGGGCGCTGGTCTTGCAGCGGCGGCAGTCGCTGCCGGCAAGAGGCCTGTCGCGGCAGAAGGTCCGCCGGAGCGGATCGGAGCGATCGCATTCGACGCGTTCGCTCTGTTCGATCCTCGACCCGTCTTCCAGGCGTGCGAAGCCGTCGCGCCTGGCAAAGGCAATGAGCTGGCCTCTCTGTGGCGCACGAGGCAGTTCGAGTATCAATGGCTGCGTGCGCTCGGCGGGCGATACGAGGACTTCTACGCCGCTAGCGAAGCAGCGCTCGAGTTCGCAGCCCGATCACTCAAATTGGACCTGGCGGCTGATGCACGCGAGCGGCTCATGCACGGCTTTCTCGAGCTGCGTGCGTGGCCGGATGTGGCTGCGTCGTTGCGCGAACTGCGCCAGGCAGGCAAGAAGGTTGCCCTCCTCTCGAACGCTACGCCGCAAATCCTGACCGCGGCGCTGCGGAATTCCGATCTCGATACGGCGCTCGATCAGGTGATCAGCACCGACCGAATTCGGGGCTACAAGCCGGATCCGCGCGCGTACCAATTGGGCGTCGAGCTTCTGCAACTGCCCAAGGAGCGCATTGCCTTCGTTGCCTTTGCCGGTTGGGACGTGGCTGGTGCGAAATGGTTCGGCTATCCGACCTTCTGGAACAATCGTCAGTCGGTCCCGCCGGAATCGCTCGGTGTCAAAGCCGACGCTGAGGGTGCGACGCTGGACAGCCTGCTGGGGTGGCTGAACGTACGCGCGTCCCGGAGTTAGCTGGTCTTGGGCGGCTCGAGCGTACCGCCGGAAATCTTCTTGCACGTACCTTGCGGCACATAAATCCACGCTCGCGGGTCGTCATCCTGCGCGGAAGTGCCGGCGCAGGAATTCGACGCGAAGAAGCAGTCGTTCTGACCTGCCCGAGCGACCCCATAGCACTTCTCGTACTTGTAGGTTGGCTTCTCGGGATGCACCTGCGCCATTGCGCTGGCGGAAATGAGACTTGCGACTGCGGCTGCAAGTAGCACGGTGCAGTTCATGGCTGACATAGGTTCGCACTCCAAGGGTCGGATCAAAGGGTCGCTCGCGCGCCGAGCAGGAAGACGTTTCCAGCCGTCGACGCGCCGCGTTCGTCGTCGTCGAAATCGAAGCGGTACCACGCGCCGTACACGCGCCATCTGGTCGTGAAGCGAAACGATGCGCCGACCTCGATTGCGGCGAGGCGATCGTTCGCGGCCACGGCTGTGCTACCTTCGCCCGTCGCGTACTGATAGTAGCCGCCAAGGGTCCAAGGTCCGGAATTGAAATTGACGCTCGCCGTGCCGCCCCACGCACGCGAGGCGAACGAGCCGGCGGCGTTCGCGGGAAGCCGGCTGGTGCCGTCGTAGCTGGCCGCAAGGCCAATCATCCACACATCGTGCAGAGTCACGCTCGTGCCGACTCCGACGGAGCTCAGATCACGCGCCGAAGGCTGGGCGGCAGAAGCCTGCCCGTGAGCATAGGTCGCGCCCCAACGCACGGTATCCTGTTGGCGATAGCTCTCATGAGTGACACCTGCCTGGAACAGTTGCTCGACTGCCGCGTCGTCCGCGTCGCGTGCGTAGGATGCGCCGACGAGCCAACCGTGTGTCTTAGGTGAGACGTACAGCACCTTGGTGGATCGATCATCGAACAGCGCGGCAGTGGCACCCAGGCCGGCGAGCGGTCCGATCTGCTCCGCCAGCAGCCCGCGAAAGAAGCCCGTCTGCAGCCCGCCGCCCGGATCGAGACTCGGACCCGAAGCCGGACCGAACTCCGCCGACGTGAACTGAAAGTTGTTGGGCGCATAGCCGGTCAGCACATCCGGCAAGCCCGTCCGCTCGCCGATCTCGAGGCGTCCATGCCCGTCGAACAGCAGGATGCTCGCTTCCGTCAAGCGAGCGCTGTCATCGCTTCCTTCGACAGCCAGACGGATGCCCAGCGTCGGGCCCGCAGCGAGCGAAGTCTGTCCGAGAACGCGCAGTCCGCCGTCGATCCGGCCATCGTCGAGACTCTGCAGATCATCCGCTGTGCTTACGCGCGCAAGAGTGAGGTTCGCGAACCCTTCTACGGTGAGTCGCGCTCGATCCGATTCGACCACGATCTGCGAGCGTGCCGGTTGCGAGAGCAACATCAGCAGGCCGATGCCCCACAGCGCAGCGAGCGGAACGCCATTACCGACGGATGAGCGAGTGCTGTCGCGAGTCATGGCATGTGGATCTGCAATCCATGTGCCACGCTACAGCGCAGCCACACGATGACATTCCGCAATTGCTTGCAGCGAGCAGCCGCCGACTGCGGGCCAGCCACGGACGGTTGTGGGACACCCAGCGTTCGCGCGCTCCAGTGCGCGTGGCACACGCGTTGCAACTACTCCATCGCACTTGATCCCTTTCAGCCCCACGAGGACTCCCATGAAACTGCCCTTGTCTCTGATCCCCGCGATCTTTGTCACGACTGCAGCACTTGCCGATGCGCAGATGCAGGCGGCTGCGTTGCTCAGTAGGCCGCTCACGCCCGCTACGACGACACTGGAGCACTCATCGTCAGTATCCGAAACGGCGATCAATGCCCACGCGAGCGCGGCCGCCCTGCTGAGCGGGCATCGCATCGCACGTCAAGCGACGATGTCGCCTGCGGTCCGAAGACTCTCTTACGGCCAAAAGGCTGCCGACGCTCATTCGCAGGCCGCAGCTTTGCTGGGCGGTACTCGCACAGCCGGCGGCTGAACTGCGTTTCTGCAAGCTCTGCAACGTGGCGGTGTTCTACGACTGCTAGCGTGGCCGATCTCGGCCCGCTGACGAGCGCAACAGCGAACCCATTCGAATACGAATGGCACGCGTTGACTCCGGCGGTCTGGGCCGCGATTCGTCCGACCCAGGACAAGTGGCTCACGCGGCGTTGTGAAGACGCAGCTCAGGCCGCGTCATTCGATTCTTCGCCCTGCTGGTCTTCGAGACCTGCATTCGCAATGCCCCGACTTGCGCTCATTGCAGGCCGATGGTCCTGCCACCATCCCCGCCGCGATCCCTGACCGCAGGGTCCGCAATCGCGCACGCCAGCGTGACGTACTCGATCAGCTCCCCCACCGTCAGGATTTCTGCAGCGTCCTCGTCGTGAATGTCTACGTGCAACTCATCTTCGATCGCCAAGATCAGAGACACAAAGTCCAAGGAGTCCGCACCGAGGTCACCGGCGATGCTCGCGTCGCGATGAATAACCGCCTCATCCACGTGCAGCGTCGCTGCGATTAGCGCTGTGATCTGCGATTCAATCCCGCTGCTCATAAGGTTCAACTCTGTGCTCGCCTTTGACAAACGTCTCGTGCGAGCAACCCGTTCCTAATTTCTCGGCATGCGTGATGCGGCATCTCCGCAAGCGGATGGCCGCTTTCGCGGCTGCACTCCTGCGCGTTCTTCTCATGGTCATGCGTGAGGAAGGCTGTCGCGTGCACGCCTGAGTACACGCAAGTAGGAAGTTCGGTAACTGCATACGAAGTCGAGCGGTTCACAGGAACAGCACTTCAGCTCGCGCGTACTAAGTACTGTAAGTTCACACAGTACGGTTCATTGAGGAGATGAGATGCGAAACGTAGCAATCAAGTTGCTGGTAGTGTCGATGCTCGCGAGCACGCCCTTCGTTGTATCAGCCCAGCAGGCGGACGACCAAGCGCGTGGGGCGCAGCAGACTGCCGATCGCGAGGACCATAGCGAGTGGGGCTGGCTCGGCCTGCTCGGGCTGGCAGGATTGGTTGGATTGAAGCGCAGAGATCGTGATCACCTCGCGACGCGGGATCGCGCGACAGCCAGATAGCATCGACATGACTTCGAGGCGAACCACATGTCGCAGCGCGAGGTCATCTCCACGTTGAGCCGTGCTCAGTGCGCATATTTGCAGCAGCTTGCGTCGGACTATTGCTGGTCGCATGCAAAGGCGGGGACAGCGGCTCTGCGGTCGAAGCACCGGGCAGCGAGAAGTCCGCGCGAACCGCGGCGCTCGAGGCCGGTGCGGCAGCGCTCCAGAGAATGCCGCCTATCGGTGCGATCAACGCGTACCTTGACGGCTTTCACTTCTACAACGGCCGCATGGAGCAACAGATGGAGGCACATCATTACTGTGCCATGCTCAACGACGACGTGATCCAGTGCGTCATCTACGACGGCAATGGTAAGGACGCGAAGCTCATGGGCCTGGAGTACATAGTGAGTGAGCGAGTGTTCAGCGATCTGCCGCCAGCCGAGAAGTCGCTATGGCACAGCCACGTTCACGAAGTGAAGTCGGGGCAGCTCATCGCGCCCGGCATTCCGCAAGTGGCCGAGCACGCGCTAATGGCGAAGCTGATCCATACGTACGGCAAAACGTGGCATACCTGGCATACCGACTCGGGTGCTCGGCTGCCACTCGGTGTGCCGCAGTTAATGATGGGCTTCACGGCCGACGGGCAGAGCGATCCGTCGCTGGTGGAGTCGCGGGATCGACGCTTCGGCATCGATAGCAAAGCGAAGGCGGCAGATCGTACCGACATTCAGGCACCGCCAATTGATCCGGGGGCAGATGCCTGGCAACGCGGCACGACGATTCAGCTCAGTGACCCACGAATGCCGAAGTAACGCGACGGATCTGAGCCATGGCAACACGCAAGTCACGCGCTAAAGCCGTCGTCGCCTGCGCGAGAACCGAGCCTAACGGGAGATAGACGTGAGAGGACACATCACAGTCGCGGCGTGGACATTGCTTGCATTATCGGGCTGCGCCAAGGAGGACGCGAACTCGGACGGTAATGGACCGGGTGACGCCGACGGGTTGGGCGGGCGCACAGATCCAGCGAACACGCCCGCTGCGCACGATGCAGCGCCTGGCCCATTGAGCGAAACGAGTCCGCCATCGACACCTTCGGACGACCCTGCAGCTGAGTCAAAGGACCCGCCGGACAGATAAGTGCGCAGATTCATCCTTTCTGTTCGTCGGACCCGTCCCGGTCGCTGTCCTCTTCCACGAGCGCGGGTGTGATCTCACGCTCAGTTTCCCTCCTTCAACGCACTGCGCTTCGGCGCATGTGGAACCGTCCATCACGCTCGACGTTGACGCATCACCAGGAGCGAAGTCATGTCGAAGCAGACGGGTCTCAATCCGGGCAAAGCTGGGCCGAAGGGCGCGCTGGAGGAAGCACCTGCGCGAAAGCCCCCTTCGAGTGGCGCCCGCGCGGCAAGCGCGCTGCCCGGAAAGGACGGAGCTGAGACTCAGCTCAGTCATGAGCCGTAGATTTCCAACGATCGAGCTCGGCAACGACCTCATCGGATGCACTGTCCTGCCGGAGCTGGGCGCGAAGATTCTTTCCCTACGGGATTTGCGCAATGGTCGCGAGTGGCTATGGACATCGGATCGACTGCCGCTGGCGCGCCAGCCGTATGGCGTCTCATATATAGAGAAGGCAGACACCGGCGGTTGGGATGAATGCTTCCCGACCGTCGCTGCATGCCAGTACCCGCTGGAGCCCGGGCGTGGCCGCGCGGTGCCTGATCACGGCGACCTTTGGTGCCAGGCGTGGAGCAGCGATGTGCGACGCCATGCTGAGTGCATTCAGCTCGTGACGTCCTGTCGTGCCGTCAGCCTGCCCTGCAAATTCACGCGCACACTCTCGCTGTCCGACGACAACTCACGAGTCCATCTGCACTACTCGGTCCGGAACGAGGGTACTCAGGCAGTTGCCTTCATCTGGAGCGCGCATCCGTTGCTGAGTATCGAACCCGGTATGCGGCTGGAATTTCCGATGTCCGCAACCTTCAACGTCTACTCTGCGACTCCGGCGACTACTTTGCCGGGAAATGCAGGCTTGCGGTGGCCGATATCAGTGCGTCGGAACGCTCACTCCATAGCGCTCGATCCGCTTCCCGGTCCGGACGCTGGCATCGCGTTCAAGATCTGGAGCGATCCGCTGCGCGAGGGCTGGACACGCCTGGTCGCCCGCAATGGAGCACTGCGAATGCGCTTCGACGTCGGTGAAATTCCGCAAATCGCGCTGTGGCTGAACGCGGGCGGGTGGACCGGCACCGGCGGCGAGCCTTACTACAACCTGGCGCTGGAACCCTGCATCGGCGCACAGGATTCGCTGGCGGAGGCCGTAAGTCTCTACGATCGCTACGCAATGTTGTACCCGGAACAGGTTCGCGAGTGGGCACTCACAGTTGAGCTGGAAGCTGCGTAAATCACATCGGCGGCTGCGGCGGCCGATGTCCGGCGAGGGCTGCCGCGATCCGGTGCAACGGAATTTTCGGCGTCCTATCGTCGTAGAGCAGACCGTTTGCTTCCTGGAACGTGTCCGCGAACTGCGTGTAGCAGAAGCCGCTGAACATGGCCGTGGTGTCCGCCACTTCCAGCAATGCAGTCACGAGCTGCGCGTACTCCTCGCGATCAGCCACTGACTGATACCCCCATTCGCTTCCGGCGCGATGTCGCTGCGGGTCGATGTACGCAACGCCGCCGAATTCCGTGAGGCAGATGGGTTGGCCGCGGTGGGGATAGCCGTCCAGCGTAAGGATCCTGCCGCCGGTCCAGCGTCGATCGACGACCTCCTGCGGCTTGACCTCAGGGCCATAACGAACCCGCAGGTGCTTCGGGTCGCAGTCGTAGTCGTGCATGCCGATCACGTCGGTTGCGGAGCTTTCCCAGCCGTCGTTGCCTATCACCAGGCGCGTCGGATCGAGTGTCTTCGTCAAGTGATAGAGCGCGGCCACTGCGTCGCGCGCTGCCGGTACAGTCGCCAGGTCAGGCACGCCCCAGGATTCGTTGAAGGGCACCCAGATCACCACGCATGGATGGCTGGCATCGCGCTCGATCGCCTCGCTCCACTCGCGCACCAGGCGGGCGATTGCCTTGCGGGTGAAACGGTACGCGCTCGGCATCTCCTCCCAAACCAGCAGCCCGAGCTTGTCGGCCCAGTAAAGATAGCGAGGATCCTCGATCTTCTGGTGCTTGCGCACGCCGTTGAAGCCCATCTCCTTCACGAGCTCGACGTCGCGGCGCAGGGCATCGTCGGACGGCGCTGTCATCAGAGTGTCGGGCCAATACCCCTGATCGAGGACCAACTTCATATTCAGCGGCCGGCCATTGAGTAGTAGCCGCTCGCGTTGCGTGCGGATCGAGCGCAGCGCCGTGTAGGACTGCAGATGGTCGATCACTTCGCCGCCGCGCAGGAGCTTTACTTCCGCGTCCAGTAAGGTCGGCCGTTCCGGTGACCATAACAACTCATTTCTATAGTCGTCGATACCCGGATCGGACAGTGCGATGCGCCGATGCACCTCATGACTGACGACCTGATAGGTATCGTGAGCAAGGACCTGCGCTCCGCACTGCAAGCGCACGGCCAGCTGCAGGTCGTGCAACTCGCCGCCACCGATGCAGGCGTGGATGCCGATCTCCCAGCGCTCCAGGTTCGGAGTCCATTGAATGCTGCGGACATATGCAGCCGGCACGCGCTCGAGCCACACGGTCTGCCAGATCCCGGTGGTCCGCGGATACCAGATGCTGTGCGGCTCCAGCCGCCAGTCCTGCTTGCCACGCGGCTTCTCCAGATCGTGCGGATCGTCTTCGACGCGGACGGTCACGCGCTGATCGCCGTTCGGATTCAGCGCGTGAGTGATGTCCGCACAAAACGGCGTGTGCCCACCTTCGTGCTCAGCTACCGGGACGCCGTTGATCCACACGCGCGCGTGATAGTCGACGGCCCCGAAGTGCAGGATCACACGGCCACATTCGTCGTCATCCGTGCGGAACTCGAAATCCCGCTCATACCAGCACGAGCGATGAAATCCCGTATCCCCGATACCGCTGCGGCGGGCCTCCGGTGCGAACGGCACCTCGATGGTCAGCGGCCAGCGCTCGATCTGCCCGGGCGCGGTGTAGCGCAGCTCGTTGTCGAATGCGAAACGCCACGGTCCATTGAGACTGAGCCATTGAGCACGCCGCAACTGCGGCCGGGGATAAGCGCTGACAGACATGAGAGTTGGCGACTCCAAGGTGCAGGTACGCAGTGGTGCGATTAGTAGTGCATCTTCCCGTTCGCTGTCTGTCAGCGGCAGCCCTACTCACGTGGATGGAGCAACACTGCAACTGAAACGATCCGGCGACGTTATGTATGTACGTTCAGTTGAATGAGCTCTCGGCCTCTCCTAGCGGAGCCTGCCCGGCGCATCGTTCTCAAGCCGGGGGAATCCATGCAATCGATCATCGTCTTCTCGCATTTGCGCTGGGATTTCGTATTCCAGCGTCCACAGCACGTGCTGACGCGCCTTGCCCAGCACTATCGCGTCTTCTTTTTCGAGGAACCGGTCACCGGAGCTCCGCAGCAGCATCTGCAGATCAACGTGCCCGCGCACAATGTGCGAGTGTGCCGGCCGCATTCCACGCTGACGAGCCCGGGCTTCCACGACGATCAAATCCCTATTCTGCAGCAAATGCTGCTCGAGCTGATGCAGCGTGAGCAGATCCGTGACTATGCGGTGTGGTTCTACTCGCCGATGGCCCTGCCGCTTATGCAGGACCTCGCGCCAAGAGTCGTGGTGTACGACTGCATGGACGAGCTCTCGGCCTTCCGCAATGCTCCCCGCCAGCTACTGCAGCGGGAGCGCGGCCTCCTGAAGATCGCCGATGTGGTATTCACGGGCGGCCCGAGCCTGTATCGCGCCAAGTGCGATCGGCACCCCTCCGTGCATTGTTTCCCTAGCAGCGTCGATGCTGCACACTTCGGTCTTGCGCAGGACCCCGCCAACGATCATCCGCTCCAACAGGGACTGCCACGACCTCGCCTCGGTTACTTCGGCGTGATCGACGAACGGCTCGATCTCGACCTCATCGATGCAACTGCGGCCGCGCGGCCGGATTGGCAGGTGTCAATGGTTGGACCGCACGCCAAGATCGATTCGTCCGCGTTGCCGCGCCGTTCGAATATCCACTACTTCGGCCAGCAGCGTTACGAAGATCTGCCGCGCTTCGTTGCGGGTTGGGACGTCTGTCTGCAGCCCTTTGCGCTGAACGACGCAACCCGGTTCATCAGTCCGACCAAGACTCTGGAGTACATGGCCGCGGAGAAGCCCATCGTCAGCACGCCGATCACAGACGTGGTCGGACCGTACGGCGACATCGTCTACATCTCGCGAACTCCGGCTGGGTTCATTGCGGCTTGCGAGGCTGCTTTGCATGCTGACGAGGCCGAGCGTCATCGACGCCTCGCCGGCATGCGCGCAACGCTCGCTCAGACTTCGTGGGACAAGACAGCGACGGCGATGCGCGTACTGCTGGAGGATGCCCGCCATGCTCGTGCGACGCCGCCGCAGCGACTCCCGACTCCGAAGGCGCCCGCGCATCATGTCGATGCGTCGCCCATCCCGACACGTGAGGCCGGCACTTATTCCACGGTCGTCCTTGGCGCAGGGCCGACCGGCCTGAGCGCGGCCTATCACCTGGGTCAAGGCAGCTTGCTCCTCGAACAGAATTCCACGGTTGGCGGATGGTGCCGCTCGGTACAGGACCACGGCTTCACGTTCGACTATGCCGGGCACATCATGTTCTCGAACGATCCATACGTGCATGAGCTCTACCGCAAGCTCCTCGGTGACAACGTGCACTGGCAGGAGCGGGAGGCCTGGATCTACAGCAAAGGCATCTACACACGCTATCCGTTTCAGGGCGCGCTATATGGGTTGCCGGTAGAAGTGTTGAAAGAGTGTATCGTCGGGGCAATTGAGGCGCGCTTCGGGAAGTTGCACGACAAGGCAGCGGCGCCCGCGGCTGCGAACAATAGTTCCGTATGCATTGGCAAAGCCGAGTCGATCACCGACTGCTGCGCTGACGGAATCGCGGAAGCCACTGCACCTTTGGTCTCCGGCAATCGAGCGGCGCGCGCCAGCAGCGGCGAGCCGCGAAATTTCGAGGAATTCATTTACAAGGTCTGGGGCGCAGGCGTGGCGAAGCACTTCGCCATTCCCTACAACCGCAAGCTCTGGACAGTGCCGCTTGCGGAGATGGAAACCTCATGGCTCGGCGGCCGCGTCCCCCTGCCCGATCTCGAAGAGATGATCGAAGGAGCACTGCGTCCCATTGGCAAGCCCGTGGGACCCAATGCGCGCTTCGGGTATCCGCTGCGTGGCGGGTTCAGCGCACTGATGAACGGTTTCCTGCCGCTGCTCGAAGGCGAGCTGCGTACCAACGCGATGGTGACACGCGTCTTTCCGCAGGCACACAAGGTCCAACTCGCGGACGGCGCCATCTATCGGTACGAGAAGCTCATCAGCACCGCACCCCTGCCGAAGCTGATCAACATGATCGGCCGCGAAGCACCGGAGGAAGTGCGCGCTGCCGTGCGAAAGTTGCGACACGTGTCCGTGCGCTGCGTGAACATCGGCGTGGCACGCGAGAAGGTCACCGACAAGCACTGGATCTACTATCCCGAAGACAGCGTTTTTCATCGCATCTTCGTGCAGGGCAACGCCAGCCCGCATTGCAATCCGCCGGGCGGATTCGGCTTGACCTGCGAGATCACCTACTCACCCACCAAACCCTTGCCCTGCGATCACGACGCGCTCATCGACCGCTGCATCCGCGATTGCATCAAGGTCGGCATCCTGCGTCCGGACGACCAGATCCTGGCGCGCAACCAAGTCGACATGCCATATGCCTACGTCGTCTACGACCACGCTCGGCAGCAAAACGTAGCCATCGTGCGCGATTGGCTCGCCGAGCACGACATTATCCTGGCCGGTCGCTACAGCGAGTGGGAGTACTACAACTCGGATCA
>DATENH010000034.1:0-2528 GCA_035275145.1 Steroidobacteraceae bacterium | reverse complement strand
GGTCCGCGCGGCCCATCCGGCGTGATGCCGGGAGAAATGCCGTCCTTGACGATTGCCTGATAAACGCCGCGCACCGCGCGCATGCCAGTGTAGGAACCCGAGCCGCGCACGACGTGGGCGCCGTAAAGTCCCGCGAGCATCGTCGGCGCCTGGCCGTCGACCGACGGCGAAATCATGAATCCGGTCTTCAGCTCCGCTCGGCGGTCGGCGATGAAACGCGCGCACATCAGCAGGTGCTGATGCCAGAACACGGGCACGACGGCGCCCTGCTCACGAACCAGCGTCGTCAGGCGCTCGAGGTTGACGAAGCGCAGCCGAGACGTGCGCCAGAGCATCTCGATGATGATGTAGGCGAACAACGCCGCGATCCGGTAAATGAACATGCGGGCCGGCGTCAGCCGCCGCTGCGACTTGTTTCGGTGCGGTCTTGCAGTCACGGACAGCCCACAAGCAAACGCCGCGCCCTGGTCATCGATTTGGGCGCGGCGTTTGCGTCTGACAGTGGTGCCGGAGAAGAGATTCGAACTCCCGACCCGCGCATTACGAATGCGCTGCTCTACCAGCTGAGCTACCCCGGCGAGGGGGCGGAAGTATAAGGGAAGATGTCCGGAGCGGGTAGCGCGGGCTAACCGCGCTTTTTCCTGAGCCGGATCACGACTTCGACCTCGGCTTCCATGCCCTCGGGCAGGGCCGGGAAGCGGCTGAAAGCGATGTCGTTCGGATCGATGTCGCGCAGCTCGCCGGTCTCGACGTCGTGGAAATGATGATGCGGCGTTCGGGTGGAATCGTAGACCGAGCGCTCCGGGTCGAGGTGGATCTGGCGCACCAGCCCGCGTTGCGCCAGCACCTTCAGCGTGTTGTAGACGGTCGCCTTCGAGACGCGCTCGCCGCCGCGGCGCACGGCCGCGAGGATCTGCTCTGCCGTCATGTGCGTCGGCACGCTCATCAGCAGCTCGGCGATGCGAATGCGCTGCTCGGTCGGCTTCAAGCCGTGGGCATGGAGCTGCTCGACAATGTGCTCGCGGGACAGCGCCCGTGTGGGTTGCTGGGAGCTCACGATTGCGCCTCGTACCGGTGCGATGGCTGAGCATAGCGCGACCCCCGGCCGGAGGCGAGAATCCAGGCAAAAGGCGTAAAAAAGCCCGACTCCTCCCTGGCCGACGCGACGTAAGGTGACCGCCGGTGGATCCGCGCAGGCAAAGGGATGTGCAAGGCGGCCGGGACGACATTGCTGGAAGTGCTCATGGCATTGGCTGTCATCGCGGTGCTCACGACGCTGGCTGCCCCGAGCTTGCAGTCGCTCCATTGGAACAGCCGGCGCACGGCTGCGGTGAACGGATTCCTGCATACGATATTCCTGGCCCGCTCCGAGGCGATCACGCGGGCGCAGATCGTGAGCGTGTGCCATTCCAGCGACGGGCAGCAGTGCGGCGCGGGCGCGGACTGGAACACGGGTTGGATCGTGTTCGTAAATAGCGACCGGGACGACCCACCGGCGCGTGACGCCGCGGAGCCGCTGCTCCTGAGCTCAGCGGGCTGGCCCGGCATGTCGATCACCTCGAACCGTCGCGCGTATTCGTTTCGACCGGTCACGCAGGCCGTCGTCAACGGCACGATCGTGTTCTGCGACGCGCGCGGCTCCGCCGAGGCACGCGCGATCATCATCAGCCACACCGGCCGGCCGCGCGTCGCACAGCGCGATGCCGCGGGCAAGCCTTTACGCTGCGCGTCAGGATAGCGATGATCGCGGCTGGCTCACAAAGAGGGTCCACTTTTGCTCAGGCGCTCGCGCGGCTTCACGATCGCCGAAGTGTTCGCCGCGCTGCTGGTCATGGCAGTGGGCATCATCGGCATTGCCGCGTTGTATTCGGACCAAGTGCACACGAATCCCGAGGCGCAGCTGCATCGCGAAGCCGCAGAGCTCGCGGAACAGATTGCGGCGCGCATCCGCGACACCAAGGAGGGTCACGCCGGTTTCGCGACGACGATAGGCGTGCTATGCGAACAGCCAACCAAGCCGACACTTCCGCAGGACGTCGCGGCGCGCGAAGCAGCGTGCTGGGAAGACGAAGTCGAACGCAAGCTGCCGAGCGGGCTGGGTACGATCTCGCGGGACACTCTCACGAGCCCGCCAACCTACGTGATCGCAGTGAGCTGGTCGGCAGCGAACGCCGGCACTGCCTCGTACGTTATTCGCGTGACGCCGTCCGAGTAACAGCCCGCAGCTCGCGCGGCAAACTGAACACCACGTTCTCCGGCTGACCGATGACGTCGACCGGCGCAGCGCCGCCCCACTCGCGGATTCGAGCGACGACGCGCTCGACCAGAATCTCCGGCGCGGAGGCGCCGGCGGTCACACCGATGGTCTGCTTGCCTTCGAACCACTCGCGCCGCAGATCCTCGGGTCCGTCGACCAGGTAGCCCGGAATCCCGGCCTTCTGCGCAATCTCGCGCAGACGGTTCGAGTTCGAGCTGGTCGGCGAGCCGACGACGAGGATCAGGTCGCAGGTCTGAACCAGCCGCTTCAC
>DATENH010000033.1:0-7478 GCA_035275145.1 Steroidobacteraceae bacterium | reverse complement strand
ATCGCGCCGAAGTCTTCGCCGCCGGTCAGGACGCGCTCGCGGATGTTGGAGAGCTTCGTTTGTACCGTCTGGTCGTCCTCGAGCTCGTTGGTCTTGAGGAGGATGTGACGCGCGTGCACTTGCGCGACCACCGCCTGCTGCTCGCCGCCGCGCGTTTCGTTCAGGCGGAACAGGTGGAAGCCGCTGGGCGTGCGGATCGGCTCGGAGATTTCGCCGGCCTTCATCTGCTGAATCTTGTCCGCGATGATCGACGGCAGCTGCGGGCCGCGGCGCCAGCCGAGCGAGCCGCCTTCGATGTTGGTGCTGCTCTCGGAGTACGTCACCGCGAGCTGCGCGAAGTCCTCGCCGGCCTTCGCTTTGTCGTACACCTCTTTGGCGCGCTGCTCGCGCGTCTCGATCTGCTCGGGCGAGGCCGTGACCGGCACGGAGATCAGGATGTGCGAGATGTTGTACTCGGTGTTCTGGTCGGGCGCGTTCTGCTGCCGCGCCATGAACTGCTCGAGCTCGCGCGGCGAGATGTTGATGCGGCCGATCACGTCGCGCTGACGCAGGAGCTGCAGCGTCATCTGCCGGCGGATCTCGTCACGGTAATCGCGATAGTCGATGCCCTGCTGTGCGAGCGCGCGCGGCAGGTCGGGGAATGGAATGTTGTTGCGCTTGCCGACGTCCTCCAGCGCGCCATTGAGCATTTCCTCGGAGACTTCGATGCCGAGCCGGTTGGCGCGCTGAATCTGGATCTCTTCGACGATCAGCCGTTCGAGGATCTGCCGGCGCAGAACGTTGCGCGGCGGCAGCTCGGTCTTCTGCTGGCGCAAGCGCTGGGTGATCTCGTCGGTCTGCGCATCGAGCTGACTGACGAGGACGACACCGTCGTTGACCACGGCCGCGATGCGATCGAGCAGCACACCGCTGCTGGACAGCTCGCGCGTCTGGGCGAAGACCGTGCTGCCGGCGAGCGCCAGTCCCACGATCAAGCCTGAAATTAGGGCGTAAGTGCGTGCGCGTAGGAGGTGCATCGGCAGTGGTAGGCGTTGAATTTCCAGGGCGATTTCTAAGGTTCTGGCGGCCCGGCCGAGTATCCCCGAATCGACCGCTCCAGAAAAGCATCGGCGCCCACTCCGACACTGGAAAGGCCATTAAGTTCAAGCTGTACCAGGAAGCTGGTGTCGGTGTCGCCGGTGCGGTCGCTCACGTAACGGCGCGCCACGGCGCGGAGTCGCCAGCAGCACGAGCGGTACTCCAGCCCGGCGAATTGATCCAGCGATTTCTGGTCCTCGAGCGAGTACACCATGCGCGCGTAGGCGCTCCAGTCCTTGCCGATCGGCCAGGCCAGCGAGCCGTCGACCTGCTCGATGTTGCCGCGGCGGAAGCGGTAGCCGACGTTGACCACACGGTCGTACGCGGGCTTGTACTGAACCTGCACGTCGCCTTTTTCCGAGCGGGTCTCGTTCGGGTTGTACTGCACGCCCATGCCGACGTTCCAATTGCCGAACGCGGTGACGTCGAGTTCCGCAATGATGTCCGAGACCTCGTTAGCGCTCAGGACTTCGCCTGGCAGCGCTACGCGCGGCGGCTCGAAGTAATACGTCTGACCGATCGTGCCGGAGATGAACTGCTTGCCGTCCTCCGCGTCCAGCAGCCGCGAAGTGACGCCGACGCTGATCTGATTCGCATCGCTCAGACGATCGGCGCCGACGAAGCGGTTGGTGCGAAACAGCTGTACCAGGTTCAGATCCGCGGCTGCCGTATCGAAGACTGGCAAGTCGTTCTGATTGCGGAAAGGCACGTACAGGTACATGAACCGCGGCTCGAGTGTCTGCAGGCGCTGACCGTGCCGGCCCGTCGGCCGCTCGAAGACCAGGCCGCCGTCCAGGCTGAGGATCGGCGCCGAGCGGCTCGGCGAGTCGCCGTCGGGCCGCGGACTCGTGTCATCCAGTCGATAGGCCGTGTAGCGCCAGCTCGCTGCCGGCTCCAGATACATGCCGGCGCCGCGCAGCGGCAGGCGGACCTCCGGCGCGACGTCCATGCGCCAGCCGGTAGTAACGAGGTCCGCGTAGTTGTGCACGAAGTCACCCACTTCCATGTCGAGACCGAACTCCAGTCCTGCGAACTGGTTGGGGAAGCCCGCGTGCACCGCCAGTTGCGGCCGCAGCGTGTGCGGGCGCAGCTCCGGAGGAATGCCGATGTCGTCGATTGTCTGAAAATTCTGCGCGCGCAGCACCGCGAGCCAGTGCTGCGTCAGATACGTGAGGCTGGCGGTGCGCTCCAGGTAGCTGATGCTCGTGCCCTCCGGCCCGAGGCCGAAGTCCTCGAACCACTGGCTGTCGCCGACGTTCGCCGCGTCGATGTCGAGCCGCAGCGTATCGGTGAGGTCGGAGCGGTCGACGAAGTGCACGTAGTGGCGCGAGTCGCCGAATTCCTTGTCGTCGGGCAGGTACTCGGTCTCGAGCGTGCCGCGCCCGAGATTTTCCAGGTAACGGAACTCGCTGTCGAGCTTGCCGCCGCGCTTGGAGAACCACGTCGGCACGAACGTCGCGTCGTAGTTCGGCGCGATGTTCCAGTACCACGGCACCGCGAGCGAGGAGCCGCTGCGCGTGGAGGTGCCGATGGTCGGAAACAGGAACCCCGACTTGCGCTGGTTGCCGACCGGGAACGAGATGAACGGCGTGTAGAGGATCGGCACGCCTTTGAAGTCCAGTCGCACGCCGCGGCCGAAGCCGAGCCCTGCGCGCTGGCGGATGTCGATGTCGCTGGCGCGAATGATCCAGTCTTCCCGGCCGAGCGGGCAGGTCGTGTAGCGGACGCCGTCGAGCTTGAGCTCGTTGTCGCGCGTGACCTGAATGCGGTTGGCGGAGCCGCGCGCATTGCGATCCTTGAGCTCGAACTGCGCGCCTTCGAAGGTGGCACCGTTGACCTGATCGACCTCGGCCGAGGTGCCGCTCACCTTCAGGCTCGGGTCGGCATACTCGACGTTCTCGTCGACGTCGATCCGCTGCTCCTGGGTGTTGTACCGGGCGTTGCGCGTCTTCAGCGTGCGCTCGCCCTGCGTGAGGAGCACATCGCCCTGGAGCAGGTACTGGCCGTCGCGCGTGGCCTCGACACCGTCGGCCTCGTATTCGATCGGCGCATCGGTGAGTCCAGGCTGGGGTTGTTCGTGTGCGGCCGGCCTGGCGGTACCGCTGGCCCGGACCGGAGCAGGACAACTATTCTCGTCCTCAGCGGCGGCGGCGTTGCCGGTAAGACATGCAGCTATGGCTGCGATGGTCGCGATGGGCAGCGTGCTGCGCCGTGCTCGTTCGCGAATGGATTTTTCCGGACCCGGTGCCTGCATCGGCTGCGATTATAATGAGCGCTTCATCCCGGGAGCACCGATCAACGTGTCATCTTCCTCTCACGCCGGCACGGTCGCGCGCGATTTGCGCCTCGAACAACTCGAAAACTGGCTGGCGAAGCTGTTCGGGACGCGCGATTTCCAGGTAACCGTGGCTTCGGCGGATGCCAGCTTCCGTCGCTACTTCCGCGTAGCTCGCGGCAACGACACCTGGATAGCGATGGATGCGCCGCCTGCCAAGGAAGACATGGAGCCGTACATCCGCATCGCCTCGATGCTCGTCGACGTCGGCGTCAACGCGCCGCGAGTGATCGAGCGCAGCGACGAGGAGGGCTTCCTGCTGAATTCCGATCTCGGCTCGCAGACGTATCTGATGGAGCTCGACGCGCGCGGCGACGCCGACCGCCTCTACACGGACGCCATCGATGCGCTGGTGCGCATCCAGTCGCGCGGGGGCGGGCATGCCGCGCGGCTGCCGCCCTACGACGATGCGTTGCTGCGCCGGGAAATGGGCCTGTTTCCGGAGTGGTTTTGCGGCCGGCATCTCGGTCTGACGTTGTCGGGCGACGAGGCGGTGGCGCTCGCGGGTGTGTTCGATGTCCTGAGCGAGACAGCGTTGCAACAGCCGTGCGTTTTCGTCCACCGCGACTACCACTCGCGCAATCTCATGGTTG
The DNA here is from genome assembly GCA_035275145.1 of Steroidobacteraceae bacterium. Classification (GTDB taxonomy): domain Bacteria; phylum Pseudomonadota; class Gammaproteobacteria; order Steroidobacterales; family Steroidobacteraceae; genus Steroidobacter. The sequence goes on along the minus strand of DATENH010000033.1, from coordinate 3,473 downwards.
GCGATGGCGCGCGCCACGGTCCCAACCCGGGGATCCTGGACTTTCAGGATGCGGTCAACGGACCGGTGACGTACGACCTCGTGTCACTGCTGCGAGACTGCTATGTCGCCTGGCCAGCCGAGCGCGTGCGCGCCTGGGCTCTGCAGTTTCGCGCGGCCGCGCAGAGCGCGGGCGTTGCCGTCGGTGGCAACGAGAGCGAATTTCTGCGCTGGTTCGACTTCATGGGGGTGCAGCGGCACCTCAAGGCGATCGGCATTTTCGCGCGGCTGTGGCACCGGGACGGCAAGCCGGGCTACCTGAACGACATTCCCCGCACGCTGAACTACGTGCGGAGCGCGAGCGGTGCCTATCGCGAGCTGCAGTTCCTGCAGTCGTTGATCGAAGGACGCGTGCTTCCGGCACTCGAAGCTGCGCGCGCACGAGGCTGAATGCGCGCCATGATCCTGGCCGCGGGGCGCGGCGAACGCATGCGCCCGCTCACCGACACGCAGCCGAAGCCGCTGCTGGAAGTCGGCGGCAAGCCGCTCATCCAGTATCACCTCGAGGCGCTGGCACGCGCGGGGATCACTGAGATCGTCATCAACCTCGCCTGGCAGGGCGAGCTCATCCGCAGTGCGCTGGGCGGCGGCGAGCGCTTCGGCGTGCAGATTCGTTACAGCGAAGAGCCCGCGGGCGCGCTCGAAACCGGCGGTGGCATCTTCGCAGCATTGCCGCTGCTCGGCGCGGAGCCGTTCCTGCTGATCAGCGGCGACATCTGGACCGAATTCGCACTCGATTCGTGCATCGACCGGCTCGCTCGCGACGACCTGGCGCACTTCGTGCTCGTGCCGAACCCGGACTTCAAGGCGCAGGGCGATTTCGGCATCGAGAACGGGCGGCTGCTCGACCGCGCGCCACGTCATACATACGCCAACATCGGTGTGTTGCGCGCGGAGTTCTTCGCCGGCCGGCATCCACAGCGCTTCCCGCTGGCACCATTGATGTTCGAGTGGATCCGGCAGGGACGCGTCAGCGGCGAGCTGTATCGAGGGCGCTGGCACAACCTCGGGACACCGGCGCAGCTTGCTCATCTCGATGCGCAGCTGCGCGGCACAGACTAAAGTCGGCGGCTGATCGTGTTCGAACCGGCACTTTTTAGTGGTGTCATACAACCCGGCGGGGCGGTTGCGGGCTGCCGAGGGTTCGCTGCATGCGCTGCAGGACCGACGCGTTCTGTCGCGGCGCTTGCCTTCCTCGTCGAAACTTTATACCTTGCGCGGCGTTTCTGCGGTCTACGATGACTGTAACGTCAATCCGGAATTTACGGACTACTCCTTCCTGGCGTTACTCGTTCGGCCCGGGGAAACGGGGGTTGTATGCCGCTATGAGCATACTCAATCGAACGAACACAAGCGGTTACGCACTAAGTCTGCGGGGCTGAGCTGATCCCCGCGCTTATATCAGTCGAGCAATTGTCGAGCTGAAACAGAATGCCTTACGCACCAGCACAAGATAGTGGGTTTTTGTCGCGACGCGGCTTCGTTTTCCTCCTGATCATCGCGTTGCACCTCGGGATGTATTACGTACTCAATTCGGGCCTGTCGAAGCACCTGGTCGACGTGGTCCTGGGTCCGATCGAGACCCGCATGATCGAAGAGGCGCCGAAGACCGACGAGCCGCCGCCGCCGCCGCCGCCGAAGATCGAGACCCCGCCGCCATTCGTGCCGCCGCCGGAAGTGTCGATCGACATCCCGGTCGAGAGCACCAACTCCACTGCGATCCAGACCGTCACGAACGTGCGCCCGACGGCGCCGCCGCCGCCGGTCGCAGCACCCGTCGCAGTCGCGCGCACCGCGCCGAAGTCCGATGCGCGCCGGCCGCTGTCGCAACCCGAATATCCGCCTTCGTCACGCCGCGCCGGTGAAGCCGGCACCGTGATTCTCGAGGTCTACGTGCTCGAGACCGGCCGTGTCGGCGAGGCGAAGGTGAAACAGTCGAGCGGTTTCCCGCGTCTGGATGAAGCCGCGATACGAGAGGTCAAGCGCTCGTGGCGCTTGGTCCCTGGTACCGAGAACGGTAAACCGGTACCGATGTGGGGGCAGTTCGCCGTCACATTTAAGCTGACGGACTGACGGAATCCGGCCGCGGATTCCAAGAACTCAACCCACAGACTCAGGTCATAGCTTTAACAGTAGAGGATTGCGCTCCCATGGCCGAACCAACTCAAGTCGTTGCAGATAACCCGTTTGGCATTCAGCAGATGCTCGCCCAGGGCGGCGTCGTGGCCAAATCGGTTTTCGCCATCATGGTCATCATGTCCTTCGCTTCCTGGTACATCATGCTGACCAAGCTGTGGGACCAGCGCCGGATTCGCAAGGCTTACAAGGAAGTCGAGAAGGGCTTTTGGACGGCCGGCAACCTGCGCGATGGCATCGCCAAGCTCAGCGGCAAGGACAACGCCTTCAAGATGATCGCCGAGGACGGCATCCGCGCCGCCCAGCACCATGAGGGTCGCCTCACCGACCAGATCCCGCTGCACGAGTGGATCACGGTGTCGCTGCACCGCTCGGTCGACAGCATTGCCAACCGCCTGCAAGGCGGTCTCGCTGTGCTAGCCACTACCGGCTCGACTGCTCCGTTCATCGGACTGTTCGGCACGGTCTGGGGCATTTACAACGCACTGATCGCGATCAGCCTCGCCGGCCAGGCGAGCCTCGACAAGACCGCGGGCCCGATCGGCGAAGCGCTGATCATGACCGCCATCGGTCTGTTCGTCGCCGTGCCGGCCGTCATGGGCTACAACTGGCTGTTGCGCCGCAATAAGGACATCATCGAGAAGCTGCGTTACTTCGCCGCCGACCTCCACTCGTATCTCGTGAGCGGTGCGCGTGTCGACAGCGGCGCGCCGGCTGCAGCGCGTCCGGCCGCGGGCGCGGCGGTTCGCAAGTAAGCGCGTCGCCGACCGGAGCCGCTCAATGAGTTCCTACGCCGCAATGAATGCACCGCCCGCCGAGGAAGACGAGCGGGCGATGTCCGAGATCAACACGACGCCGCTGGTGGACGTCATGTTGGTGCTGCTGATCGTCTTCATGATCACGATTCCGGTCATCACGCACACGGTGCCGCTGGAGCTGCCGAGGGTCCGCAACCTCGCGACGCAGACCAAGCCGGAGAACGTCAACATCTCCATCAACCAGGACGGGCAGATCTTCTGGAATCTGACGTTGATTCCGGACACCAACACGCTGCTCGAGCGCCTGAAGAGCGCTGCGGTCCAGAAGCCGCAGCCCGAAGTGCACGTGCGCGCCGATGAAAGGACGCGCTACGAGTTCGTCGGGCGCGTGATCCTCACGGCGCAGCGGGCCGGCATCCAGAAAGTGGGCTTCATCACGGAGCCCGGGCCGCAAGGCAGTCAGTACTAGTTTTGCAGGGGTGAATTCGCTATGGCGATGAGTGTTGGCGGCGGCGGTGAAGACGAACCCATGATGGATATC
>DATENH010000032.1:0-17505 GCA_035275145.1 Steroidobacteraceae bacterium | reverse complement strand
CGGATTCTGAATGTGAAGGTCATGGCGATCAGTCGCGTCAAAAAGGTGTCAGGCGATGGAGGAGCACGAGGTCTCTAACCCACTCGTTGCAGTCACGAACCTGCGCGAGTTCTTTCACGACTCGGTGCAGACGGCGTTGCGCAAGCAACGCGTCGACGTCGACGACCATACCGAACACTACGTCGTCAACGTGCTCACCATGTTCGCCCGCTCGGAGGAGCTCTACGAGAGCACGCCCGAGGGCATCCGTCTCAAACCCCTGGCCCGCATGCTCGCCGACGCTGCCGACGCGTCCTCGACGCAGCAGCGCGACGACGCGTTGCGCCGGCTGGGCGACGTCTCGCTGTTCGTCGCCGGCTTCTTCGCGCAGAGCTTCGCGCGCAAGCTGGTCGACATCGACTATCACATCGCGATGGGCGGCCGCGCCTACGGCACGCTCGCCGACAACCTGCGCGGCTCGCTGCGCGGCCAGGCGTTCGCGGCGGTGTTCCTCGAGCTCGCGCAGAAATTCCAGCGCCTCGTCGACGTGCTCAACGAAGTCGCGGAGATGGCGCACACGCACACCGACAAGGACATCCTGCGGCTGTACGAGATCTGGATCAAGACCGGCAGTCCGCGCGCATTCGCGATCCTGCAGCGCCTCGGCGTTGCGCCGGTCTTGCAGAGCGCGCGCAAGGAGCACTGACATGCAGCTCCTGCGCCGCATGCAAACTTTGCTGGCGCAGTTGTACGACGCACCCGTTCACGAAGACGTGCAGGACTTCCTGCTGAGCGATCGGCGGCGGCTGCACGCCGCGGTCGGGGCGGGATCCCGGCACGCGGCCGACGAGCAGGTTTACGTGGTCGAGGAAGCGCAGGGCGTGCGGCTCGGCTTGTTTCTCGATCGCGGAGTGCTGGAGCGGCTCGAGCAGCGCGATCCGCTGGACGCGCTCGACGAGGACAACCTGGCCGATTTCTGCACGGCGCTCGAAGGCGTCAGCCACTTTCACTACCTGGTCTGGAGCCTTGCGCGCGGCCGCAACGTGTCGCTGCTGGAGCTGGAGCTGCAGGCCGAAGTCGACAAGTACGCAAGCGCCGTCGCGTTGATGACTCGGCAACAGGCCGGCCGCTTTCCGGGCGCGCTGCACGCGCGGCTGTTTCACGCCGTGAGCTTTCTGCCGGAGCTGGATGAAATCAGCCGGCGCCGGTACCAGGAGGCGAATCGTCACGCGGCACGCTTCTGCCGCTCGCTGGAAGAACGATTTTTGAGAGTGCGCCGTCAGCGCCCCGAGCTATGGTTGGCAGAGCTGCGCCGCTTCTTCCGCCGCAGCCACCAGGAAAAAATCAGACAGTTGGCTGTTTAGCGCGCCGTAGGTCGGGCTTCAGCCCGACTTCTTATTCTTCATGCCCGTTCGGCTTCGCGTTCTTCTTCGCTTCCATCCACTTCGACAGCTCGCGCAGATCCTTCTTCTTGCTGCCCCCCTTCTTGGCGAGCAGCCCGCTCTCGTACGGGTTGTAGCCGTGGCGCAGCCCTTTCGGATTCGAACGGATCGGCGCATTTGCCGGCACTTCGTCGTCGACGATCGCCAGGCCCGGGTGCGCCAACGCTTTGTCGCGCGCACGCTCGCCGGCTTCGCCCTCTTCGTTCAGGCCGTCGCCCTGCCACTCGTAGACAGCGTTACCGCGATCGTCGAACGCGATCTGGCCCGGCTTGCCGGGCTGTTGCTGGCGCGGCGGCACCACGCGCGGCCGCAGTCGCAAACCCAGCTTTTTCAGTTCGTCTTTCAAGGCAGCTTCATCCTGAAATCAGGCCGGTAAATTGTATGTCGCAGAGCTGTTATTGAAGTGCGCTGCGGGTCGCGCAACAAGGCGCGAAAGTGTGAACCAGTACCCGAATGGCTCAGCGCGGCTGTCAGCCCCATCGACAGGGATTGCGCAGTGTGTCTAGGCGCCGACAGACACGTGCTCAGCGGCCCGGAAAACGCCCACGAGCGATTTGCCGTCGCGGAGCTCCCCGGAGCGCGCCATCTGCAGCACGTCGCTGAAAGGCCGCCAGTGGACCTCGAAGACCTCGTGCTCTTCGGGACGCCGGGGCAGCGGGGTCAACTGCGTGGCGAGGAAGAGATGAACGACTTCTGTAAAGACGCCGGGCGAGGTCAGGTAATCCCCGAGCGGGCGCCACGCGCCGGCCTGCATGCCCGCTTCTTCTTCGAGCTCGCGGCGTGCGGTGTCGAGCGGCGGCTCGCGATTGTCGATCTTGCCGCCGGGCAATTCCCAGATCCAACCGCCGGCGACGTAACGGTACTGACGCAGCAGGCAGACGCGATTGCGCTCGTCGATCGCAACGATGGCGGCGCCGCCCGGATGTTTGATGATTTCCAGCTCGGCGATCGAGCCGTTCGGCAGCTGCACGCGCTCGACGTTCACTTCGATGACGCGGCCGGCGAAGACGTGTTTGACCTCGGTCATCTCAATTGTCGTCCGTGTCCTCGACCGTCGCCTGGCCGGACCAGCGCCGATACAGCGATGCCCACGACATGCCGACTGCCAGGATCAGCGACAGCACGATGAGCGAGATCCAGACGATCGCGCTGGTGTTCGAGAGCGTCACCCAGCCCCACGACACGATCAGCCAGATGAGCGCGGCGAAAAACGCGAGCAGCAGCACCATGCCGAGCGGGCCGATCGAGTGCAGCGTCGCGCGCAGGAACACGAACCAGCCGATCAGCAGCAGCAGACCGAGCACCGCTTCGAGCGGCGTGACCGCCGGAAAGCCCGTCTTCAGCATGTGTACGAACGAAAAGCCGCTCGGGTTGTAAGTGAGCAGCACCAGCGCCAGCGCGAATGCCGCGCGCAAGAGGAAGCCGGTGAACGTCAGTTTCTCCACGAGCTCTATCCTTTCTTCAGAAGGGCTCAGCCGCGCGGCGGCGCGTCTTCGTCCTCGGGTGTCGCTTCGTCTTCGGTAGTGTCGTCGCCGGCATCTTCGCCGGACTGGATCGCGGCGTCGGACTTCGACGTGGCGGTGCCGATGCGATAAGCAGCGAATCCCGGCAGCACGACCTGATTGAGCGCCATGCCGAGAACGCGGCCGCTGATCGGCGCGTAGATGCGATGCTGCTGGTTCGAGATCGGATCGGTGACCACGCCGAGCAACTCGCCCTCGCTGACGCGCTCGCCGAGCGCGACGTCCGAAAACAGGATGCCGCCGTGATCGACGCGCACCCACTTCGACGCGTAATACACCGGCTCCGGGTCGCCCCAGTAGCGCCGCTGCTTGGTCATGCCGAGCGAGTACATCAGCGTCTCGATCGCCTTCGCGCCGTGCTCGACTTGTTCGGGCTGCACGCGCATCGGCTCGCCCATCTCGAACGTCACCGTCGGGATGCCAGCTTCGGTTGCGGCGCGCCGGAGCGAGCCCTTCTCACCGACGCTATGCAGAACCACTGTCGCGCCGAGCGCCTGCGTCATGCGCTGAACTTGCGGCAGGCGCAGATCGGCGCGGACCTGCGGCAGATTCGTGCGGTTGAGAGAGCCGGTGTGCAGATCGACCACTGCCGAGCAGTTCTTCACGACGTCGGTGAAGAACGAATGCGCCATGCGCGTCGCGGCGCTGCCTTTCGGGTTGCCGGGAAAGTAACGATTCAGATCGCGACGGTCGGGCAGGTAACGCGTGCCGCGGTAAAAGCCCTCGATGTTCACGATAGGCACGCCGATGACCGCGCCGTTCAGCTCTTCGACATCGACATCCTTGAGCACGCGTCGGGTGACTTCGATGCCGTTGAGCTCATCGCCGTGCACTGCTGCGGTCAGGCACAACACCGGGCCGGGGCCTTTGCCGTTGAGCACGATGACCGGCACCGGCACGACGAATCCTTCCATCCCCGTCGCGCTGGTCCAGGTGAGACGCTTGCTCGTGCCCGGCGGCACTTCGGCGCCGAGCAGGCGGATGCGGCCTTTCGCTTTGAGCGCTGTGGCCGCCGCCGTCTCGGTCGGTGTTGCCGGCTTCGCATCCTTCTCTTCAGCCTGCGCAGAGCAAACGAGCGCGCAGCAAGCGATGAGCGCGAGGCGCATCATTGGGCCACCTTCACGAACTTCAGCGTGAACCGGTCGCTCTCGCCAATCGCGGCGTAACGCTCGCGATCCTTGTCGCCCGCCGCGAACGTCGGCGGCAGGGCCCACACGCCTTTCTCGTAATCCTTCGTGTCTTTACGGTTCGCATTGATCTCGGAGCGGCCGACCAGCTTGAAACCGACGCTCTCGATCAGGTCGATCGCGTACTGCTCGTTGACGTAGCCCGAGGCGGCCTTCGGATCCTGCGGCCGTTGCGGATCGCCTCGATGCTCGACGACACCGAGCATGCCGCCCGGCTTCAATGCCGTGTGCATCGCTGCGAACGCCTCGCGTTGCCAGCCGAACATCATCCAGTTGTGCAGATTGCAGGACGTCACGACCAGGTCAGCCGAGCCAGCGGGCGCGATCGCGTTGCTTGCAGGCGGGGCGGCGAGAGTGGTGACGACGACCTTGTCGTAAAGGTCCGGACGGGCCGCGAGTTTGGCGCGAAACTCGTCGACGGTCCGGCGAGCGTAATCGCCCGATGCCGGATCGAGATGCGCTTCATACAACCGGCCGCGTTGCTTCAGGAGCGGTGCGAGGATTTCCGTGTAGCCGCTGCCCGGCCACACCTCGACGACGGTCATGTCGGGACGCACCCCGAAGAACGCCAGCGTTGCCTGGGGAGGAGAAGAGGAATCGCCGCCACGCTGCGTGGCGCAGCCGCTCGACAACAAGCCGGCAGCGGCTACGAGCAACAGCGCGAGTCGCAAAATCACTTCCACCGATCTCCGAACGCTTCGATCAAGCGCGAAGATAGTGGAATCGGCGTAGCCCGGCTATATGAGCCGGGCGGACGACGTCTACCAGCGGTTGTTCTGACGCGGCGGGCGCGCTTCGCGCTCGCGCGCTTCGTTCACGCGCAACGGACGGCCACCCATGCTGAAGCCGTTCATGTGCTGAATCGCGGTTTGCGCATCCGTGGGCGACATTTCCACGAAGCCGAAGCCGCGGGGGCGGCCGGTCTCGCGGTCGTTCACGAGCTTGACTGACTGAACGGCACCGTGCTTTTCGAACAGGCCGCGTACATCTGTTTCAGTCGCGCTGAAAGGCAGATTTCCAACGTAGATCGTCGTCATCGATGTCACTCTTGAGGCCAGACAGGAGTTACGCAGCACGCCGCTCCCGGTGGTCTCGAGAACCCCGGATTGTGGAGACGGACTGCGGGCTTGATCGCTGACAAGACAACTATTCCGGTACGGAAAGAACGGCTGCGGAGATGTCCCGAGAACGGGCAGAAAGGTTGCGGCGGTCGCTCGTATTAGTTGAATGCGTAGTCAGCTGACCGCCGGCGATACTACGTCAGCGTTTTCTGCCTTGCAACGCTGGCCCGGACATGCCTTCCTTTTGCAAACGCAACAAGCCGGACCGCAGGGCGGTTCAGCTGCGCAGGGCCGAAAAGACCGTCCAGGCGCCGATCACGATGAACCCGGCCCCGGCGACGATCGACAGCATCCGGGTATCCACGTGCCGGGCAACCCAGCCTCCGGCCAGCACGCCCAGGCCCGCCGCACAGACCAGGGCCGCCGAGGACGCCGCGAAGATCAACCAGGGACTGTGCTTGGCGTTGGCTGCGAATAGCACCGTCGCCAGCTGGGTCTTGTCGCCGAGCTCGGCCATGAAGATGGTCGCGAACACGGCGAGTAGGGCTTTGAGGTCCATCAATCCGGTTCGAGGTAGGTGTAGCCGTGCAGCTCCGATTCGTAGAACCGGCGCAGCGCCTGGCTTTCCGCCAGCGTCAGCCGGTTCTCGCGCACGGCACGCTCGCAATCGCGCGCGAACTGCGGGAACAGCCGGTCGACGTCGTACTGCATGTAGCTGAGTACCTTGCCGGCGGTGTCGCCCTTGACGATCTCCTCGATCCACCAGCCGCCTTCATCGTGCAGGCGGATGTGCACGACGTGCGTATCGCCGAACAGGTTGTGCAGGTCGCCGAGCGTTTCCTGGTACGCGCCGACCAGGAACGCGGCGAGGTAGTACTCCTCGCCGGCTTTCAGCTCGTGCAATTCCAGCGTGCGCTTCACATCCCGCTGGCTGACGAAGCGGTCGATCTTGCCGTCGGAGTCGCAAGTGATGTCGGCAAGCACGGCGTTGCGCGTCGGTTTCTCGTTCAGCCGATGGATCGGCATGATCGGGAACAGCTGGCCGATCGCCCAGCTATCCGGCAGCGACTGGAACACGGAGAAGTTGCAGAAGTAGGTGTCGGACAGAATCAGCTCGAGTCCTTCGAGCTCTTCCGGAACGCGCTCGAGCTTGCGGCAATAGTCGCGGATGCGCGCGCACGTCGCCCAGTACAAACGCTCGGCGAGACCGCGGAACTCCAGGCTCAGCAAGCCGAGGTTGAACATTTGCAGCGCCTGCTCGCGCGCCTGCAAAGCGTCGTGATAGCACTCGACCAGCCGCCGCTCGGAGACGGTGCGATGGGCTTCGAACAGGTCGAGCACCGGCTGCGGCAGCTCTTCCTGGCCGTTGTAGTCTTCCTCGATGTTGCCGGCGACGCGGAACTGATCGAGCGCGGAGGAGCCGAGCGCATTGAATATGAGCACGCTGTGGTGCGCGGTCGTCGCACGACCCGACTCGCTCACGATCACCGGGTGCTCGATCTCGCGGGCGTTGCACACGCTGGCGATGCGATACACGACGTCGCTGGCGTACTCGTTGATCGTGTAGTTCATCGACGATTCGAAGTTCGTGCCGCTGCCGTCGTAGTCGACGCCGAGTCCGCCGCCGACGTCGATGTACTTCACGCCGGTGCCCATCAGCTTGAGCTCGGCGTAGACGTGCGCCAGCTCGTTGATGGCGTCCTTCACCCGGCGGATGTCCTGGAGCTGGCTGCCGGGATGGCAATGCACGAGCTCGAGGCAGTCGAGCATCTCGTGCTCGCGCAGCGTGTCGACCAGCTCGAGGATCTCGCTGACGAACAGCCCGAACTTGGATTTCTCGCCGGCCGAATCGCGCCAGCGCCCGGCGCCTTCGCTCGCCAGCTTGACGCGCACGCCGATGCGCGGGCGCACCTGGTACTTGTCCGCGTTCCTGAGAACCAGCCGCAGCTCGTCGAAGTTCTCGATCACCGGGATGATCGTGCGGCCAAGCTTGGTCGCGAGGATCACGGCCTCGATGTAGCTGTCGTCCTTGAAGCCGTTGCAGACGATCATGCGGTCCGGCGCATCTTCGGTCAGCGCCATCACTGCCAGGAGCTCGGGCTTGGAGCCGGCTTCCAGGCCGAAGCTGAACTCCTTGCCGTAGCGATACACCTCTTCGACCACGAGCCGCTGCTGGTTCACCTTGATCGGGAACACGGCGCAGTAGCGGTTCTTGTAGTCGTTCTCCGTGATCGCCTGCGCGAAGGCGTTGTGCAGCCGCGTCAGGCGGTGATGCAGGATGTCGGAGAAGCGCACCACGACCGGCGTGGTGAGATCGCGCGCCTTCAGTCCTTCGACGACTTCGAACAGGTCGATGTCGCGATCGGGCGTGCCGTCCGGCCGCACCACGACGTGGCCCGCTGGGTTGATCCCGAAGTACGGTTTGCCCCACGCCGTGACCTGGTACAGGTCGAGCGAGTCCTCGTGATCCCAGGCAGGACTCGGCGTGAATCTTTTCGCAGGTTGGTCCAAGGTCGGCTGCGTGCTCGTAATTGCGCCAGTTCGGCGCGCGAACGATAGCAGAAATGCAACTCGCGAGTGACTAGTCGGTTCCTTTCTTAATCGGTCGCGACGGGTCGCGGATCCATTCGCTCCACGAGCCGGCGTAGAGTCGCGCGCCACGCTTGCCGGCCGCTTCCATCGCGAGCAGCAGGTTGCACGCCGTGACGCCGGAGCCGCACATGACAATTGTGTGATCGTCAGTGACGCCGTCCTGCGAGTCCGCAAACCGACTCCGCAACTCCTGCACCGGCGCGAAGCGCCCGTCGCTGCCGAGGTTGGTTGCGAACGGATGATTGCGAGCACCGGGCACGTGACCCGCGACCGTGTCGATCGGCTCGACCTTGCCGGCGAAGCGCTCGGCCGCGCGCGCGTCAAGCAGACGCCAGTCGGCGCGTTGCACCCGTTCGGCGACTTCGCCCGTATCGAGCCACAGGTCGCGGTTCGGTCGCGCCACGAAGTGACCGGCACGGCGGCGTGCAACCTCCGTGGTCGTCGGCAAGCCGGCGGCAGTCCATGCCTTGAATCCGCCGTCGAGCACGGCGACAGCTTCGTGGCCGACCCAGCGCAACAGCCACCACAAGCGCGCCGCGTACGCCGCGTTGTCGGCGTCGTAGGCGACTACCTGTGTCGCCGGCGTCAGGCCCCAACGCGTCAGCGTCGCTGCGAACTGCTCCGGCTGCGGCAGCGGATGGCGTCCGCTGGTCGGCGTGATCGGGGCGGCCAGGTCCCGGTCGAGATGCGCATATATTGCATGCGGGATGTGACCGGCCGCGTAAGCACGCTCACCGCTGTCCGGTTTGCCGAGCTCGAAGCGGCAATCGATGATCAGCCAGTCCGGCTCGGCGACGTGCGGCGCCAGTTCCGCAGCGGAAATCAGCGTTCGGAAGGACTTGGACATGGAAGTAGTTTGCTCACCCGGCCGCACCGTTACAATCGCGCCCGGCGCATAGGAGTCGAGGCGGACCATGGCATTGGAAATCTGGTGGGGCAGCGGCAGTCCGTATTCATGGCGGGCGTTGCTCGCGCTCGAATACAAACAGCTGTCATACGTCTCGCACCTGGTGCAGTTCGCGAAGCAGGAGCACAAGGCGCCCGCGCTGCTGAAGATGAATCCGCGCGGCCGCGTGCCGGTGCTGAAGGAAGACGATTTCGTCTGTTTCGAGTCGCTGGCGATCCTGCACTACCTCGATCGCAAGTATCCCGACCCGCCACTGTTCGGCCGCACGGCGGAGGAGGCCGGCACGATCGAGCGCGTGATCTGCGAGTACCAGTCGTACGCCGAGGAACACATCATGCGGATCATCCAGGCGATCCTGTTCCAGGGCGTCGAGGGCCGCATGGAGGAAGTCGAGCGCGCGATGACCTACGTCCTCAAGGAGGCGGCGACGATCGAGCAGCGGCTGGCGACGTCCGCGTGGCTGGTCGGCGAGGCGTTCTCGGCCGCCGACATCGTCGTGTTCCCGGGCATCCAGATGCTCCTGCGGAGCCTCGACCGGCGCGAGGCGCAGGAGCTGCGGGCGCGCTTCCTGCCGCTGGAGAGCAACTTCCCGGCGATCGCGGCGTGGATCGGGCGCGTGCAAACGCTGCCCGGTTACGAGCGCACCGTGCCGCCGCATTGGAAAGAGTGAAGAAATCAGTAAACTGCGCCCGCCGTTTTCCCCACCTTTTTTTCTCTTCGAGTGGAAGTAGCCCGCCATGCCTGATTTCCCGGTCCACGTTCAGTTTCCCGGCCGTCTGGTCTTCGTCGGTTTCGGCAGCATCGGCCAGGGCGTGCTGCCGCTCGTGCTGCGTCACATCGGCATCAAGCCGGAGCGCATCACCATCGTCACCGCGGACGAGGCGGGCAAACGCGAGGCCGCGGAGTACGGCATCAAGTTCGTCGTCAACCCGCTCACGCGCGACAACTTCAAGCAGGTGCTCGAGCCGCTGATCGGCAAAGGCGATTTCCTGCTGAACCTGTCGGTGGACGTTTCGAGCATCGCGCTGATCAAGTTCGCGCACGAGAAGGGCGCGTTGTACCTCGATACGTGCATCGAGCCCTGGCCCGGCGGCTACACCGATCCGTCGATCTCGCCGGCCCGGCGCACCAATTACGCGCTGCGCGAGGAAGCGCTGGCGCTACGCAAGTCGCACCCGAACGGTCCGACTGCAGTGATCACGCACGGCGCGAACCCCGGCTTGGTTTCGCACTTCGTGAAGCAGGCGTTGCTGAACCTCGCGTCGGATACGGGCGTCAACGCGGGTAGTCCGAGCACGCGCGAGCAGTGGGCGGCGCTGGCGCACAAGCTGCAAGTGAAGGTGATCCACATCGCCGAGCGCGACACGCAGGTCGCGAACGTGCCGAAGCGTCCGGGCGAGTTCGTCAACACGTGGTCGGTCGATGGTTTCGTCAGCGAAGGCAGCCAGCCCGCCGAGCTGGGCTGGGGTACGCACGAGAAGACGCTGCCGCCGCGCGGCCATCGTTTCGACTTCGGTCCGCAGAACGCCATCTATATGTTGCAGCCCGGTGCCAGCACGCGCGTGCGCACCTGGACGCCGAAAGCCGGGCCGTTCCACGGCTTCCTGATCACGCACGGCGAATCGATCTCGATTCCCGACTTCTTCACGCATCGCGAAGGCGGCAAGGTCGTGTACCGGCCGACCGCTCACTATTCGTATCACCCGAGCGACGACGCCGTGCTCTCCGTGCACGAGTTCGCGGGGCGCAACTGGCATCTGCAGGAGCGCAAGCGGATCCTCAACGCGGAGATCATCGAAGGCATCGACGAGCTCGGCGTGCTGCTCGCCGGTCACAAGAGGAATGCGTACTGGTACGGCTCGCAGCTCTCGATCGACGAGGCACGCAAGCTGGTGCCGCACAACACGGCGACCAGCCTGCAGGTCTGCGTCGCGGTGCTCTCCGGCATGGTGTGGGCCATGGAGAATCCGCAGAAAGGCGTGACCGAGCCCGACGAGATGGATTTCCGCCGCAACCTCGAAGTGTGCATGCCGTACCTGGGCCCGGTGGTCGGCGCGTACACCGACTGGACGCCGCTGTATCAGCGCGGCGAGCTGTTCGAGGAAGACCTGGATCGCAGCGATCCGTGGCAGTTCAAGAACGTGCTGGTGTGAGCGTTCGAGTCAGCTTCAACCTCGACGATGCGGACCTGGAGCATCTCGCCGCCATCGCGCAGCAGACTCAGCTACGCGCGCGCAGCGAGCCCGCCGACGCGATCATCGCGGGCGCGCGCGAAGTGCTGGAGACCGCCAATCGCGCGCAGCTCGCCGGCTTCGTGAAGGAGCGCTACTCGCGGCTCGACACGATGCTGCAGATGGTCGGCGATGCCCAGTGGCAGCTGAGCGCGGAAGATCGGCAGCGCGCGCTGAATGCGCTCGCGTGCTTCAGCTCATCGACGTCTGCCGATTCGCCGAGCGTGTTGCTCGATCACGCGATCATGATCGAGCTGGTGAGTCGCGATCTGCATCATGATCTCGACGCGTACAGGGATTTCTGCAAGGCGCGTGAGACGTACGATAAGAAGCACTCACCGCCGGATGAGAATAGAGAACGGTGGTTGCAGGAACGGCGCGCGACTTTGCAGGAGCGGATGCATAAGAAGCGGCGACGCGACCTTGATGGAGCCGCGAGCGGATTGCGAAAGGTGCTCACGGTACTGGGGCTGTAGGTCGGGCTGAAGCCCGACCTACAGGTCTTCTACAATCCTTCGTATTTCACTCCCACCACGACGTACACCTTCGCTCCGCCCGGCAACTCCACCTTCACCTCGTCATCGATTGCCTTCCGCATCAGCGCTCTTCCCAGCGGCGAATCCATGCTGATGTATCCCGGCGCGGCGTCGAACTCGTCCGGTCCCACGATGCGGTACTCGACTTCTTCTCCCGCTTCGTCCTCCAGCGTCACCCACGCGCCGAAGAACACCCGCGCACGATCGGCCGGCGCCGTGTCGACCACGGTCATGCCGTCGAGCCGCTGTCGCAAGAAGCGGACACGCCGGTCGATCTCGCGCAACTGACGCTTGCCGTAGATGTATTCCGCGTTCTCGGAGCGGTCGCCTTGCGCTGCGGCTTCCTGCACGGCCTGCGTCACTTGCGGGCGCAGCACGCGCCAAAGGTGATCCAGTTCCTGTTTCAGGCGGGCCGCCCCCTGGGGCGTAACGAATTTCGAGCCGCGCGGCTGCGGTGGGCGGTATCGCGACATGTGAGCCGGTTTGCTAAGCAGCGCTCAGGCGGCGCCTGATATCGTCAAATGGCCTGGAAATTGCGAATTCCTTCACGGTACTTACCCCGGGGCGTCTCTAGTCTGACGTCCCATGAGCATCAAGTACTACACGCACTTCCTGCTGCAGGAACGCTCCCCAAAGGGCATGAGCGAGTTCCGCGGCGTCGTCGAGGTCAACCGGGTGCTGTCGCGCGGCGATCTCAAGGAAGCCGCCTCGGTGCTGGCGAAGAACTTCGAGTGCGAGTCGAAGGATATCAAGGTTCTGCAATGGTCGCGGTTGCACTGACAGATTTGAATTGATTTGAGTCGACGTTTCCTGCGAATCCCCTAGCGGGCTTTACTTCCCTTCAGAAAGTCCGCTTCTCTGCCCCGAGCCACAAGCTCGGGGTCTTTTTTTTCTAGACCTCGATTTTCGGCGCGCTATCCTTTCGCGCCTATGACTTTTTCCGAACACTTCTATCGCAGCCGCGACGGGCTGCAGCTCTACTACCGCGACTACGCCGGCGCTGCGAACAAGGCGCCGCTCCTCTGTCTGCACGGTCTCACGCGTAACAGTCGCGACTTCGCCGCGCTCGCCGAACACATCGCGCCCGCGCGCCGCGTGATCGTGCCGGATCAGCGCGGTCGCGGCCGCTCGCAGTACGACACGCACTGGTTGAACTATCACCCCGGCACCTATGTCGATGACATGTGGACGCTGCTGCAGGAGTTGTCGGTCGCGCGGCTCATCGTCGTCGGAACTTCGCTCGGCGGTCTGATGGCCATGCTGATGGCGGCGATGCGCCCGCAGCTGCTCGCCGGCGTGGTGTTGAATGACATCGGTCCCGAGATCGATCCGACCGGCGCGGCCCGCATTCAATCGTATGCCGGCCGCTTGCCGCCGGTGCGCACCTGGGACGATGCCGCCGCGCAGATGAAGATGACCTTCGGTCTCGCGATGCCTGAATACACCGACGAGCAGTGGCTCGCTTTCGCGCGCCAGTCGTTCAACGAGGACGACGGTGCGCCGCGCCTGGCCGCGGATCCGAAGATCGGCGACGCGATCCGCAGCATGCCGCCGCCGCCGGGAGCGACGCAGGCGATGTGGCTCGCGTTCGGACATCTGCGTGCGCTGCCGGCGCTGGCGTTGCGCGGCGCGCATTCCGATCTGCTGTCGGCAGCGACGTTCGAGCGTATGCAGCGCGAAGTGCCGGGTCTGGTCGCGGTGACCGTCGCGAACCGCGGGCACGCGCCGCAGCTCGACGAGCCCGACAGCCTGCGCGCGATCGATACCTTTCTCTCGGGCTTGCGCGAGTAGTCGGCGATGGCGTTCAAGGATCATTTCTCCGGGCATGCGAGCGCGTATGCGCGCTACCGGCCGGATTACCCGAAAGAACTGTTCGAGTACCTTGCGACGCTGACACCACGGCACGAAGTCGCACTGGACTGCGCGACCGGCAATGGCCAGGCCGCGGTCGCTCTCGCTCGTCACTACGAGTGCGTGGTCGCGAGCGACGGCAGCGTCGCGCAGCTCAAGAGTGCGCAGGCGCACCCGCAGGTCGCGTATCTCGGCAATCTCGCCGAGCAGCCCGCGCTGAAGGATCACAGTGTCGACCTCGCCGCTGCTGCACAGGCCGCACACTGGTTCGATCACTCGCGCTTCCATCCCGAGATGCGTCGCGTGCTGCGGCCCGACGGCGCACTGGCGATCTGGACCTACGGCGTGCCCACCATCGAGCGGTCGATCGATCCCGTCGTCATGTACTTCTACAACGACGTCGTCGGGCCGCACTGGCCGCCGGAGCGCCGCCACGTCGAGACTGCCTATCGCGACCTGCCGTTTCCGTGGCAGGACGTGCCGGTGCCGCAATTCCAGCTCCGCCTCGAGTGGACGCTGGACGATTTCATCGGCTACGTCGGCACCTGGTCGGCGACGCAGCGGTATACCAAGGTGTCCGGCGCCGACCCGCTGCCGAGCTTACGTGCTGAAATCGCGCCGCTGTGGGGCTCGAACACCCGACCGGTCGTGTGGCCGCTGCACCTGAGAGTCGGGAGACCTTAGAAACCATGAAGGACCTGCAATGAACGCCAAGCTCCTGACCTTTGCACTCGCCTGCACGCCGTTGCTCGCCGCTGCCGAGACCAATACCGCGTCGTCGGGCTCGGCCGGCATCCTCAAATCGGGCGTCTACCTGCAGAACATCGACAAGTCCGTCCGGGCGCAGGATGACTTCTATCGACACATCAACGGCGGCTGGCTCGCGGCGACGCAGATCCCCGCCGACCGCTCGAACTACGGCGCATTCACCAAGCTGCAGGAGGATGCGGAGCGCGACCTGCGCGACATCCTCGACGAAGCTGCCGCTGCCAAGGCCCCTGCCGGCAGCGATACGCAGAAGGTCGGCGACTACTACGCGAGCTTTCTCGACGAGGCCGCGGTCGAGGCGCGCGGGCTGCAGCCGCTGCAAGAGGAGCTCGCGCGCATCGATGCGCTCAAGACGAAGCAGGATCTCGCCGGCTACATCGGCCGTGGGCAGCGCTTGTTCGTCGCGCAACCGTTCGCGTACTTCATCGCCGTCGACGAGAAGAACTCCACGCAGTACGTCAGCACCGTGACGCAGCGTGGCCTCGGCATGCCCGATCGTGACTATTACTTGTCGGACGACGCGAAGCTGAAGAGCATCCGCGAGAAGTATCAGCCGTACGTACGCGACCTGCTCGCGCTGGCCGCAACGCCCGATCCCGATGGCGCTGCGAAGAAGATCTACGCGATCGAGTCGCGCATCGCCACCGCGCACTGGACCCGCGTGCAAAACCGCGACGCCGAGAAAACCTACAACCGCTACGACCGCGCGGCGCTCGCGAAGCTGATGCCCGCGTTCGATTGGGATGCATTCCTGCGCGGCGCGCAGGTGCCGAGCGAGAAAGTGTCAGCCGTGATCGTGACGCAGCCGAGCTACTTCGAGGCGCTCGACAAGATCTTCGCGGAGGTGCCGGTCGCGGACTGGCGCGTGTACTTCCGCTACAAGTTGCTCAGCACCTATGCGCCGGACCTGCCGGCGAAGTTCGTGCAGCGTCAGTTCGAATTCAACGACCGCACGGTATCCGGCATCGAGGAGCTGAAGCCGCGCTGGAAGCGCGGCGTCGACACGATCGAAGGCGCCGTCGGCGATCTCGTCGGCAAGGTCTACGTGGAGCGCCACTTCAAGCCGGAGCAGAAGCAGCGCATCGACGCGCTCGTCAAGAACCTGCTGGCGGCGTTCGACGGCGGCATCGACCAGCTCGAGTGGATGACGGCGGATACGAAGCGCAAGGCGCACGAGAAGCTCGCGATGTTCACCACCAAGATCGGTTACCCCGACAAGTGGCGCGACTGGTCGAAGCTCGAGATCCGCCGCGACGATCTGATCGGCAACGAGATCCGCGCCGCCGCGGTGCAGTTCGATCGCGGCGTCAACAAGCTCGGCGGGCCGATCGACCGGACCGAGTGGCTGATGACGCCGCAGACCGTGAACGCGTACTACAACCCGCCGACCAACGAGATCGTGTTTCCGGCCGCGATGTTGCAGCCGCCGTTCTTCGACGTGACCGTCGACGACGCGCTGAACTACGGCGCGATCGGCTCCGTCATCGGTCACGAGATCAGCCACGGCTTCGACGACCAGGGCCGCCGCTACGACGGCCACGGCAATCTGAACGACTGGTGGGCGGCTTCGGACAACGAAGAGTTCACGCGACGCGCGAAGGCGTTCGGTGCGATGTACGACGCGTCGAGCCCGCTGCCCGGCACGCATGTGAACAGCGGCCTGACGATGGGCGAGAACATCGCGGATCTCGCCGGCGTTGCGATGGCGTATCGCGCGTACAAGCTGTCGCTCAAGGGCAAGCAAGCGCCGGTCATCGACGGTTACACGGGCGACCAGCGCTTCTTCATCGGCTGGGCGCAAGGTTGGGCGCGCAAGTATCGCGATGACGAGTTGCGGCGCCGGCTGCTCACGGACCCGCACAGCCCGAGCGAGTACCGCACCAACATCATCGTCTCCAACCTGCCGGAGTTTTACGCGGCCTTCGACGTCAAGCCCGGCGACAAGATGTACCGGGCGCCGGCCGATCGCGTGAAAATCTGGTAGTCGTCGGAACTCCGACAGGCACTCAGGGCTTTCGATCAGGACTTCCGCCGGGAGCGGATGTCCTGCGTCGTCTATTCGAATGAAAGGGCCCGGGTATGCCATTTTTGCGCACCGCCTTCCTGCTGCTGCTGACAGCTCTGCTGGCCGGTTGCGGCTACAACACGTTGCAGAAGCAGGACGAGCAGGTCACCTCTGCCTGGTCGGAAGTGCTGAATCAGTACCAGCGGCGCGCGGATCTCGTGCCGAACCTGGTCAACACGGTGAAGGGCGCGGTCGCGGCGGAGAAGGACATTCTCGACAGCGTGGTCGAGGCGCGCGCCAAGGCGACTTCGATCCAGGCGACGCCCGAGCTGATCAACGATCCGCAGGCGTTCCAGCAGTGGCAGGCGGCGCAAGGCGAGCTCAGCTCGGCACTGTCACGTCTCATGGTCGTTGTCGAACGTTATCCCGATCTGAAGTCGATCTCCGGCTTCAGCGATCTGCGTGCGCAGCTCGAAGGCACGGAGAATCGCATCGCCGTGGCGCGCAAGCGCTACATCGATGCAGTGCAGGCGTACAACGTTACCGTCCGCTCATTTCCAAGCAACCTGACGGCGAAGATGTTCGGTCATACACCGAAGCAGAATTTCACGGTCCAGGACGAGGCAGCGATCTCCAAGCCGCCGTCCGTCGACTTCAACACGCCCGCTCAACCCGAGCCCAAGCCCGAAAATCCGGGCTGATCGCGCATCCATGTTCCCGCGCTGGCTGACACTGCCGGCACTCCTGCTGCTCCTGTTCGGCTCCGCGCTCGCGCAAGTCGCAGTGCCGGAGCTGCGCGGCCCGGTCACTGATCTCACCGGCACGCTGACAACGGAGCAGATCGCCTCGCTCGATCGTCAGATGCGCGACCTGCAGGCGCGCAAGGGCAATTACATGGCGATCCTGCTCGTGCCGACGACGCAGCAGGAGCCCATCGAGCAGTTTTCGCTGCGTGTCGCCGAAGCTTGGAAACTCCGGCGCGCCGGAGTGAACGACGGACTGCTGATCGTGGTGGCGAAGCAGGATCGCGCCGTGCGCATCGAAGTGGATTACGGTCTCGAAGGCGCAGTGCCGGACGTGCTGGCGAACCGCATCATCGAGCAGGTCATCGCTCCGCGCTTCCGAGCGGGTGACTACTTCGGCGGCTTGCAGCAGGCGATCGAGCGTCTCACTGCGCTGATCGAAGGCGAGCCGTTGCCCGCGCCGGAAGCGCAGCGTGCCCCTGCTGTCCAAGGCATCGGCTCGTTGCTGCCGGTGCTGTTGATGGTGGTACTCGTCGGTGGCGGAATTCTGCGCCGCATGCTGGGGACGTTTGGCGGCGCATCGGTCACTGCGGGTCTTGCCGCTGCGATCGTCTGGTTTCTGACGAGCACGCTGATCATCGCGATCGGTGCAGCCGTCATCGCGTTCGTCATTGCGCTGC
>DATENH010000031.1:0-18208 GCA_035275145.1 Steroidobacteraceae bacterium | reverse complement strand
CAGAATGCGGAAAACCAGCGCGTGCGTGATCAACATCAGCGGCACGAGCGCGGTCGGAATGAAGTAAGCGGCACCCAACTGACCCGGCATGAGCCCGGACGTGCCGCCGTAGTAGAACGCGCTCAACAGATCGTATGAGCCCCAGATGTTGAAGACCCACGCGATCGCGACACCAGTCCTGCTCCGCAGCGTTGCCAGTGAGAGCAATGCGAGAGTCGCAGCGACGATGTCCCCGTAGGCGGCGGGGTGCGCGAACGCACACGGCAGCTCCGGCGACACGACGCCAGGGACCACGAACGCCAGTCCGACGAAACGGAAGCTGTGCAGGATGAGAATAGGCCGCAGCGCTTCCGCCCGCGGCAGCAAGCGAAGCCGTGGCCAGATGTAGCGCTTCGCGACGATTCCCCACGCGACGAAGGCAAACGCGATGCTGACGAAGAAATAGAGTTGGGGAGGCATGAGTCGATCCTCGGCGTCTGGCTGGAATTCGGTACCGACCGGTACCAGGTGGCAGCCAGTCTGGTACCATGCAGTACCGCCGTCAATAGGAACAATGATGACCGCCGAGGAAACCGCAGTGCGCGAGCGCATTCTCGATGCAGCCTTTGCGGCCTTCATGAAGAGCGGCTACGCCGCGACCAGCACCCTCGAAATCGCCACGCGCGCGCGCGTTTCGAAACGAGAGCTGTACGCGCAGGTGGGCAACAAGCAGGAAATACTCATCGAATGCATCCGTGCGCGCGCTACGCGCTTGAAGGTGCCCGCTGACCTGCCGGTGCCGCGCGATCGCGAGACGCTCGAGCAGGTACTCGCTTCCTTCGCAACGCAGCTCCTGCGCGAGATCACCGATCCAACGGTCATTACGGTTTTCCGACTGGCGATCGCCGACGCGGTTCGCGCGCCCGAAGTGGCGCACGCGCTCGACTCCATCGGACGCGAGGCGAGCCGCGCCGCCTTGCGTCAGATCATGACCCAGGCTCAGGCCGCCGGACTTATCGAGGGACGTCCGGCCGAGCTTGCCGAACGATTCGGCGGGTTGTTGTGGGGTAATTTGCTGGTCAGCCTGCTGCTCGGCGTCGCCGAGCGGCCGAGCTCACGCGAAGTCGCAGCACGTGCGCGCGACGCAACTGCTGCGTTTCTTCGACTTCATTCGTTCAACGATTGAGGGAATGGCGCGAGGGCCAAAGCCTGCCGGCGTGCCTCGATGAGGCGACGCCGGCAGGGGGCGGGACTTACTGAAGCTGCGTGATCGTCACCGAGTAACCGTGATGTGCAGCGTGCTCGGCCGCGAAGGCGCCGAGCGACAGGCCAACGCTGACGATGACAGCCGACAGGATCATGCAGACTGCGGTCTGGGTTTTGCGGCTGAAGGTAAACATGACGATCTCCTCGGTCTCTCTCTGCGATGTCCGCGTTATTGCGGTGCTTGGCGTTAGGACACGGCAAACCGCTGTTCGGTTACACCGCAACGGGGCGTTACCGGCGAACAGCACCGGCAGACCGGCGAACCCCCAATAGGCCGAGCTTGTCTGTCACTTTCAGGGGTTTGTGGCGTAGCAGGGATGGCGGCACTATGGGCGCCATCCACTGAGGGAACACACGAATGTGCGGAATTCTCGCCGCGATGACTCGTCGCGGCCTCTTGCCGGAACGTCGCGATGCGGCACTTCGAAGCTTGCAGCATCGCGGACCGGACGGTTCGGGTAGCTGGACCTCGCGCGACGGGCGATGGACGCTCGGACACACGCGACTGTCCATCATCGGCCTGAACAACGGCGAGCAACCGATGACCAGTCCCGATGGCGCCGTCCACCTCGTCGTCAACGGCGAGTTCTACGGCTATCGCGAGATTCGCGATCGACTGCGCGCCAGCGGGTACCGGTTCTCGACCGAGAGCGACAGCGAAATCGCTTTGCATTTGTATGACGAGCGGGGCATGCAGGCTGCAAGCGAGCTGCGCGGTGAGTTCGCCGTCATCATCGCCGACGAGCGCCAGCAAGCGATGATCGCGATCCGCGATCGCTTCGGCATCAAGCCGCTCTATTACTCAGTCGTGAATGGCGAAGTGTTCTTCGCTTCCGAGATCAAGGCGCTCCTGGCCATGGGCGTGCCCGCCGCTTGGGACGCGGAGGGCGCAACCGGCGGCATCGGCAGGTCTCACGAAAAGACCGAGTTCGCGGGCATCAGCACCGTTCCACCGGGCTGCTATGCGATCGCCAGGCACGGCGTGATTCGCATCTATCCCTACTGGGATTGGGAAATCCCAACGGCCGAACACATGCGTCGAGACACGCGCAGCGAGGCTGAGGTCATTCAGGACTTCCGCAGCGCTCTGCTCGATTCCGTTCGACAGCGCCTGGTCGCCGATGTCGAGGTTGCGTCCTATCTCAGCGGCGGCATCGATTCCTGTGCCGTACTGGGGCTCGCACAGCAGAGCACCGATCGGCCGATTCGCGCGTTCACCCTGACGTTCGAAAATCCGCTGTACGACGAGGCACGCGTCGCGGAAGCACAGGCCAAACACGTCGGCGCTTCCTATCATCCGATCCCGATCACCGGCCGCGAGATCGCCGATGCCTACCCCGATGCCGTGTGGCACTCCGAGACCCAGATGTTCAACGGGCACGGTGTCGCCAAATATCTGCTCAGCCGTGCCGTGCGGGATGCTGGCATCAAGGTAGTGTTCACCGGTGAAGGCGCGGACGAAATGCTGGGCGGGTATCCGTACTATCGCGTCGACGCGCTCAACGACGACCCATCGCTGAGCGCTGTCGAAAAAGCCGCGCTCATGGATCAGATGCTCGGCGCCAATCCCGCGACCCGCGCCTTCATGATGCCGACGCAGGTCGGCAATCCGGAGATGCAGGCGATCGAGCGCAGGCTCGGCTGGCTGCCAGCTACGCTCAACGCCAGCGCCGCGATGGTCGCCAGCATGGCGCCGCTGTTCCGGGACGACGTGGCGACACGCCTGCAGGGCTATCGGCCATTGGCGTCGGCACTCGACCGCCTGCCGCTGGCGCAACGCGTAACCGGGCGCGATCGCTTGAATCAAATGCTCTACGTCAATTCCAAGACGGTGCTGCCGAATTTCATCCTGAACTATCTCGCCGACCGCATGGAGATGGCTCACTCGATCGAGGGCCGCGTGCCGTTCCTCGACACCCAAGTGGCTGCGGCCGCGGCCCGCGTTCCCGTGAGCATGAAAGTGAAAGGCATTCGCGAGAAGCACGTGCTGCGCGAAGCAACCAGGGACGTCTTGATCCCGGAGGTCTATGACCGCCAGAAGCACCCGTTCACCACGCCCCCGACGCGCAACCCGAACGACCCGATGCTCGCTTTCTATCGGGACACGTTCGCCTCGCAAGCGGCGCAAGACCAGCCGATCTACGACATGACCAAGGTGCGTGCGGTGCTGAGTCAGCTGCTCGAATGTCCGCCCGATCAACGCATCGCGATGGAAGGCGGCCTGCAACGGGTGGCGAGCGCGATCATTCTCCAGCAAAAGTTTGCGATGGCGCCTGGCTGATGCAGATCAGGAAGGCACAAGCGAGCGACGGCCCGGCGATCCTCGAAATCATCCTGCCGGTGATCCGTGAAGGCACGACGTATTCGCTCGACCCCGACATCGGCGCGGCCGAAGCGCTGGCCTATTGGCTGAGCTGCGACAAGGAGACGTTCGTCGCGGAAGAGGACAACGCGATCCTCGGGACTTACTTCATCCGGCCGAACCAGGCTGGCGGAGGCAGGCACGTCTGCAATTGCGGATACATTACTCGCGCCGCTGTTGCCGGACGCGGTGTGGCGCGGAGCATGTGCCAACACTCGTTGGCGTACGCCCGTGAGCGCGGCTATCGAGCGATGCAGTTCAATTTCGTGGTGAGCACGAACGAGCGCGCAGTACGACTCTGGCAGTCATTGGGCTTCGAGATCGTCGGGCGCCTGCCGGGCGCGTTTCGGCATCCGGTGCATGGATATGTCGATGCCTTGGTGATGTACCAAGTGCTCTGAGTCTCGACTGTAAAAATTCTCGACCGTTGTGACCGCGCGAAGCATCTGCTGAAATCCGCTCCGACCTCCCGCGAGATCGAGACTCCAATATGCCATCGCCCGCTGGCCCTGAGGCCGGCGTCCCAGCTATTGACGATCCGGCGTTCGGCGAAATCCTGCAGCTGCTGCGCGAGCGCACCGGCACGGATTTCGCCTCGTACCGGCTGCCCACGGTCGCGCGGCGCACCGTGAATCGAATGATCTCGGTCGGTGCGGAAACCTACGCGGACTATCTGGAGTTCCTGCGCCAGCGCGAAGGCGAAGCGGCGCGTCTGCTCGAGCACGTAACGATCAAGGTCAGCAGGTTCTACCGTCACGCGCCCACGTTCGATGCGTTGCGCCGGGAGGTGCTCCCGGAGCTTGCCCGACAAGCGAATGACAGACCGCTTACGGTCTGGAGCGTCGGGTGCGGCTGCGGCGAGGAGCCGTACACGCTCGCGATGCTGTTCGCCGAAGCGGGCATGGCTTGCATCATCGAAGCTACTGACATCGATCCAGGCGCCTTGCAGCGTGCCGCACAGGGCTACTTCGCCGACGCTGCGCTCATCGAGTTGCCGAAGGATCTGCGCGACCGCTATCTCGTGCGCAGCGACGGCTTCTATCAAGTGAATGCCTCGCTGCGCGAGCACGTGCGCTTCAGCCATCACGACGTTCTTTCGTCGCGTCCGGCACCGGGCAGCGGCGCATTCGATCTCGTCTGTTTCCGCAACGTGCTCATCTATCTCGGACTCGAGGTCCAGGACCTGGCGTTGCATGCGGTTCGGCGTGCCGTGCGCGAGGAAGGCTACCTCTGCCTGGGTGAGGCCGAGTGGCCGTCTCCGGACATCGCGGCCACGCTGCGGCCGCTGGCGCATGCAACGCGGATCTTTCGCGTCGTCTGAGCGCGTTGCCTACCGCAGATCGAAGTCCCAGTTGACGATCAGGCGCACGTCGAGCACGTCGTCGCCGCCTTCGGCCTCGTCCTGGTCGAGGTAGCCCAGGCGCAGACGCGCCCACAGGTTCTTCGCAGGCCCTTCCTTGATCCGGTAGTCGACCGTCAGGTCGTATTCGGTCTCGTCGGGGCTGGCGCCGGGGCCGGTGTCCGGCGTCTTTCCCATCACGATGTTCGCGAACAGACTGAGCTCGCCGGGTCCGACGCGCTGGAAGTTGTAATTGCCGCCGATCATCCATGCGTCCTCGCCGGCGCGATCGAAATTCTCGACGATGACCGCGAGATAGTTGGCGGGATTGC
The DNA here is from genome assembly GCA_035275145.1 of Steroidobacteraceae bacterium. GTDB lineage: Bacteria > Pseudomonadota > Gammaproteobacteria > Steroidobacterales > Steroidobacteraceae > Steroidobacter. The sequence continues at coordinate 12,930 of DATENH010000031.1, read as the reverse complement.
CGTAGGGCTTCTGGATGCCTTTTTCGCTGCCCGTGGTGCTTGCGCCGAGCCGCAAGGTCGCGTTGCCGAAGCCGTATTCGACTTTGGCCGAGAGCAGACCGGTCTCGAACTCCCCGATCAGCTCGTCGCCGACGCTGCGCTGATCCGTGTACTGCAGAAATCCCTTCAGCGACCGGTCGTTCGCGAGCACGAACTTGCGCTCGATCTTTGCGAACAGAGTGTTGAAGACATCCGTGGTTTGCTGGTCGACCGCGGCGATCTCCATACCGTCGTCGAACACATAACGCGCACCCGCCATCGCGACGCCGTCGTTGCCGTTGGCGACGCCCGCCGCCTCGGACATCGGAATGAACTCGTCGGCGTCCTTCTTCTTGATCTTGTCGACGTACGCGACGATATAGGCGAAGCCCTCAGGCGAGGCATTGCCGAGCGCAACGGCCTCGAAGGTATTCGGCACCATGCGGTTGTCGTGACTGCCGAGATAGGGGAGCTCGAAGAGTTGCGCGCCCGCCCGCAAGACGTCGTTCTCGGTGAAGCGGAACACAGCATTGGCCTCGCCGAGCACAGTGAATCCCTCGGGCCCCGGCAGAAACAACTGCGTGCCGTCCTTGTCGCTCGGCCCGTAGAGGTCCTGCGAGGTGTAGACGGTGGCGCGCAACTGCAGCCGGTCGAATGCCCACCCCGACAGGTACTGCAACGCGCCGCCCAGCGCGAACCCGACGTTGTCCTGATTCTTGTCGCGGTCGCGATCCATGTAGTAGGCGCGCGGCTTGAAGACGAACTTCGTACCGGCGAGGAACTCGACCGGTTCTCGCGCCTCGGTCTCGATGGGGGCCAGCTCGCTTTGCTGGTTGGGTTCCTGCGCGATGTCGTCGTCGCGCGGAACCTGCGCCGCTGCGAACCGTGTCGGCAGACAGGCGAAGGCAGCGGCGAGCACGACCCAGCGGACCTGCATCATCGCGTCAATATCCATTGATGCTCGGGCCGCTGAACATGCGTAGCAGAGGCAAGGGCGGCTAGAATCGCCCCATGCCGCGTCACATCCTTCTTGCAGCGTCATTGCTGGCGCTCATCGCAACTGCCGGCGCCGCGCCGCGTCCGACCACGCCGCGCGGCGAGCTCACCGCCGAAGAGCAGCAGAACATCGACATCTTCGAGAAATGGAAGGCGTCGGTGGTCTACATCGCCACCACCGAGCGCGTGGTGGACTTCTGGACGCGCAACGTCACGAGCGTGCCGCGCGGCACGGGCTCGGGATTCATCTGGGATTCGGCCGGGCACGTCGTGACGAACGTACACGTCATCTCCGGAGCTGCCTCAGCGAACGTGAAGCTGGCCGACGGTCGTGACTACGATGCGACGCTCGTCGGCGTCAGTCTCGGGCACGACATCGCGGTGCTGCAGATCCGCGTGCCGAAGGATCAGCCGATGCCGGTCGCCATCGGCACCAGTCACGATCTGCGCGTCGGGCAAAAGGTCTTTGCGATCGGCAATCCATTCGGCCTGGACTGGACGCTGACCACGGGCATCGTTTCGGCACTCGACCGCTCGATCGAAGGCGAGAACGGCGCCGAGATCCGCCATCTGGTTCAGACCGATGCCGCGATCAATCCGGGTAATTCCGGCGGCCCGCTGCTCGATAGCGCAGGGCGCCTGATCGGCATGAATACCGCGATCTACAGTCCGTCGGGAGCGAGCGCGGGAGTGGGATTTGCCGTGCCGGTCGACACGGTCAATCGCGTCGTGCCGCTGCTGATCGCGAACGGACACTACGAGCCGCCGAGTCTGGGCATCGAAGTGGATGATCTGCTCAGTCGCGCGGTGGCACGTGAGTTCGGTGTCAGCGGAGTCGCAGTCATGCGTACCTCGAAGTCGCCCGCGGCCGAACTCCGCGGCGCTCGTCTCGGCGCGCGCCACAGGATCATTCCCGGTGACGTGATCCTCGCGGTGGACGGCAAGGAAGTCAGTACCGCGGCCCAGCTCGCCGCAACGCTGGACGACTACAAGGTCGGCGATAGAGTGATGCTGACAGTGTGGCGCGAAGGGAAGAAGGTGCAGATTGCCGCCGTGCTGCAGTCGGGCGCCGAAGCGTGACGACGTCCTGGTTCACATCGAGCCCAACCACTTCGCAATCCAGCCGGCACCGTACAGTCCGAAGCCGAACACGGCGTGCGTGATGAGGCTCTGAACGCGCGCAGCATTTGGATGAGGTGTGCGGCGTGCCGCGAGCCCTGCACCCATTCCGGGCTGCATCAGTAGAAGCGGAGCAGCCACGGTACCGACGCCGACCAGCAGGGCAGGGATGAGCGTCGGCGCGTGAATCCACGCGCTCCCGAATGTGCTGAGCAATACGCCGGCAAACGCAACTCCGATGGCGTAGTGAGCGACCCAGCCGATCAAACGCTCGTGTCTCACCGCCGGAGTCGCCGCGATCGACTCATGACGGAACCGTCCGCGCGGCATCCAGGCGAGCCAGCGTCCAACCAGCGCATAGTTCGCGCCGGGAAGGCCGAGCGCGCGTTGGCGAACGAATCCCCAAGCATCCATCGCGGCAGTTGCTCCGACTCCGACGAGCAGCGAACTGAGCAAGTAATTCATGTCGCCCAGCATTGCACTTCAAGTCAGCTTGAGGTCAAGAGGCTACGCGCTGCCGTTCACTACACTCGTATTGACTTTTAATACGACCGTCCGTATTGTCCCGGCCCATGCCGAAAGCATCATTACGCAACGACATCGTGGCCGCCGGGCTGCGCACCATGTTCCGCACCGGGTTCAACGGCTGCGGCGTGCGCGACATCGTCGCCGCGGCCGAAGCGCCGCAAGGCTCCTTCACCAATCATTTCCGCTCGAAGGAAGTCTTCGCGGGTGAAGTGCTCGATCTGTACTTCGAGCACGTCAAAACGATCGTCAAGGAAACCCTGCAGGACGAGAGCCGCACGCCGCTCGAGCGGCTACGGCGCTATCTCGATGCGATCACCAAGCGGTTGAAGGCGGACGGCTTCACGCGCGGCTGTCTGATCGGCGACTTCAGCGTGGAAGTTGCGCAGCAGAGCGAGATGTTGCGGACCAGACTGCAGGAGATCTACGCCGAATGGCTGGAGCCGTTTGCGGCATGCATCGCCGAGGCGCAGGCAGCGGGCGAGCTCGCCAAGGACTTCAAGCCGCTCGACCTCGCGGACTTTCTGATTTCGTCCTGGGAGGGCGCCATTCTGCGCATGAAGGTGGAGCGCAGCGCGGCGCCGCTCGAGCGTTTCAAGCGGATCGCCTTTCAGACGATCTTCGCTCGAGGAGGTGCACGATGAATGGCGATGTCACGTTGCCCACTCGCTCGGTGCTCGGCGTCTCGATGGCTTATCGCGAAGCGGGACGCCGCGGCGAGCCGGTCGCATTGTTCCTGCACGGCAACCCGACGTCCTCGTACATCTGGCGCGACGTGATGCCGGAAGTGGCGCCGGTCGCTCACTGCGTTGCTCCCGACCTCATCGGTTTCGGTCAGTCCGACAAGCCGGACTGCGAGTACCGCTTTTTCGACCATGTGCGCTACCTCGACGCCTTCATCGAGAGCAGCGGGATCGACTCCGCGTATCTGATCGCGCAGGACTGGGGAACGGCGCTCGCCTTCCATCTCGCCGCTCGCAGTCCCGGGTTCGTGCGCGGGCTCGCGTTCATGGAGTTCATCCGTCCGATGTCCGCCTGGGCGGATTTCCATCAATTGCCCGCTGCGCGCGAGCTGTTTCGCGCGTTCAGAACACCGGGAGCAGGCGAGAAGCTGATCCTGGAGCAGAACGTGTTCATCGAGCGCGTGCTCCCCGGCTCGATCGAGCGTCAGCTCACCGAGCAGGAAATGGACGTCTACCGCGCGCCGTTCCTCACGCCGCAGTCGCGCCGACCGATCTGGCGACTTCCCAACGATTTGCCGATTGCAGGTGAACCTGCCGACGTTTGGGATGCCATGTGCGACGCGCACGAGGCGCTCGCCGCGGCGGATTACCCCAAACTTCTGTTCGTCGCGGAGCCGGGCGCTCTGGTTTCGCCGGCGTACGCTGAAAGTTACGCGGCGCGGTTGCAACGATGTCGCGTCGTCAACCTGGGTCGCGGTCGCCACTATCTGCAGGAAGATCACGCGGTGGCGATCGGTCAGCACGTGGCCGACCTGATTCATTCAAGTCGCGCGCAGCTACAGGCAGACGCAGGCCGACAGCGTCGTGAGCACCAGCACGGTGAAAATGGCCTTCGGTAGCAAGCCGCGGACTTTGAGCGTGACCAGCGCCGCCATGCAGCCGGCAACGACCAGGACGCACGAGATCGCCTCTGCCTGCGTCACCGCGAAATCGAAAACGGTGTAACGGGCATTCACCCGGATCTTCTCGATCAGCAGTCGCTCGAAGCCGGCGAAGATGAGATAGAGAGAGAACAGGAAACCCGCGCGGTGCCGATGCGAACGGAGCGTCCACAGCAGCCACGCCAGAATCAGAGCCATCGCCGTTTCGTAGAGCGGCGTCGGGTACACGCCGGGTGGCGGAATCGCGATGCCGGCGATGTTGTTCTCATAGGTCTGTGCCCAGAGCCAATCCGGCAGCCAGTGAGGCTTCAGCGCGAAGTCGGCGGGAATTCCCCAGTCACCGTCACCTGATAGCTGACAGCCCAGGCGCCCGATGGCGTATCCCAGCATCATCGCCGGCGCAGCAGCGTCGAGCATCGGCAGCACCGGAACTCGCCGCCGCTGCAGGAAGACGACTGCCGCGAGGATTCCGAAACACAGACCGCCATAGATCGAGAAGCCATTGCGAGTGAAGATCATGCTCGCCGGTTGAGCGAGGAACTGATCCGTGTACTCCAGCAGATGAAATATCCGGGCACCGACGATCCCAGCGAGCACGCCGACGAAGACCAGGTCGGAAATCACTGCTGCGGTTCCGCCAGGAACGACGCCACGCGCTTCGTAACGAGCCACTTCCTTGCGAAATACGAGCGTGGACCAGAACACTGCGATGAGCACGACGACGCCGAACACGGGAACCGGCAGCGACCACTGCGTTCCGAAGATCGCGTTCGCTACATCCGTGACGTACGGAAAGGACATCGTCGCGGGTCGAATCAGGCCCGGGTCTGCAGCCAGTACTCCGACATCCCGCGGAAGCTCGGAATCGAGCGGTACTTGAGGCCGCGCGGCGACGGCCGCAGGTTCGGGAAGCGATCGAGCAACGCAGTAATTCCTTCCTGCGCTTCGACGCGCGCGAGCGGCGCGCCGAGGCACGTATGCTTGCCGCCGCCGAAGGATTGATGCTGGATGTTCTGCCGCTCGATATCGAAGCGCTCCGGATTCGCGTTCACCTCAGGGTCGTGATTGGCGGCGGCCAGCGACACCGTGACGCTGTCTCCAAGTTGCATCGGACAGCCGCGCATCGACAGCTCGCGCTGCACGTTGCGGCCGGAGTTCGTCACCGGCGAGTCATAACGCAGCATCTCTTCGATCGCGTTGTTGATCAGCTCGGGGCGCGCGCGCAGCTTCGCCAATTGCTCCGGATGATCGAGCAGCGCCTTCACGCCGTTGCCGATCAGGTCCGTGGTGGTCACGTTGCCTGCGATCAAGAGCAGGTTGCACTGAGTGACGATCTCCTGGTCGGTCATGTGATCGCCGGCTTCTTCGGCACGCACCATGTCGCTGATCAGGTCGTCGCGCGGCGTAGCGCGTCGCAGCTCGATCATTCTGCGGAAGTAGCCGTCGAGCTCCATCTGCGCCTGCATGGCTGCTTCGCTCTGCTGTGCCGTGCGAAACGGATTGAAGAACGCCGCGACGCTGACCTCGGACCAGCGCCTGAAGGACGCGCGATCGCCCGGATCGATGCCGAGCATCTCCGCGATCACGATGACCGGCAGCACGCCGGCGAACGACGTCATCAAGTCGAACTCGGAATCCTCGATCTGCGCGAGCAAGCCGGTCGCGATCTCGCGCACGCGCGGCCGCAATGCCTCGACCGCCTTGAGCGTGAAAGCCTTGTTGACCAGCCCGCGCACGCGGCGGTGATCCGGATCGTCCATGAACAACATCGACGGTGCCGCCGTGCTGCCGGCGGGGTTGGTCAGCGCCGTGATTTTCGCAATGAACGACTCGGGGTTGGCTTTGCGCGGGTCGGCGCTCATGTCCTTGTCGCGCAGGATCTGCCGCACGTCGTCCCACCGGGTGAGGTACCAGCGATTGAACTGGTCGTCGTGCAGGACCGGCGCCCGCTCCCGCAGCGACTTCAACACCTCGTAAGGCTGGTCGCGAAATTTCGGATCGAAGGGCGTCAGCTGCATGCCCTTGGGGAATGAATCGCCGGTTTGATCGCTCATGACGCAGCAGTGTCGCCCCGCGGGCGGGTCACTTCAAGACCTTAGCGCGCATCGAGTATGCTGCCCGCTCTCTCACCACTGGAAAAAGAATGTACAAGCTCATCCTGTCGATTGCTGCCAGTGCAGCCGCGTTCTCGGGTTCCGCAATTGCGCAGACCGCGCCCTACGAGGTGCAAGCCCGGGAGATCTACGCCAAGGTCATTTCGTTCCGGACGGCCGCCGGTCAGCACCAGACTCCGGCGATGGTCGCCTATCTCATTGATACGCTGAAAGCAGGCGGAGTGCCGGAGTCGGATATCACGACGCTCGACCAAGCAGGCGAGCGCGCAATGATCGTGCGCATCCCCGGGCGCAAGCCGGGCCAGCCGATCCTGTTCTCGGCGCACATGGACGTCGTCGATGCGCGCCCCGAAGACTGGGAGCGGAGTCCGTTCAAACTGATCGAGGAGAACGGCAACTTCTACGGGCGTGGCACCACGGACAACAAGGCAGGCGTGGTTTCGCTCGTGTCGACGATCCTGCGCTTGAAGTCAGGAAAGGTGAAGCCGGCGCGCGAGCTGGTGTTCGCTTTCGTCGGCGACGAAGAGACGAACATGAACACGACGCGCCAGCTGGCGGCGCATCCGTGGATCAAGAATGCCGAGTTCGCGATCAATACCGATGCGGGCGGCGGCATTCTCGATGAGGCGAGCGGCAAGCCGCTCATCTACCTGGTGCAGGGCGCCGAGAAGACCTATGCCACCTTCGACGTCATCGTCACCAATCCCGGCGGTCACAGCTCGCGGCCGCGCGCGGACAACGCGATCTACCAGCTCGCGCATGCGCTGGAAAAGCTGGAGGCCTATCGCTTTCCGGTGATGGCCACCGATCTCACGCGTTCGTATCTCGGTGCCGTCGGCAAAGCGCAGGAAGGGCCGGTGGGCGAAGCGTTGCGGAAATTTTCTGCCGACCCGAACGACGCGGCTGCTGCCGAGGTGCTGGCGAAGTCGCCGGAGTTCATCGGCACGACTCGCACGACCTGCGTTGCCACGATGCTCGAGGGCGGTCACGCGGAGAACGCGTTGCCGCAGACTGCCAAGGCCGCGGTCAACTGCCGCATTTTCCCGGGCGTTGCTGTCGACACGGTGCGCGATGCGCTTGTTGCGGCCGTCGCCGATCCCGAAGTGAAGATCGTGGTACGCGGCAAGCCTGAAGCCAGCCCGGTTTCGGAGATGCGACCCGACGTGATGGCTGCGATCACGCGCGCAGTGCATGCGAACTATCCCGGCGTGACCGTCGTTCCGTACCTCGAATCCGGCGGCACCGACGGCAAGATCTACCGCATGGCGGGCATTCCGACGTTTGCAACTTCCGGACTGTTTTCCAAGCCGAGCGAGATGTTCGCGCACGGGCTGAACGAGCGCTTGCCGGTCGCTGCGTTCTATCGCGGCATCGATCACCTCTATCGCCTGGCCGTCGACTTGGGTGGCGCGCGCTAAAGGAACTGGTACGGCGCCTCGGAAATTGAAGCTCGTATGATCGTCACGGTCTGCGAGCTTCCCGATGATCGCTCAGCATTCGAAGACTGCTGGGCGCGGCTCGGCGAGCACATCAGATCGGCCGGGGGCGGCACCGTCGTACTACCAGGCATGCCGTTCAGCAGGTGGTTCGCCGACGCAGCGCCAGTCGATGCCGCGCGCTGGAACCAGGCCGTCGCCGAGCACGACGGCTGGGAACAGCGGCTCGCGGAGCTGGGTGCAGCGCTGGTACTAGGATCGCGGCCGATCGACTTCGGCAACGAGCGCTATGACGAAGGCTTCGCGTGGGATGCCGAGCTCGGCATCCGCTCGATTCATGCGCGCGGCGCCCAGGAATTCATGCCGGTCGACATCGGCGGCGCCAGCATCGGCTTGCTGATCGGCGAAGACGACTGGCCTGCGGACGGGCCGCAGCCGTTCGTTCGGGGCGAAGTCGACATCATCGCAATGCCACGCTGCACACGTTTCGCCGGCCTGGCGCAACGCCTCGAACGCGCTCGCGCCGTCGCAACCGGGATCGGCACCTATGTGCTGTCATCGAACCGCGGCACGCCGTTCGAAGGCCAGGGCTGGATCATCGCCCCGGACGGCAACACGCTCGGCACGACCACGCCGCAGCAACCCTTCCTGAGCCTGGAAGTCGCGCTACCCAGCGAGCAAACACTCCGGACGCTGCACGCTTATGAGCAATTGCCGATCCGCTCGCGCTAGCATGTGCGCGACTGGGGACGGTCTGAGTGAGGGCGTGCATGGAACTCTATTATTGGGTGCCCGCTGGCGCGGCAGCTTGCCTGCTGCTCGGCGCGTGCGATCAATCCAACAACTACTCCGGCATGAAAGAAACCGAGCTCACCGGCAAGTACTGCGACGCGAAGGCGGACCAGGAAAAGAGCTGCACGGCAGGCGACGTGATCCGCACGGCCGAAGGTCGCGAACAACTGCTGTGCGATTGGAGCTGGCAGGTCGTCCATGAGCCGGGCGGCGATGCAGTCTTGTGCGTCTACCGCGGCTCGCTGCGCGAAAGCCGGCCCTCGGCCGGGCCGGAATAGATTCGCGCTGCCAGCCCTCTGCGCAGTCCTCATCGCGCACGCTGCCGAAGGTCGCGTGCAATTGCCCAGCTTCGATCGCGTGCTCGCGCTCGACAAGAGCACCGAGACCTCTGCGAATGTCAGCATCGGCGATGTCAACGCAGACGGTTATCTCGACGTAGTCATCGCCAAGGGCCGGCACTGGCCGCTGACGAGCCGCGTGTTTCTCGGGGACGGGCAGGGGCATTTCGCGGAAGGGTACGACCTCGCCGAAAAGGCGTACCGCTCCTACTCGGCGCGCCTCGCCGACCTGGACGGCGATGGTGCCTTGGACGTCGTGCTCAGCAACGATGCGCCGGACCCGAAGCTCATCTACCTCAACGACGGCAAGGGCCACTTCCACGAAGGCTCGAGCTACGGCCAGCCCGAATGGCCGACCCGGCACGCCACGGTTGTGGATCTCAACGGCGACAAGCTGCCGGACATCGTGGTTGCCAATCGCTCCGAATCGGTCGGCAACTTCATCTGCCTGAACAAGGGCGGCGGCCAGTTCGGGCCCGACTGCATCCAGTTCTCGAACGAATCGGCGACGACCATTACGGCGGCCGATTTCAATCGCGATGGCCTGATCGATCTCGCCGTCCCGTATCGCGACGGCGGTCAGAGCTACGTGTATCTCGCCGGTCCCGACGCCAGATTCTCGAGCTCGCGGCGGCTCCCGTTCGGGCCGCCCAACGCGACCATCCGCATGGTCGAAGCGGCGGATCTGAATCGCGACGGGTTGCTCGACATCGTCGCCATCGACGACGAGCACCGCGACGTCGCCGTCTATCTCGGCCGCAAGAACGGTTCCTTCTCCTCAGCAGTGGCGATCGACAACGGTCCCGTCACTCCCTACGCGCTCGCGGTGAAGGATCTCAACGCGGACGGCAAGATCGACATCGTCGTCGGCAACGTCGCGGCCCCATCGACAGTCTTCTTCAACGATGGCTCCGGCCGTCACTACACGTCAGTTCACTTTGGCGACGCCGAGGGCGTGGCCTTCGGCTTCGCGATAGCAGACCTGGATGGCGACGGCCGGCTCGATATCGCAGTAGCACGCTCCAACGCTACGAACCTGATTTGTTTCGCGCGGGCGTCTCCATCTTCGGCTCGAACACGATGACCGGCGTGCTGACTGCAACGCCCGGCGCCGCTGCTGCAGGCGCGCGCTCGCCCTTCGGCCCGAGCTCGCGAATGAAGCGGTACATCGCACGCAGGTCGTTGTCGCTCATGTCACGCAGGTTGAACCAGGGCATCGGCGGCCGGCGCGGCACGCGGGCGAACGTCACCCACTGATCTTCGGTCAGGGCGTTCAGGGTCAGGCGCAGGTTCGCCGCATAGGTCGTGCCCCACGCGCCCCTGAAGCCGACCGGCGTGCCGGTCAGCCACTCGTCCATCGGCAAATTGCCGGCCTTTTCCGCATAGCCGGCGGTGTGGCAGTCGTTGCAGCCGCCGATCTGCACCAGGTACTGGCCGCGCTTGATGGCCGGGTCTTCCGCCGCAGCGCTCGGGTTCGAGAACAGCAGCCCGACGCTGGCCATGACGAGGCTTGCCAGCCCAAAGGCCGCTGCACCGCACGTTATGCGCTTCTGGAATGTCATCGCAGTCTCCTAGAACTATGAAAAGGTGAATGAAAAGCCCATGGTTGAGGAACGCGCAAAGCGCGGGCAAAACGGCTCACTTTTCTTCATACCGTCTTGTACGACAGGCAGTTGCGACGGTGACGGCTGCGGTGGATACCGCTTGCGCCGCGGGTAACAAGGAGGACGATGGCTCGGCCGGCGCATGCTGTCTGAGGCTTCGGCCATGCCTTTCGAGATTCGCGACGAAGGCAAGTACTACTACGCCCGCCTGTCCGGGTCCCTGGACAGAGCGGAGCTCAACGCAATGACGAGCGAGGTCGAGCGGCTCGAGGACGCTGGGGTGCTGATCGACCGGATCACGGATCTGACCTCGCTCGAGCGCATCGATGTCGGCTTCGAAGAGGTCTTCGCGGTGGCACAGCGGCGCGCAGAACGCAAAGTGACTGCGCCGATCAAGTCAGCGCTGGTCGCCAACCGCCCGGTTCAGTTCGGCTTTGCGCGGATGTTCCAGATGCTCAACGACAATCCGCGGATCCAGATCCGGATCTTCGGCAATCTGGAAGAAGCGCAGCAGTGGCTGCATTCATTTCGTCGATGACGCGCTTCACGTGGCGGCCTTCGAGCGCGTCGGCAGCGAGCGGTTGCAGACCATCGAGCGCGCGGCGCGACCAGTCGCGTGCTTCGCGGACGTAGTTCGCGCGCAAGTGCTGCGGCGTCGAACGCTCCTGCGCCATCGCGGCCGTTGCTCGCGCCAGGTTCGCGTAGGTGATGCCCGGCAACATGCGAATCTCGGCGATGTCGGTCGGCTGCGGCTGGGGTCCGTTGCGCACGATCGTCTCCGCGCGACTGAAGTCGTGCAACGCCTCTGCTGAGTTGCCCAGCAGCAGGTGGCTGCTGCCACGCCCATTTAATATGAATGCCGTTGCCTGCGGCGTCATCTGATCTTCCGTATCGGCGGCGCGTAGCGGCTCGATGATGTCGAGCGCGCGCTGATAGTTGGCGAGTCCTTCCTGCGGCCGATGCAGGTCGTTCTGCAAATCGGCGATCGAAGCCAGGGTGAACGCTTTGGCACGCTGCAGCTCTGCGTCGTCGCGGTTGGCGGTTGCGATCGGCTCGATTAATTTCAACGCCTGCTCGTAGTACGGCAACGCTTTCGCAGAATCGTCGAGACCTTCGCTGTACACGTCGCCCATGCGCCCGGCAACGATCACCAGATTGCGTTGCGCATCGACATTCTTCGGGTCCGCCGCGGCCAATTGCTCATGGATCTGGCGCGCTTTCTCCATCAGCTTCATGGCTGATTCGACCTCGCCGCCGCTCAGGCCCTGTGCCCAGCCGAAATTCATGTACGCCGCGGCAGCGTAACGCTTGTCGCGTTCGGCGGCGGCCTTGTCCTGCAAGAGTGTGTCCGCAAGCTCTGCGCCTTCGCGTGCCAGCGCCAATGCCTCGACTACGGCGCTCTGGCCCATCAGCAACTCGCTGAGCTTGACGCAGCTACGCAGCAGCTCGCGACGTGCTTGCAACGTCGGGTCGTGCTCGACGACTGCGCGTCGCAGACGCAGAGCGTGCCGATAGCTGTCGAGCGCGCCTTGAGTGTCGCCGAGATTCGCGCCGATGTAGTCGCCTTGCACGTCGCCGAGCCGGTCGTAGGCCACGGCGAGGTCGCGTTGCAGCTGCGGCGAGTCCTGCGCCTCGCGCTCCAGGCCCGCGAGGTACTTGATCGAATTCTCGACCAGGAGTTTGCGCGCCTTGGTACCGCCGGGAAGGTAAGCGACGGCATCGTAGACGTCCGCGAGGTAGACGCTCGTCAGCTCGCGCACGTCGTTCAGGTGACGCTCGGCGCGCAGCCGCTCGACGCCGGCGCGATGTGCTTGCCAACTCGTGGTGATGATGCCGGCGATCAACGCAGCGATGAATAATCCTGCAGCAACCGCCGCCGACCGGTGACGTTGCGCAAACTTGCGAACTCGATAGCTCGTAGTGTCGGGCCGTGCTGCTACCGGAAAGCCGCGCAGATAGCGCCGCAGGTCCTCGGACAGTTGCTCGGCAGAGGGATAGCGTTCGTCGGGGGCCTTCTTCAGCGCTTTGAGCACGATGTTGTCGAGATCGCCGCGCAGCGTCGTCGCGAAGCGTCCATAGCCACTGGTCGCTTCGACTGCTGTGACGCTCGGCGGTGCAGGATCCTGTTCGCAGATCTGCTGTGCCAGCGCCCAGGTCGTGGACCCCGTCGCCTTGTGCGGCAGGTCGCCCGAGAGCAGGCGGTACAGCAACACGCCCAGCGAGTAGACATCGCTGGAAGTGGAGATCGGTTCGCCGCGCACCTGCTCGGGGCTCGCATACTCGGGCGTCAGAGCCAGGAACGTCGTCGCGCGCGGTTCTTCGCGTGTGGCTCCCGGCGCCGGACCCAGAAGCTTTGCGATGCCG
>DATENH010000030.1:0-54344 GCA_035275145.1 Steroidobacteraceae bacterium | reverse complement strand
ATTCAGAGCTGAGCGAGCACGGCGCCCGAGCAACTGGCGCGGGCAGTTTGCCCGCGCCAGTTCATTTGAGAGGAGGCGGACACTGATGTGCTCGCCTCTCGTTCGGAGGTGTGCCGCTCGCCATTCGGGTCAAGGGTTGTTCGGGTCAGACGGACCGACCTCGACCCACAGACCCCGACGGCACTCCAAAATTGCGGAGCCGCTGCGGACGAACTCGCCTGACGCATAGACGCTGCCATTGAAGTAACAAACAGAGTCTTCCGCTACCTGTTGCCCAAGGTAGTAGGACTCCTCGTCCGTTTCCTCCATGACGGGCGATGTCTTCAGCTTCGGATCGATGGCGCCGACATTGGGGGTTCGAGCTTGCGATGCCATGGCTGCAGCCTCCATCAGTTGCATAGACGCTCGGCGTGCGTGGGCAGTGCATCAGTTGATTGCAATGCGCTTCACTTCGCTTCGCGCCTCGGGCTTCTTCGACAGGACGACCGTCAAGACTCCATTCTTGAAGGACGCTTTCACCTCGTTCGGGTCGACGTCCAGGCCGACAGGAATGATGCGCTCGAAGGCACCCTCCCACCGCTCGTTGTACAGCGAGCCATTACGCTCCAATCTCTTCTCACCGCGCAGTGTCAGCACGCCCTCGTGCAAGCTGACTTCCACATCACGCTTGTCCAGGCCGGGCACTTCGGCGGCCACTTTGACTTCGTCACCGGTCTCGCTCACCTCGATGCTGGGCCAAGCCGAGCCAGTGCGTCTGGATGAATCGAAATCGCGCAGGAAGTCATCGAAGATGCGATCCATTTGCCTATGTAGCGCAAACAACGGGCTCACATCCTCGTTGCTACGCCTCAGCTCGCCGCGGTTCTTACGCCAGGGCACGAGGCTTCTCGGGTTCTTACCCCACGATATGAGATTTCTCACATTCATGTGCTCACCCTCCTTCGACATTTCCCATGCAAAACGCCGAGCCAGCGGCGGTGCAAACCGCTGCACATCGATCGCGTATATAGAAATCGCGATGATGTTTTCAAGGAGCAGGAAGCGCGATGCCGCCCATATAGCTGCAGACTCAAAGGCGCAGACCGTTGCGTGGTATCGCAACGCGTAGCAGCGACGGCGGCGGCACTGATCTCGTTCGAAACGCAGCCGTGCTCACACGCGTCCTAGCGGCTGCTACAAAACTGCTACATGCCGTTTCGTCGAAACGTAAGCTGTTGACGTGTCAGTGCGAATCGCGATCGTCGCTCCCGTCCATCATGGGCGCTACGCTAATTTTTCTGTCTAATTTCAAATAACTATCTCGGATTCCGAAGGTAAGATTGCAGCGTATTTCGCGGTATTGATGGGAATTATTACAGAGTAGAATGCCGCGCATCAGCTACGGGGGATACGCTGGTGAACATCGACCTGCTTAGCGGCCGTCGCGTACTGGTTGTAGAAGATCAGTTAGCGATCGCACTGGATCTGTGCGAATGCCTGGACCAAGCGGGGGCTCGCGTCGTCGGGCCGGCGTGCTCCGTAAAGGATGCTCTGAGCGTTCTCGAGTCGGGCGGAGCGCTGGATGCGGCAGTGCTCGACATCGAGCTTGAGGGCGAACCGGTCTACGTCGTCGCCGATAGATTGCAGCAACTCGGCGTACCTTACTTGTTCACAACCGGTTACGAGTCAACCGAGATCCCGGATCGCTACAAGCTCGCACCCCGATTTGAGAAGCCGGTCGGTGTCAGCGCGATTCTCGACGCAATCCGCGAACAAGTGGCGCCCAGATCGTAGCTAGCCAGACTGCTGCCGAGGCGTCGGCATAGCGAGGCCTCAGGATCTTCCCGCTGCTTCAGGCAATACCTCGACGATCTGACGATAGAGCTGTGCGCGTGTGAACGGCTTGGACAGCAGCGGGATGTCTGCAATGGCCTTGGATCCGACGGGCGCAGGCATCTGAGCGTAGCCGCTCGTGAATAACATTCGGACAGCTGGATATCGACGCTGCACCGTTGCCGCGAGCTCACGACCGTTCAAACCGGGGAGCCCGATGTCGGTGAACAGCAGATCGACATGCGTGTTTCTGTCGAGGATCGCGAGAGCCTCGGAGGCATCGACGGCTGCCACTACGTTGAAACCAAAATCGCGGAGCGTGTCGGTCGTAAAGGAGCGAACGGCGTCATTGTCCTCGACGACAAGTATCGTCTCCGTATGGGAGTTCGCCGTCTGCGCAGGTTGACTCGGTCGGCTGTCACCGATGCGCTCTGTACTATCGAGCCTCGGCAGGTAGATCCTGACCGTGGTCCCATGCCCGGGCCGACTGTAGATCTTGATGTGACCTTCGGATTGCTTGACGAAGCCGAATACCTGGCTCAAGCCCAGCCCCGTGCCCTGCCCCAGCGGCTTGGTAGTGAAGAATGGGTCGAACGCCCGCTGCAAAACTTCGGGGGTCATGCCTGTGCCGGTATCGCTCATGCAGATCAGCGCATAGCAGCCCGGCCGCAATTCCATCAAGCGCGCGTCCGCTTCACTAACCAGCGTCGTGGAAGTCTCGATCGTCAGGGAGCCCCCGTTCGGCATCGCGTCGCGCGCGTTGACTGCCAGGTTCAACAGGGAGCTTTCCAACTGGTTCGCATCGATGCTCGCGGTACCGGCGCCTTCGTCGGCGACCAGGCGAATGTTGATGCTCTCGGGCAGTGTGCGTCGAATCAGGTCGATCCATTGTCGCACGAGCAGATTGATGTCAACCGGCTTCGGCCGTAGCGGCTGTCGGCGAGCGAACGCGAGGAGCTGCTGCGTGAGGCTCGCTGCACGCTCCGAGGCCTGCATCGCCTGCTCCACGCATCGCCGCGAGCGAAGCTGATCGGCAGGCAGTATTTGCGAGAGCTTGTCGAGATTGCCCAGGATCACTGTGAGGAGATTGTTGAAATCGTGCGCTACGCCACCCGTGAGCTGACCGATCGCCTCCATCTTCTGCGCCTGATGCAACTGCTCCTGCATCATTCGCCGCTCTGTCATGTCTCGCGTGATCTTTGCAAACCCGATCAGCTGGTCATTGCGTCGCAAGGCGTCGACCAGAACGCTCGCCCAGAACTTCGTGCCGTCCTTGCGGACTCGCCAACCCTCGCCTTCGAACTTTCCCGTGTCTTCTGCGACACGCAGTGCCCGCTGCGGCAATCCGCTGTCCCGATCCTCGGCAGTGTAGAACGTCGAGAAGTGCCGGCCGAGGATCTCGTCCGCGCTGTAGCCCTTGATCCGCTGGGCGCCCGGGTTCCAGGTCACAATGACGCCGCTTGGATTCAGCATGAAGATCGCGCAGTCGCGGACACCCTCGATCAGTCGTGCGGCATCGCTGGCGCCGTCGCGAAAACTGGCCGTATCGACTGCTTCGGGCGGCGATGGCGGTGGTTCGGGGTGTTTTCCCATTCTTCGGGCGTTCGGTAGCTCAACAGGTAGGAACGGCGCGAATTGCAAATTGTTCCCAGTGTGCCGGAACTCCAGCACTCGCCGCGAGTTCTACTCTCGCCCCAGCCCCCGGCGAAGACGATAACTTACCCATGAGAAGAAGCAGCCGGGCACCGGTCGAGCGCGCAACTTTACCCGCCGTACTGCTCGTCGATGATCAAGCCGGACGCCTTCTGTCCTACTAAGCCATCCTGGCCGGCGTGCCGGTCAACTGTGTGCGCGCCATGTCGGGCGAGGAAGCGCTCAAACAGCGCCTCAAGCAAGAGTTCGCAGTCATCGTGCTCGACGTCAGCACAAAGAAGACGCGCGAGCGGCAGGCTTTGATCATCACTTGACCAAGCCGGGCGCGCGTCGAGGATATCGAGGCCGCCGTGAAGCTGGCCGAGGCTTAACTCGGACTGATGAACCGCGCCTCTTGGGATCGCGGAATTCGGCACTCCGACGCGCACGTAGGCCGCGCTTGGCCAGCAACACGCTCGATCGGATCACCTCCGCATGCGTGACGATTACGATTGTCCGCTCATCGTCGCAGGTGTGTTCCAGCTTGCGCAGGTGTGTGATGGCGCGTTGCTGCACGTCGCGAATGCACTTGCCTGCCGGTGTGCGCGTAACGGCGCGAAACTACTTCCAACGCCGCCAACCCGGATCATTGGTTCAATGACTCACGTTAGCAGTTCGTGCACTGGATCATGCACCCTTAACCCCTTGCGTTCGCATCACCGAAGTCCGGACGTACCAGCGCTCACTATTGCGAACGAGAAAGCGCCGCCGTAGGCAAACTCGATGAACTCTTCGAGCACTCCCGGCAGCAAGTCACTAACGATCTTGTCACCACTCGCAAGCGCGAGGGATCGCGCTTCTATCATCGCCGGCAAATGCGGCGACGCCTTCGCAAGCTCAAGCGCGCGCGCCCATGCCATGGCATCCACTTCGTCGACCTGCTTGTAATCATGAGTACCGCCCGGGTGGTAGTCGCGCCGGGCGGGCGACTCCACCAGGCTCCTGGCTGGTAAAACGTAGGTCGTGCCTTGCGGCTGCCAGCCAAAAGTAATACCGAGCTCCCACAGGAAATCCCACACCGGCAGCGGGCACGAAAACCGGTCGCGGCCCCTGGGCGCAGCAGCCGCCCGAAACATTTCGACGATTGCGCTCATTCCGACGATCTCGCTGAACTGCGAGCCAGTTTCGCCCAAAAGCGCTCGATCCACGAGCGAAAAACTCCCTTGCGGGCGTGGAGCGAGCGCGTACAGTGTTTGCGAATCAGTCCCACTTGCGTGTTGCCGGCCGCAAAGCGCGAGCAGGTATCGGGCCCGAGCGCGGGGCGCAACCATGACCACACCAGAAGCCAAGCAGAAGACTCTCTTCCTGAATGGCGTCGAGACGAAGTCGATCGAACCGACCGGAGATGCCGCCAAGGACTTGGAGGCCGCGCGGCGCTTCCTCGCGGAACAAGGAATCGACAAACCCAAACAGCGATTTACTTTGCGCAGAATCCGCAGCGCGTGGCGCAGAAAGTCCTTTTTGGTGAGAGCGTCGGCACGACGCCGCGCGCGCCTAGGTTGAATCTTTCGGTGGCTCGCGCTCGCTTTCCTTGCGAGCTGTCTTTTGCTGTTGCTTCTCCTGGTTGCGCTTCTTCTGCGCTTCTTCGCGCCGCCTCTTCTCTTGCTTGAAGTTCGGGGGTCTGGCCACTGCTTACCTCGTATGAGCGTGAAGTGAGGGGGAGCTAATCTTCACGCTGCGGCTCCATCGTCTTGGCAAAGCGGTAATCGACCGCAGCGCTGAGGCCCAGTTGCGTCGCCTTGTCGCGAACTGATTGTGGATCGCGATGCAACTGGGCGGCCAACTGCATCACGCCCTCGTCCGCATGCTGCCAGCTCCTTGCCAGCCGACCCTGCAGGAAAGATCGCAACTGCGCGAGCTCGTGCTCCTGCCACTGCGCGCCAGCTTGCGCGACGGCGCGCCGACTCAGCTCCGCTGTCTCGTCGTCACGCAGGGCCTGCGTGAGAACGTCGATGAGAATCGCCTTGTGCTCGGAAGGCAAATCGCTGGTGGTTACGAACTGAAGCGCCCCCTGAAGCGCCGCAGACCGTCGTGAATCTCGCACAGCTTTCCTCCGTCGGTCTGCGCTCGCACGCAGCAGTGTGCGCTACTTCAGGAGGAATAGACACTTCTATTCTCCGGCTGCGTCA
This sequence comes from Steroidobacteraceae bacterium, assembly GCA_035275145.1. Classification (GTDB taxonomy): domain Bacteria; phylum Pseudomonadota; class Gammaproteobacteria; order Steroidobacterales; family Steroidobacteraceae; genus Steroidobacter. Next base: position 48,711 of record DATENH010000030.1, on the reverse strand, counting down.
CGATGAAATCGAAGCGGAGGTCCGCCGCGGAATGTATAGTGGTTCGGCCTTCGCAGGCCCATCGGGCCAAGCACGGTCGCGGCGCGTTCGACGTCGGCGGCGCGGGTTCCCCGCACTACATATCCTCAACGCTTAAGGAGATCGCAATGAGCAAGGGCATGAACCAGAAGAGAGAGCAGAAGCGCAAGCCGGCAAAGACTCTCGAAGAGAAGCGTGCCGCGAAGAAGGCGAAGCGAGCCGAGCGTACCGCCGCTCGCCCTGTCTAGCGCCCAAGTGAGCGTTTGTCACCTGTTGAAGGACGTGACGAAAGATGGAGAAGGACCTGAAGTAGCGCTCAGAGTCGTGGGAACTCGCGAGCCACCGCCGCGCATGGTCGTCCAGATCGCGATCGTCGGCAGCGCCAGCGTGCAGATTCAAGGTCGAATTGCGCGCGACGCGCCATGGCAGAGCCTTGGGCCCGCACATCGCGATTGTGCACTCTTGCATGTCGAACCCGTGCAGTTCCTGCGTGCCGTCGCGAGTGGCGTCGCCGAGGAGACAACGGTATCTGTCTGGGCGGTGTGGGCGTGGTAGGTGCGCGCTGGCGCAGGCCGTACCTGAGTAGCGGATCGTCGTCAGCCTTATCGGCCGAAGTCCTTGATCGCTGACTCGGACTTCTTGATCTCGTCGGCGAAGCGCTCGATGTCCACTTCATTGCGCGCTCCGCATTTGCAGAGGAAGCCGCCGTCCCGCACGATCGCATCCAGCGTTTTGTGTGTCTGTTGCCCGCAGGCGGGACAGCGCAACGGCACGGTCGTGTATTTTGCAGCGGTCATGGCATTGTCTCCGCCTTCGCGTTCCATTGAGAAACCTGCGGGGTCCGCGCCGCGTTCCATCCACGCTCGATGCAGTGAGCGCGCCGTAGTCATGGCCGCGGAACCGTGAACGTGTATGGTGCGGCCTGGCCGTCGGAACTAACATCTAGGTGACTGAATTTCACTAGATCGCCGACAGAGCCACTACAGAATGGCGACGCGCGGCGCAGCGAGGTGCGTATGCAGGCTAAGCACAATTCAGCGCCCGAATCGCCCGAGCATACCGAGCAACTGCTGACGCTGCTGGCGGATCAGGCAACCGAGCACGCGATCTTTCTTCTGGATCTGGAGCGGCGTGTTACATGGTGGAGCCAGGGCGCTGAGCGGCTTTTTGGAATACCGCGCGAAAAGGCGCTCGGTCTCAGCTTCAAGCACATTTTCACTCCTGAAGACCTCGCGGCTGGCATCTCGGACCTGGAGATCACGATCGCCGATGGGAACGCCATGTCGGAAGACGATCGCTGGCACGTGCGTGCCGACGGATCGACGTTCTGGTCCAGCGGCGCGCTGATCGCAATCCGCAACTCCGCCGGTAAGGTTGTTGCGTTTGGAAAAATAATCCGCGACCGCACTGACTTGAAGGAACAGATCACTTTGCTCGAGAACCAGCTCGAGCAGGCGCGACAGAGAGACGCTGACAAGGATCTGCTCTTTACCAAACTCGCGCACGAGCTGCGCAACGTCGTCGCGGGAATGGACGCCGGACTACGAATGCTGCGCAAAGCGACCGAAGATGAACTGCGCGGCGGGCTGACTCAAATGATGACTCAGCAATTGAGCGTGGTGCGCCGTCTAGCAGAGGATGTACTCGATATAAAGCGCTTGCATGCTGGCAAGGCAACGCTCGAGCTTCAGGAGGTCATCATCCAAGACGTCCTCCGCAATGTTCTGCAGCAATCGCGAGCGCGAGCCCTCGAGAAGTCGCACGACATTCGCTTGTTTTGCCCGTCGGCGGTGATCAGGGTCATGGCGGATGCGACCCGCTTGCATCAGATGTTCTCGAACCTGGTCGACAACGCAATCAAATACACTCCACCCAACGGTCGCATCTGGGTCAAGGCAACGATTGAAGACGACACCGCGATGATCTATGTCGAGGATAACGGCCAAGGCATTCCTCCGCACATGCTGAGTCGTATCTTCGAGCTGTTCACTCAAGTGGATGGCGGTGTCGGTGGCGGACTTGGAATCGGTTTGGCACTCGTGCACGAGCTGGCGCAATTACATGGCGGATCGGTGCAAGCCGTCAGCAAAGGGATAGGACTGGGCAGCGAATTTTCAGTGCGCCTGCCTTTGGCCGGGCGCACAAGCTCTGCTCAGCCACGCTGAGCATCATGGGGCCACGCAGACGCGGCGATCGAGGTCTTTCATATCGGAGTACATTTCAGGGAGCGTCAGTGTAGTCGATGACTACACCGACCGTCGTCGCCGCTTGACGGAGTTTGATTCCGACCTGTTCCAGTCGACAGCTGTTACGCGGGCGGCGAACTCGCCTTGTGGGAAGCTGCTCTCGGCTGCGTCGGCAACGCGCCCAACGGGCCTCTCGACACGCGCGTGCTCGCGAGCACCAGGACGGCGTCGTTCAAGACGAAGTCGGTCTGTTGCGTGCCGCCTCGCGGGAAGTGACATTGGCCTGCAGCGCGCGCGGCAATGTGACGAACCGCTTCGCGCGCATCCTTGTCGGGCGTGGCTCGCGCGTCCGTCCCTTGCCTGAGCCCTCGACCGAAGCCCTGCCCCCAGTGTCCCGCGCGTGCTTTGATGTCCAACGGCTCGTGACCGAGCGGCCACCGCAAACACGATTCGAATGTCGCAGGAGTCTGCATCAGACCCTGATCGATCGACCGCAGAAATCCGACGATGAGCTCGACGAACGCTCCATACCGTTGCACCGTGTCGATAGGCGGCCGCACCCTCCAGCTCGCTTCGTTCCAGATCGCTGGTAACCAGACACCCGGGTGCAATTCAACCGGCCAGACCAGTAGAGCCGTCAAGTAGCCTTCCAGTGCATAGACATTCATCGTGGCACGCGGCCACGCAGGCTCACCCATCAACAGCGCCAGTGAATCCAGTTCGTGCCGCATAAAGGGTTGATGTCCGAACTCATGGAGCTTCGGCGGCATCAGCGCGGGCGCCTCAATGACTCGATGGAATGGCGGCGCGGCGTAACGACCCATGAGCGATCTCAATTGACTGCGCTGCGCATCGTGCCGGCGCGAGCCAATCGCATGCCCAGCAATTCACGCTTCAGCGACAGCGGGACCGGCAGGCGATCTCCGAGCTTCTTGAACCATTCCTCCTGTTGCGCCAATTCGCTGCTCCATGCTTGCGCTTCGACCTGCATCAGCGGCTCGAAGTCGGCTTCGCTCATGTGGCTGTCCGTCCAGTCGAGGTGAGCGAATCCGGGCATCCAGCCGAGAACGGATTCGATGGCGCCGGCGCGCCCCTGGGTGCGCTCGACGATCCACTTCAACACGCGCATGTTCTCGCCGAAGCCGGGCCACATGAACTCGCGCTGCTCGTTCCTTCTGAACCAATTCACGCAGAAGATATGCGGCTTCTCCTTCACGAGAGCGCCCATCCGCAGCCAATGATCGAAGTAGTCGCCCATGTGATAGCCGCAGAAAGGCAACATCGCGAACGGGTCACGTCGCACGATTCCCTGCTGGCCCACCGCGGCAGCCGTCGTCTCCGAGCCGAGGGTGGCCGCGAGGTAGACGCCGAAATTCCAATTGAACGCTTCGTACACCAGCGGCACTGTCGTCGCGCGGCGTCCGCCGAAGATGAACGCGGAGATCGGCACGCCCTGCGGATCCTCCCAATTCGGATCGATCGACGGCGTCCACTCCTGCCCCGTCCAATCGATGAGGTGCGCCGGCAGCTCGGAGGTCATGCCTTCCCACCAGACATCGCCGTCGTCAGTCAGCGCGACATTGGTGAAGATGACGTTCTCACTCAGCGTCGCCATCGCGTTTGGATTGGTCTTCGCCGATGTTCCCGGAGCGACCCCGAAGAAGCCGGCTTCGGGATTGATGGCGTACAGTCGACCGTCCTTGCCCGGTTTGATCCAGGCGATGTCATCGCCGACGGTGGAGATCTTCCAGCCATCGAACGCGCACGGCGGAATCAGCATGGCGAAATTGGTCTTGCCGCACGCGGATGGAAAGGCCGCGGCGACGTAGGTCTTGTCGCCCTCGGGACTCTCGACGCCGAGAATGAGCATGTGCTCGGCCAGCCAACCCTGCTCGCGCGCCATGTTCGAGGCAATACGCAGTGCAAAGCACTTCTTGCCGAGCAAGGCGTTGCCGCCATAGCCCGAGCCGTACGACCAGATCTCGCGCGTTTCGGGATAATGGACGATGTACTTGGTCGTGCGATTACACGGCCAGCGCGTGTCCCTTTCACCGGCCGCGAGCGGCGCACCGACCGAGTGGACGCAAGGTACGAAATCGCCGTCTTCGCCCAACACGCGCAGGACGTCCGCACCCATGCGCGTCATGGTGCGCATGTTGACCGCTACGTAAGGACTGTCAGTGACTTCGACGCCGACGTGCGCAATCGAACTGCCGAGCGGTCCCATCGAGAACGGAATGACATACATCGTGCGCCCGCGCATGCAGCCGCTGAACAGGCCACGCAATGTCTGCCGCATGACGGCGGGATCCTCCCAATTATTCGTGGGGCCGGCGTCATCCTTGCTCGCCGAGCAGATGAACGTGCGGTCCTCGACGCGAGCGACATCGGAAGGGTCCGAGCAAGCGAGGTATGAATTCGGGCGCTTCTGCGGATTGAGCTTCACCAGCATTCCGCTCTCGACCATGGCGGCGCAGAGACGGTCGTACTCCTGCTGCGAGCCGTCGGCCCAATGAATCCGATCCGGCTGAGTCAATGCCGCAATGCTGCTGACCCACTGCTTGAGGCGCTCGTGTCTCAGTGTGGCCGGTGCGCCGAGTGCTGCCGCAGTGAATTCAGTCATGCGGTTCGTCGAGCAACACGACGACGCGCGACGCTTCGGTCCTCCTCGACGGGCGGCGTCCAGGGCTTTCCGGTCCGCTCTTCGATGTAGCGACGGATCAGCCGGCGCACGACCTGCGATGGCGTCGCGTCCTCTTCCGCACACAGCTGCTCGAACAGCTCCTTCTTCCGTGGATCGATCAGGATGGTCAGTCGGGCAGTGCGGTCTTCGGTGGCCAACTGCGGCCTCACATGCAGTGACAATTCGATGTGCGTGACATTATAATAAAACGCACATCGTCGCAAACGAGCTGTTCCAGCCCATGACGAGGCACGTGCCGTCGACAAGCGGTGTTTTGTGATCCAGGCGCTGAGCTCGCCGTTGACGTTGTGTCTGCTGCTGCTCACCGCGTGGGGCATCATCGGGCTGGCTGGGTTGATCCGGCCGTCGAGCGTTGCGTTCGCGGGCCGGACTCTGTTTCCGCTGGGCGCTGCGTGCGGTGCGGCCCTCGCATTCGTGGCCGCGACGAGCCTCGCTACTCCTGGCGAACAGATGGTGCTGCCAATCGGCTTGCCGGATCTTCCCGTGCACGTGCGCCTCGATGGGCTGTCGAGCGCATTCCTGGTGCTGCTCGGTGCAGCAGCTACCGGCATTTCGATCTTCGCCGCGGGCTACTTCCGGCGCGGTGAAGGCACGCCACCGGGCCTGCTCTGCCTGCAATATCACCTCTTCCTCGCCAGCATGGGCTTCGTGCTCGTGGCGGACGATGCGTACGGCTTCATGCTGGCCTGGGAAACGATGGCGTTGTCCTCGTACTTCCTGGTCACGACTCAGCACCGCATCCCCGAGATTCGCAGCGCGGGTTTCTTATATCTGCTGATCGCGCACGTGGGCGCGATCGCGATCCTGCTGAGCTTCGGCGTCATGCAAGGCGGCAGCTGGCGGTTCACCTTCGATGCCATGCGCAGCGCGCAGCTCGAACCCGGGTGGGCGGCCATCGCTTTCCTGCTTGCGCTCTTCGGCTTCGGCGCGAAAGCCGGCATCGTGCCGATGCACGTGTGGCTACCGGAGGCGCATCCCGCCGCGCCCTCGCCGGTCTCGGCGTTGATGAGCGGCGTCATGCTGAAGACGGCGCTGTACGGCCTGCTGCGCGTGACCTTCGATCTGCTCGGCGAGCCGGCCTGGTGGTGGGGACTCGTGCCGCTCGCACTCGGCTTGTTCACTGCGCTGTATGGCGTGATCTTCGCGGCGGCGCAGACCGACATGAAGCGCCTGCTCGCCTACTCCTCGATCGAGAACATCGGAATCATCATTGCGGGCGTAGGACTTGCGATCGTGTTCGCCGGATCAGGCATGCCCACGGCAGCATCGCTCGCTATGATCGCCGTGCTCTACCATGCGCTCAATCACGCATTCATGAAGAGCCTGCTGTTCCTCGGTACCGGAGCAGTGCTCCATGCCACAGGCGAGCGCAACCTGGGGCGTCTCGGAGGCTTGATTCATCGCATGCCGTGGGTTGCGTGGCTGACGCTGATCGGCGCGTTGGCGATCGCCGGCCTGCCGCCGCTCAACGGGTTCGTCTCGGAGTGGCTCCTCCTGCAGTCCTTCCTGTTCGCCGACGAGCTGCCGCGGGCGTTCGTGAACATGCTCTTGCCGCTCGGCGCAGCGCTGCTCGTGCTGGCTGCAGCCCTCGCCGGCTATGTGATGGTCAAGTTCTTCGGCGTGATCTTTCTGGGCCAGCCGCGCGAGGCGACGCTGCGCTCGGCTCATGATGCAGGCGTGGTCGAGCGCATCGGGCTCGCCTGGCTTGCGCTCGGCTGCGTGCTGCTCGGACTGCTGCCGATGCAAATCATCCCGTTGCTGAGCCGCGTGATCCAGCCGCTGGGATTCAGCGGGCTCGTGCTCGACGATGGCTCCTGGTGGTTGCTCGTGCCGCTGCCGCAGCGTCACGTGTCGTATGCGCCTCTCGTCTTCCTCGCGGTCATTCTCGCCGTGGTCCTGCTGACGATCGCAGCGGTGCGCTTTTTCTACCATCAGCGCGTTCGAGTCGGCGCACCGTGGGATTGCGGATTCGGGCGACTGAACAGTCGTATGCAGGATACGGCGGAAGGATTCGGACAACCGATCCGCCATCTGTTCAATCCCTTCTTTGCAATGATCCGCGAGCTGCCGAGCCCGTTCGATGCGGCGCCCCGTTATCGGGTCGTCATCGGCGATCGCATCTGGCGCGGCCTGTACCTGCCCCTGGGTGCACTCGTTCGCCGGGTCGCCAGCGCGGTGGCTTGGCTGCAGCAAGGACGGATCGCTACTTACCTGCTCTACAGCTTCGTCACACTCGTCACGCTGCTGGCACTGATGCTATGAACGCGTTCGACTGGGTGGCGCAGATTCTCGGGATCCTTGTCGCCTTGCTGGCTGCGCCGCTGTTTCTCGGCTGGGTGAATCAGTGTCGGGCATGGCTGCAGAACAAATCTGCGCCGCCGCTGCTGCAACCGTATCGCGGTATCCGCAAGCTTTTCTACAAGGATGCGGTGATCGCATCGAATGCTTCCCAGTTCTTTCGCCTTGCGCCCTACGTCGTCTTCGGAACGATGGTGACGGCTGCGGCGATCATTCCCTCGGTCGCAACTCGCCTGCCCTTCACCCGGGCCGCCGACGCGATCGCACTCGTCGGCCTGTTCGCAACCGCGCGGGTGTTCGTATCGCTGGCCGCAATGGATGTCGGCACCGCTTTCGGCACGCTCGGTGCACGACGCGAGATGATGATCGGCTTTCTTGCCGAGCCCGCGCTGCTGATGGTCATCTTCGTGGCGTCGCTGATCAGCGCGACCACGGCGTTGCCGGCGATTTCCGAACTACTCGCAACACAGTCGCTGGCCCTGTATCCGAGCCTCGCCTTCACAGCCGTGGCGTTCACCATGGTGCTGCTGGCGGAGAACGCCCGCATCCCGGTCGACAACCCGGCGACACATCTCGAACTGACGATGATCCACGAGGCCATGTTGCTCGAGTACTCGGCACGGCATCTGGCACTGATGGAATGGGCCGCGGCACTCAAGCTGTTCAACTACGTCTGCATCGGTCTGGCGATGTTCCTCCCGTGGGGACTGGCGACCAGTCAGGAGCCGTTCGCGCTGACCGTGGCGTTGCTGCTGCTTGGGGGGAAACTCGTCCTGGCCGGCGCCGGGATCGCTTTGATCGAAACGGTGTCGGCCAAGCTGCGCGTGTTTCGCGCACCGGAGTTTCTCGCCACCGCATTTCTGTTCGCCGTCCTCGGGCTGCTCGTCCGCCTGCTACTGGGGGCGTGAGGATGGAAGCCCTGCCATTTGATCTGCAGGTACTCAATGCGCTGGCGGCGTTACTGCTCCTGCTCTCCTTCGCGATGCTATCGCAGCGGCGGATTGTCACGCTGGTGGATCTACTTGCCGTCCAGGGCGCACTTCTCTGCATCGCGACCATACTGCTCGCATGGCGTACCGGCGCCACTCATCTCTATCTGTCCGCCACGCTGACGTTGACGCTGAAGGTCATCTTTCTGCCGTGGCTGCTGCACCGCTTGATACGCAGGCTCGGCGTGTACTGGGATACCGAACCGCTGTTCAACACCACCGGCACGATGCTCATCGGCGTGCTCGTGGTCGTGTTCTCCTTCGGGCTCGCCCAGCCGATCGCGGCGCTCGCCAGTACTGCGACGCGCAACGCGATTGGTATCGCCGTGGCCGTCGTGCTGATCGCGTTCATGACGATGATCACCCGCCGTAAGGCGATGTCGCAGGTCGTCGGATTCCTGTCGATGGAGAACGGGCTGTTCTTCGGCGCGATGAGCGCGACATACGGCATGCCGATGATCGTGGAGCTCGGCGTGGCGCTCGATGTGCTGGTGGCCATGCTCGTGCTCGGCGTGTTCTTTTTCCAGATCCGGGAGCAATTCGACAGCCTGGATCTGAAACACCTCGAATCGCTGAAGGAAGATCAGTAGGTGCCGAGCAATCTCACATTCGTAGTACTGCTCGGCACACCGCTACTCGGCGCACTGCTGCTCGGCCTGCTCGGCGCGCGGCGTTGGGCGCCCGGACTCAACGTTGCCTTTTCGGCCCTGACGTTTCTCGCGGCGTGCCTGCTGACAACTGAGGTCATCACGCACGGGAACCTGCTGGTAATGCAGGAGCAGTTCTTCATCGATGCATTCAACGTCTTCCTCGTCACGCTGACCGCATTCGTCGGCCTGACCACCTCGATCTTCTCGCGCCCCTATATGCGCATCGAGGCCGAGCACGGTCGCGTCAGCCCCGTGCAACTGCGCCTGTACCACAGCATGTACCAGCTGTTCATGGCGACGATGCTGATTGCACTGACGACCAACAACCTCGGGCTGATGTGGGTCGCGATGGAAGCCGCGACGCTGTCGACAGTCCTGCTCGTTACTCTGTATCGCACACCCGCGAGTCTCGAAGCTGGCTGGAAGTACTTCATCCTGTGCGGTGTCGGTATCGCGCAGGCACTCTTCGGCACGATCCTGCTGTACTTCGCTGCGGAAAGGATACTGGGCGCGGAAGGCGTCGGCGCGCTGCTATGGACTCATCTGAATGTCGTCAAGGCACAGCTCGAGCCTGCCGTGCTCGGCTTGGCGTTCGTGTTCCTGCTGGTCGGATACGGCACGAAGGTCGGCCTCGCGCCGCTGCACAACTGGCTGCCCGATGCGCACGCCGAAGGACCGACGCCGATTTCCGCGGTCCTGTCGGGGTTACTGCTGAACGTCGCGATGTACGCGGTTGTACGTTGCAAAGTGCTCGTCGAGGGCTCGCTGCAATCGAGTCTGCCCGGCCGCATGCTGATGGGGTTCGGGCTGCTGTCCGTCGTGCTGGCAGCGTTCTTCCTCTGGCGACAGCGCGACATCAAGCGCCTGTTCGCCTACTCGTCCATCGAGCACATGGGCATCGTCGCGTTCGCGTTCGGGATGGGCGGGCCGGTGGCGAACTTCGCGGCCCTGCTGCACATGACGGTACATTCGCTCACGAAGTCGGCGATCTTCTTTGCGGTCGGGCATGCAGCGCAGAAGGCAGGGTCGCAGCTCATGGACGACATTCGCGGCCTCATCACGCTGAGCCCGACGATCGGCTGGGGCTTGATGATGGGCTCGCTCGCCATCCTCGGCATGCCGCCGTTCGGTGTGTTTGCCAGCGAGTTTCTGATTCTCACCACGGCCATGCAGCAGCAACCGTGGGCCACGCCCATCCTGCTGCTGGCGCTCGGTGTAGCGTTCGCCGCAATCTTCAGTCGCGTCCAGCCGATGGTCTTCGGGGAGACGACCGCAAAACGGTTGCCGCATCCGCCGGCATTGCTGCCGGTGTTCACGCACCTGGCGCTGGTGCTCATGCTGGGGGTTTTCATCCCGCCGTATCTGGCGGACTGGTATCGCGCAGCGGCGCGTCTGATCGGAGGGCAGTGAGCCTCATGCACGACTGGCTCGATCAGGCTGTGCGACCTTCCGATGCGCCGGGTGCTGTACCGATCGCCGGTGCGCCGAAGGTCTGGAATCTGATCGTCACCGGCGAGCAGTGGCGTCAGGCGGTCGAGAACATCGCCGCGGGCGGCGGTCGTTTGCTCTCACTCTGGGCGAGTCGCGACACGGAGAGCGCGAATCTCGTGCGTGCTGCGTTCGCTGGCGATGGCGGTGTCCTCGTACTTACGCTGCGATTGGAGGGATCGGAGTCGCAGTATCCCGGGCTTGAACGATCGTTTCCGAGCGCAAGCCGCATGCAGCGTGCCATTGCAGATCTCTGCGGTCTGCACAGCACCAGCGGCGATCAGCGGCCGTGGCTGCGTCATTCGGCGTGGCCTGCCAGCTTTCATCCGCTACGTGACACTGCACTCGCCGATCAGGCCTCCCCGCCTGCGATCCATGACTATGCGTTCGTCAGGGTCGAAGGCGAAGGCGTGCACGAGATTCCCGTGGGTCCGGTCCATGCGGGCATCATCGAACCCGGCCATTTTCGCTTCTCGATCGTCGGCGAAAAGGTCCTCCGGCTCGAACAGCGCCTGGGCTATGTGCACAAGGGCATCGAGCGCCGGTTCACGGAGTTGCCTCTGCTCGAAGGACACCGGTTGGCCGCCCGGGTCTCGGGCGATTCGGCGGTTGCGTACTCTTGGGCGTATTGTCAGGCGCTCGAAGGTATGAACGCGGCGCGAGTGCCGCCGCGCGCATTGTGGTTGCGCGCGCTGGGACTGGAACTCGAGCGCATCGCCAATCACCTCGGCGATCTGGGTGCGTTGGGCAACGATGCGGGCTTTGCCGTCGGACTGGCCCAATTCTCCCGGCTCAAGGAACAGCTACTGCGTTCCACGGAACACGCGCTCGGGCAGCGCTACCTGATGGACCTGGTCGTGCCGGGCGGCACGCGCGTGGATCTTTCGGCCGCGGCGGCCACGAACTTGACTGCTTGCCTGCAGTCGATAGCCGGCGAGGTTGAAACACTGCGCGCCATCTATGGCGAGCATGCAGGCATGCGCGATCGATTCAACGGCGCCGGTACCGTCACGCCAGCTCTGGCCGCGAAGCTCGGCTTGACTGGATTGGCCGGACGCGCGAGCGGACAGGCGTTCGACCTGCGCTGCGATCTGCCCTGTGAGCCCTATCCACAATTGTCTCCGGTAAAGGCGCTGCGTGAGGAAGGAGATGTTGCGGCTCGGGTCGCGGTGCGATTCGACGAGGTCGCCGAATGCATCCGTCTCGTGAAGCAGATCGTGCGGGACTTGCCGCCCGGCGGTCATCGCTGGCCGCTGCCTGCTGTGCCAGACGGCTCCTGGGGCATCGGCCTCATCGAGGGTGGGCGCGGGCCGGTTCTGGTTGCGCTGGAAGCCGGCGAGGCTGGCAAGATCCGGCGGTGTCACCCCCACGATCCATCGTGGCACAACTGGCCGGTGCTCGAACACGCGATCATCGACAACATCGTGCCGGACTTTCCACTCATCAATAAGTCCTTCAATCTTTCCTACAGCGGGCACGATCTATAACCCATGTGGAAGACGTTGCGACAGATTCATCGCGCCGGAGTTCCGACGGAGCCACCACCGTCGACTGACGAGGCGCTGCGCGTTGCCGAAGCATTGCAGGCACGCATTCTCGAAGTGCTGGGTCGCGCGCTGTGCATTCGCGCTGTCGACGCAGGATCATGCAATGGTTGTGAGCTGGAAATGCATGCACTCGGCAACCCACTCTACAATCTCGAAGGTCTTGGCATTCGCTTCGTCGCAAGCCCACGGCACGCGGACATGTTGCTCGTCACCGGGCCAGTGTCCAGAAACATGGAAGTCGCGCTGCGACGAACGTACGACGCGACACCTGACCCGAAGCTCGTCGTCGCGATCGGCGACTGCGGCTGCACCGGCGGAATCTTCGCTGAGGGTTACGCGACGTGTGGTCGGGTATCGAACGTGATACCGGTCGATGTGGCCGTGCCCGGTTGCCCACCGAGCCCTCGACAGATTCTCACGGGCATTCTCACCGCAATTTCCCAGACGCCGGTTGCCAACCGGAGTTCGCGCGGCGGTTCTTGAGATCGTGCTGAGTCCCCATGCGAATCCGGCCAAGTCCAACTGCCCCGTTCCCCGCGTTGCTGCTGGAGCCGAACTCGGGGAACGCCGTCCGGCTCGCCCGCGGACTGGAAGCGGCGGGCTTCCAGATCCGCGTCGAAGACAGTGCGCACGCGGCTCTGCAGGCGCAGCGACAATCATTCTTCTTCGCTCTGATCGTCGTTGCCGATCTGACGGATGAGAATTGTTTGGCGGCACTCGACAAGCTTCGGCGACAAGCGCCGAGATCCTGGATGATCGTCGCCGCCGAAGATTGCGGTGCGGACACCTGCGATCTCATCCGTCGCCACGGCGGCGATGTCTGCGTTGCGCTACCGATCTCTCTGGAAGATCTCGTGAATCGCCTGGATGCACTCCAGTCGCGCTCTCGACCTTCTTTTTAGTCGTCTCTTGGGTAGCCACCTCATGAGCAGGAAAGGACCTTCGTTCCTACAGTTTGCAAGCCCGTGGTCGTTCAACCCGGGCACGATTCGACTGCCTTCGCCGCCGGTTGGCTTGAATACCGAAGAGGCTTGCCGCCTCCTGACGGAGGGTAACCTGGTTCAGCCGTATCTCCTGGAGACCGAGTCGGAGCGTCGTCTTTATTTCTCTCAGAGCAACACGCAGAGCGTCATGAGCCTGCGCGACCCGGACGCGCTGGTCACGGCGTACACGCGAAAAATGATGGCGTTTCTGCTGTTCAATCCGAAACCGAAGCGCATCACGATGGTGGGGCTCGGCGGCGGTTCGTTGGCGAAGTTCTGCTATCGCAACCTGCGCGAGGCGCAGCTTACGGCGATCGAAATCGATGCTCGAGTGATCGCGCTGCGCGAGGAGTTCTGCATACCCGGCGACGATGAGCGATTCCGCGTCGTCTGCGATGACGCCGCGCACTACATCTCGCAGCGACCGGAGCCGATCGACGTGCTACTCGTCGATGCGTTCGACCCGATAGGGGTCGCGCCGAGCCTGGCCAGCTCCGACTTCTACTCGCAAGCGGCCCGACGTCTGTCGACACGCGGCGTGATGGTGATGAACTTCGCCGGAAGACGTGCTCGCTATATCGGGCACCTGGAGCGAATTCAAGATGCGTTTGGCGGCACCCTGCTGCTCGTGCCGGTGCGCGCCGACGAGAATCTGCTGTTGTTCGCGTTCCGGCGGCGCATTCCGCTGCCGACGATGGCCAAGTACGAATCTCGCGCGCAACGTCTGCAAACCCGCTTCGCGCTGGAGTTCCCTCGCTACCTGCGCCGCATCTGCCAAGGACATGTCTTGGCGTGAGAAAGCCGCAGTGTCGCGCAGTGTCGCGATGTGTAGCGGCAGCGGATGGCGGCGGCAACTCACGTTGCCGCACGCACTTGCTGATCGCGTCAACCGCTTTGCGTCTCAGGTCTTCACGCACGCACGAAATTATACATAGCTTGCCGCCGCGCCCGGCGCGCACGAATATCGACGCACCGAAATCGAGGTACACCCCAATGCCACTGCTTGAAGCTCTGATTCTCTGGCCGAAACGTCTCGCGGGTCATTTCGAGTGGGCCGGCCCGCTGATCGCCCGCATCATCGTGGGCTACCCGTTCATGCTGACCGGGTGGGCCAAGCTGCAGAACCTGGAGAGAATCACCCAGGCCTTCGCTGACTGGGGGATTCCGTTTCCGCACATCATGACGCCGTTCGTTTCCGGCGTGGAATGCTTCGGCGGCCTGTTTCTGATACTGGGATTTCTCACTCGCATCAGCGCCGGCGCCCTCGCGGTGGTCATGATCGTGGCCATCGCAGCCGCCAAATGGAGCGATGTGGACTCGCTGGAAACGTTGCTGGGTTTTGAGGAAGCGATTTACTTTGCCGTGTTCACCTGGCTTGCAATCTGCGGTGCCGGCAAGGCGTCGATCGACCACCTTCTGGAACGCCGAGCTTCCCGAAGCTGAGGTCGTGTTATCGGCAGGTGCGGCTAGCTCTTGCCCGGTTTGTACTTGAACTTCTGTCCGCCCACCGCCGCCTGGTACATCAAGCCGCCCTTGGCTACGGTGAAGACAGCCATCCCCTTGTGATACTGCCCGACAGTCGTCGCATCCTTCTTCCCGGTGCCCGCCCCCGCGCCGGCGCCAGTCGATCCTGCGCTGGCGGTGGCCGAGGCGGTGATCGCAACGGCCTGCACGGTCGCATCGAATTCGAAGTTGCCGCCCGTGAATTCGTCGAACGCGCGCTGGTCCTGGAAGAAAATGATCTGGCTGAACGCCTGTCCGCCGGCCTGCAGACCGACGCTGACCTGGGTCATGCTCACGTCGCCAACGTACTTGCCCTGCTCGTAGACGTGTCCACTGCCGTGCGCCGCGCCGACCCCGAGGCCGCCTTTGCCGATCGTCGGAAACACGGCGTAGCCATGGCTCTTCGCGAAAAAAGCGCCGCTCTCCCCGGCCTTCTTGAACAGCGCGATCGTATCGTCGTATTCGTCCGCGTGCGCACTCAGCGTGAAGAGCGACAGCGCGGCGCTGAGCATCAGGATCGACATTCGGGATTTCATGGTTTTCTCCTCGCCCAGTGGGACACCCGGAGGCCCCGCGCACTATGGAGTGCCGTGTCGCGTTCCGCGACCGTAGAAGGGGAAACAGGTCCGGTCTGCACCGACCACTGATACTTCGAAAGTAGTACGTGTGTTAGCACCACTTCTTCGATGTGGAGCTACCGCTATGCACACGCCTCGCTCGCGAACTCAGCACGGACTCGCCGCCTTCATGGCCATCATCGGGGCGCTGGGATGGTCAACCCCGACACATGCCGCTGAAGCCAGCCGGCCGCGCATCGGTCTCGTGCTCGCCGGCGGCGGCGCCAAGGGCGGCGCACACGTGGGCGTCCTCAAGGTCCTCGAGCAGATGCACATCCCGGTGGACTGCATCGCCGGCACGAGCATGGGCGCGCTCGTGGGTGGCGGTTATGCGTCGGGTATTCCTGCGGCGGACCTGGAGAAGTTCGTCACGCAGATCGACTGGAAGCGCGTGGTCGGCAACCAGGGGCGGCGCGAGCTCGAGCCGATCGAGCAGAAGCGCGCCGGTGCGACCTACAGCAATGACTTCGAGTTCGGCATCAGTCAGGACGGCGTTACGACGCCGAGCGGTCTGGTCAACACCAGCAACATCGAGGATCTGCTGCGCGGCTACGTCGCGAGCGCGCGGCTGAAGACGGATTTCGACGAGCTGCCGATTCCGTTCCGCGCCGTGGCGACCGATATGGTCTCCGGCAAGATGGTCGTGCTGGACCAGGGCGACCTGGCGACGGCACTGCGCGCCAGCATGGCAATTCCCGGAGCGTTCTCCCCCGTCGAGTTCGACGACATGGTGCTCTCGGACGGCGGCCTGGTCCGCAACATTCCCATCGACGTGGCGCGCGATCTCTGCGCCGACGTCGTGATCGTCGTCAACCTGGTGGAGCCGGCGGCGGAGCCGCGCAAGCTGCGCAGCGCGGCGCAGCTCCTCAACCGCACCATGGACGTGATGATCGAAGCCAACGAGACCCTGCAACTGCAGACGCTGCGTCCCGGCGACGTCCGCATCGACGTTGCCATGGGCTCGATCGGCACTGCCGACTTCGAGCGGGTGCCGGAGACCATCCCGCTCGGCGAAGGAGCCGCGCGCGCGCAAGCGGACAAGCTGACGCCATTCGCGCTTCCGGAAGCGCAGTATGTCGCGTGGCGTCACTCAGTCACGGCCTCGCAGGAAATCGCTGCGCGTCTAGGCGGCGTGCGCTTCGATGGCCTGCGCAACGTGAATCCGGAATATCTCGCGAAGACCGGCCAAGTGAATGCGGGCGATACGATCGACACCGCAGCGATCAGCCGCGAAGCGCAGCGCATGTCGGCGCTGCAGGATTTCGATTCGGTCGGCTACCGTCTCGACGGCGAGCGCGACTCGCCCACGCTGACCTGGCTGCCGCGCGAGAAGAGCTGGGGACCGAACTACCTGCGGATCGATTTCGGCATGTATGCATCCGAGGATGGCGACCTGACTTTCGCTCTCTACGGCCGACACGCTCGCACCTGGTTGAACCCGCTCGGCGCCGAGTGGCGCAACGAGGTACAGCTCGGCGGCCAGATGCTGTTCTCCACCAGCTTGTTCCAGCCGCTCGACGCCGAGCATCGCTTCTTCGTCGAGCCGCAGGCGCTGTTTTCCCGCTCGCTCGAAGACCTGTTCTTCCAGGACGAGCGCATTGCCCGGTATTCCTTCAGCGACCTCGGCGGCAGCCTGGACTTCGGCGTCAACATCGGTCGCCTGGCCCAGGCGCGGCTCGGCTACGCATACACCCATCGCCACGTCGGCGTGGAGGTCGGCTCGCCGCTGATGCCGGAGACAACGCGAGTGGACGCCGGCATCGTGGCTTCCGCCGAGTACGACAGCCGCGACACTGCATTCAGTCCGACGCGAGGCATGGCCGGTGCAGTCGAGTACATGCACAGCGACGACTCGCTCGGCGGCGAAAGCACCTGGGAGCGCGCCGAGCTCGGCCTTGGGCTCGCAGTACCGTTTCGCGGCGACGTGCTGTGGGTCACGCTGGCCGGCGGCTCCGACCTTGGGAGCGATCTGCCCCGGGATCGCAACTTCGCGCTCGGCGGACCCGGCAGCTTTCCCGGTCTCGAAGTCGGCGAGTTGCGTGTGACGGATTACTGGAACATCGGCACGAGCTACCTCTGGAAGCTGCAGGACATCTCTACCATCCGCAACCGCGCGCTCTACCTCGGTGCCCGGGTCGCGGCCGGCGAGATCACCAACGTTCTCGGTGAGAACGGACGGACGGATATCTACGGCGGCTCGATCTTCCTGACCGGACGCACGATCGTCGGCCCGCTCACGCTCGGCATCGGCGCAACCTCGACCGACTCGTGGAGTCTGTGGGTGAGCGTGGGCCGGCCGGTCGGGCACGGCACGATTCTCGAACGCGGCATCTTCCGGTAAGTCGATGCATTGAAGCGCCGGCTGGCTGCAGCGAGCGGTCTACGGTGTCGCAAGCCTCGTCCCTAGACTGGGCTCATGAACATGCAGCCCGTCGCACTCTTCGTCGTCTCGCTCGTCGCCGTTTCCTCCGCAGCGGCGCAGGACAGCGCGCTCAACTCCGCCGCCGACGCCTTCGGTGAACGTGTCGGCACCGAGCAGTCGGGTCTCTACAGCGAAACGCAGGTCCGCGGCTTCGACCTCAACGACAGCGGCGCCTATCGCATCGACGATGCCTACTTCGGCCGCGCCGCGGCGCTCAACGATCCGGTGCTCGCAGGCGTGGGCGTGCGCGTCGGCGTCAACGCCGTCCGTCTCGCTTATCCCGCGCCGTCTGGTGTCGTGAACTACCGCCTGCGCGAGGCAGGCGCAGAGAACGAGCTGCGGCTCGGCGCAGGATTGCGCGACTTCGGCACACGCGTCGTCCAAGGCGACGGCGCCTTTCGCAGCGGCGACTTCAGTCTCGCCGGCGGATTCGTCTGGCGTCCCACTCTGCACTTGTCTGCCGGCAACGAAGGCCGCGCCTTCGATCTCGGCGGCGTCGGCGCGTGGCAAATTGCGCCGAACCAGCGGCTGCGCGCTTTCGCAACGCTCTACCAACGCGGCTACGACGGCGACTACGCAGTGATCGCTAGCGAGTCGGCAGTGCCGCCGAGTCTCCAGAAGCTGCACAACTACTCGCCCTCCTGGGCCTGGACGGACGCACTGAGCTCGAATCTCGGTGTTCTCTACGACCTGCGCAGCGGCGCTTTCGCGCTCGACGTGGCGGCCTTCCATTCGAACTTCGACATCGGAAAGTTCGATTACACCGTGATCGTTGCCGACGGCGACGGACAGGCCTCTGCGACCACGTTCCGGGGGACCGATCGTGCCAAGGTCTCGGACTCCGTCGAAGCGCGCGCCCGCTGGCAGTTCGATGCGAGCGGCATCAGCCACCTGCTCACCACATCGCTGCGCGGCGGCCGCACCAACACTGACCTGACGTCCTACCTCGTCATCCCTCTTGGCACCTTCGACTTGAGGACCGAGGACCCGCCCGAGGCGCAGGAGCTTGCATGGTCGGGAACGCGAGGCACCGACCTCGTCGAGCAGGTCACAGCGTCCGCGGGATATGGGCTCGCGTGGAGCGACCGGGTCCAGCTGCGCTTCGACATCCATCGCACGCGCTACGACAAGGACGTGCTGTCCATCGCCGGAGTACACACGGAACGCGTCAGCGAGACGACGCTCCACGACGCCTCGGCGATCGTCGGTGTCACCGACCGCACGGCTGCGTTCGGCAGCTGGGTAACAGGTCTCGAAGAGGCCGGCGTCGCGCCGGCCACGGCGACCAACCGCGACGAGGTGTTGCCGCCGGTGGAGGCAGAGCAATTCGAACTAGGTGTGCGTCACGCGCTCACGCCGAACCTGACGCTGATCGCTGCGCTGTTCGACGTGTGCAAGCCCACCAACGGTTTCCGCGCCGACGGCTCGTTCGGGCTGGTGGGAGAAGTGCACCACCGCGGCATCGAGGCTTCGATCGCCGGCCAGCTCGATCCGAGAACCCGTGTCGTGCTGGGCGCAGTGGCCTTCGAGTCCGCAGTGACGGGGCCGCTGGTGGATGCGGGCATCGTCGGTGCGCACGGCGCCGGCATCTCGCAGCGGCTCGTCAATGCGAACATCGAGCGCCGACTCGGCGAGCAGTGGTCGGTGGACGCCGGCCTCAGCTATTCGGGCGAGCGCTGGGGCGACACGGCGAACACGTTCAAGACGCCGGCAGTCACGCTCGTCAGTCTCGGCGTGCGCAGCCGCTTCGAGATTGCCGGGTTCCCGGCCGATCTGCGCGTGCTCGCCTCGAACCTCACTGGCGTCGAAGGCTACTTTGCTTCACCTTCCGGAGTTCTGTCGCCGATCGCGCCCCGCACCGTGCGCGCACTGTTGACCTTCACGTTTGGGCGTGCCGCGAGCGCAGCTCCGCAAGCTGTCGCTCCACGGCCTGGCGCTCCGCTTCTGCGTTCTTGAGATCCGTGACGTCGCGGTTGACTTCGAGCACGAGCCACCGACCGTTGTCTTGCGCCATCAACGCGAGCCGGGCGTCGACGATCACGGTGCGTCCATCGCGCGTGATGTGCTGCAGCTCGCCTACCCAGATGCCGAATCGCGCCAGAGTCTGCTCGAGATTGCCCACGCCGCCGGCGAGGCGGGTCTTGAGCAGCTCGTGCGTGATGCGTCCGCGGGCTTCGTCTCGACTGTAGCCATACAGCCTCTCCGCGGCGCTGTTCCAATACAGAACCCCGGCACCATCCAGTTCCCAGATGATGATCGCGTCGTGCGTGTACTCGAGCAGCTCGTTGCCGGACCGACTGGCCCGGGCCAGCGGCACATCGGGAGCACCCGCGCGGATCGCGGCCGTTCTGCCGACGGCGACGAGAATGCGATAGCTGTAGAACGCGAAGAACACCGACAGCAGCAGCTCGAGAACCTCAGGATGCAGCCGCACGCCGCCTGCACTGATGATCATTGCCAGCGGCGCCAGGCTCGCTGACGGCGCAATCGCGGCGATGAAGGAGCGGGGCGCCCGAACGCTCCAGCCGATCATGCCCAGCACCACGAACCCGAACGCGACCGCCAGCAGCTCCGTCGCCTCGTTCAGCGCGCCGCGGTCGAGCAGGTTGTGAACCGAAGTCTGGTGCTGATAGTTGATCGCCGCCCACGAAGCCGGCGTGTCGAAGCCGAGCAGCGTCTGACCCCAGTTGATCTCCTCCATGGCGACGAAGAACAGACCGAGTGCGCATAGCGCATAGAGGATGCGGGCGATGCGCAGCGCCATGCCGTCGCGAACCTTCCAGCGAATTGCGGCCGTCGCGCACAAAGCTGCAGCCGCGAGCTCGAGTACGAAGGTCACGTCCTCGAAGAATCCTTCCTTGTCGAAGGCCGCCTCGACCACAGCGCCCAGGTGTCCTTGCCAGAACCAGAGCGCAACGATCAACGCGCCGCATCCGGCGGAACCTGCCAGCGCCCAGTACGGATCCGGAACTTCCAGGCCGCGCTGACGCAGCGCGTCCCAGCGCACGACCGAGTCGACAGCTCCGCGCCAGCGAGCGTTCGAAAGCACGAGCAGGAATGCACCGGTGAGCAAGACCAGCCCGGACATGCCCAACATCAGCCGGGTCAACTGGCCTCGTCCTGTTGCCGTCACGACGCCATCCGGGCTCACGAGATCGGCAACGAGGCGGACCAGCGGGTCGAACGCTGCGAACCGGACCAGCAGTAAGGCCACACCGAACAGAATGACACCCTTCCCGGCGATCAGCAGACGCGACCTGAGCGCCTCCGAGTGCGAGCTGTCGGAACGATCTGAAAGGGTGCCGGTGATCACAGTACAACCAACGCCGGAGACCCCCTCCGAGTTCGACCCGTGGGCGCGCGGCGCGAAGCATGCGTAAACTTTGCACGGTCAAAGGCTGGCGAGTGCAGTGGCCTTCTTCGTCAGAGGATGATCGGCACCCACAGTGGGCATTAGCTGCGACAGCGCCTCGACCGAAAGCTCGTGAACGCGCGCGGCATGTCCGAGGGCCTGCTCTACGTCGACCTCGGCGAGCAGCGCAAGACCGAGCCAATAAGACGGTCGTCCCGGCAGCGCAAACTTCCGCGCCAGGGAGCTGGCCGCGGTTGCGAGCTCGTTCGCCCGGTCCATCTCGCCGGATTGCAACGCGCGGCGCGCGAGGCCTGCGAGCGCGACGATCTGATCCGGCACCCGCCTGCTCTGATGCTCGAGCTGCGAGAGCACCTGCTGCAAAAGAGCCTTGGCATCGTCGAGCGAGCCGTCGGCGAGGTCGAGCAGGCCGCTTTCGAACGCGAAGCCGACGCGCATCGTGTGTTCGGGCGGCAGATACGCCTCGATGAACTGTTCGGCTCGGGTACGCGCAGCCCGCGCCGCCGCGAAGTCGCCCTTCTCCCGGGCCACGGACAGCAGCCCGATCAGTGCGCCCGCCTCCATCTCCGCGTCGTCTTCGCCGCTCGATGCGCGCAAGGCACTGGAGAAGAACGCTTGTGCTTCGTCGAGCCTGTTGAGCAACACCAGACGCCGTGCGTAGGTGACGCTCACCCACTGATCCGGCGTGCCGTCGCCCCACAACGCATGACCGATCGCCAGACCGGACTCGAACAGCTGAGCGGCGCCCAGGATATCGCCAACATCGGAGCGCACGATTCCCCAGCTGTTGTACAGGAGCACTGCGTTCGCCGTGCGTTCCCGGCCTAGCTCCTTGAGGATCGCCAGCGTGCCGCTATGAAGGTCCTCGGCGACCTGGTACTGACTCGCGGCGCGCAGCGAAGTCGCGAGCTGCACGCGCGGCGATATCCAATGAACCCGCGCTCGTGGAAACACCTTCTGCGCTTGCGCGAGAGAGGCTCTGGCACTGGCAATGGCCGCAGGGATCTGCTGTCGGGTCAATTGCAGATCCGACTTGAGCTCGAAGCACTCGATGAGCGCGGGCGAATTCGGCACCTGCCGCTGCAACTCCGCGATCGCCGTGTCGAGCAACTCCGTGCTCTGCTGCAGCCGCCCGGCATAGTGATGCATCCGACCGAGCTCGCAAGCCGATTGCCAGCTCAACTCCGAGTGATTGCCGGCAACTGCGCGAGCGTGAGCTTTCTCGAACAGTTCCTGCGCCCTGCGATACTGACCGACCCTCGCGTACAACATGCCGAGATTGATGACTTGCTCGATGGCCACCGGGCTGTCGCTCGATCCGTAAGTCTCGAGCGCCTGCTCCGCGCGCGCCAGCAACTCCCGTGTGGTGAACGGACGACCGGTGGTTCCGGCATCGGTGAGCACGAACTCGGCGAAGTCGCGCGCGAACTCCGCGCGTGACGCCTGCTCTTCGGCGAGCCGTCGCTGCTCGTTCGCCTTGACCATCTGCCAGAACGAAAAGCCGCCCGCGACGATCAGCGCCAGCGCCATGAGCGACGCGCTGACCACCGCCGTGCGATTCCTTTGCACGAACTTTGCGACGAGATAGCCGAGCGAGCGCGGCCGCGCCGATACGGGCTCGTGCGCAAGGTAGCGCCGCAAGTCCTGGGCGAGCGCTTCGGCGGTCCGGTAGCGCTCATCGGGATTTCTGCGCAACGCTGTCGCAACGATGTTGTCGAGATCGCCTCGCAGGCTGCGTCGCCATTGCTCCGGCTCGGCGACATCCGACAGGCGCGGCGCGTCCGTCTCCAGTTTCAGGCGAATCAATTCGGCCGAGGTGTTCGCTTCGCCGCGCGCGGACCAGGGGCGCCGGCCCGCGAGCAGCTCGAACAACACCGTTCCGAGCGCGAACACGTCGGCGGCGGTCGTGATCGGCTGACCGAGCAGCTGTTCGGGCGAGGCATAGCCCGGCGTGAGCCCCGGACCCATGTGACGCGTCAACGGCGTGACGTCGTCCCCGGCGGACAACAAGGCGGCGATGCCGAAATCGAGCAGCTTCACCTCACCCTGTTCGGTCACCAGGATGTTCGAAGGCTTGAGATCGCGATGGACGACGAGATTGGTGTGAGCGTGCGCCACGGCCGCGAGCACATCGAGGAACAACCGGACGCGCTGCTCGATGCCGAGCTCGCGCTGCTTGCAATACTCGTCGATGCGCTCGCCGCGCACGTATTCCAGAACGAGATAGGGCTGGCGACCCGCCTCGACGCCGGCATCCAGCAGACGCGCGATGTTCGGATGCTGCAAGCGCGCGAGCACGCGCCCTTCGCGTGCAAAGCGCTGCTCCGATGGATGCCCGACCAGCGCGGCATTCAGGAGCTTCACCGCCACGTGCCCTTCGAAGCGCCCATCGTTGCGATGTGCGAGCCAGACGGTTCCCATGCCGCCGAAACCGAGCGGCCGCTCCAGCGTGTACGCGCCTACCGTGTGGCCTTCGAGGCCGGTCGGAAGCTGGGAATCGAGCGGTTTTTCGAGGAAGCTGTGGTCCGCAAGCTCTGCGACGCCGACCAGGCACGACCTGACATGCGCGGCGAGGTCGGGCGCACGCGCCTCGAGATCCTTGAGCCATGCCTCGCGCGTCCCACCCGGCAGATCCAACGCCTCGTCGAGCAACGGGCTGATCTCGCTCCAGCGGTCCGCCAGCGATGGCTTTGCCGTATCCGCAGACATGCCGGCATCTTACCGGACCGCCTCGCGACGTTGCGGCGTCGTGGCTTCGACGACCGCGGCAGTGTCTTGACCGAGGGCAGGCGCCGCAAAGGGCGCCGGCCCCGGCGTGCGGCCGAACTTGATCGGCCGGGCGACGCCGCGGTAGCTGCCCAGCGTCGGATGCTCGATCGCAGTGACGATCTCTTCGGCCAGCACCTGCGGATGATCGAACATCTCTTCGATCCGTCGCGCCGTCGCACAGGGCACTTCGTCACCGAACACCTGCTCCCACTCCATCGCCGTGTGG
The DNA here is from genome assembly GCA_035275145.1 of Steroidobacteraceae bacterium. Taxonomy (GTDB): domain Bacteria; phylum Pseudomonadota; class Gammaproteobacteria; order Steroidobacterales; family Steroidobacteraceae; genus Steroidobacter. The sequence continues at coordinate 24,941 of DATENH010000030.1, read as the reverse complement.
GTCATCAGCGCGGCACGCAGCTTCGGGAGGATCTCCGCTGCATGCTGTGCTCGCTTGCGCACGGTGTCGTAACGCGGATCGTTCGCGAGGTCGGCGAGCCCGGTCTTCCCGCACAGCGCCTGCCAGAAGTGCGGCGTGTTCGCCGAAAGATACAGGTAGCCTTCGCGCGTCGGATGCAAGCCGGTGATGCCTCCGGAGCGCATGTCGCGCCAGATGTCGAGCGCCTCACCTTCCGCCCAGATCATGCGTGCGGACTGCATCGTCAATGCACTGCGCAGCAGCGACACGCCGACGAACTGTCCTTGACCGCTGCGCTCACGCTCGAACAATGCGGACGCGACACCGGCGGCCACCAACGCGGCGGCGTAGTAGTCGACCATCGAGCCATGCACGATCTCCGGAGCGCCATCGGGTTTGCCCTGGAGCACGCACATGCCGCTCATCGCCTGCAACACCTGGTCGTAGCCGGCCTTGTCTTTGAGCGGACCGGTTTCGCCGTAGCCCGTGACCGCGCAATAGATCAGACGAGGATTCAGCGGTGCGAGCCGCTCGTAGTCGATCCCGAGACGCTCGGGCACGCCGGGTCGGAAGTTGTGCACGAGCACGTCGGCGAGCTCGACCAGCCGGCGCAGCACTTCGATCCCTTCCGGATTCTTGAGATCGAGCACGACGCCCTGCTTGCTGCGATTGACGCCGAGGAACGCGCGGTTCTCCGATTGCAGCGTCGACGGATACTGCCGCAGATTGTCGCCGCCGGGCGGCTCGATCTTGATCACGTCCGCGCCCTGGTCGGCCAGCAGCGTGCAACCGTACGGGCCCGCGATGTACGCGCTCAGGTCGAGCACGCGCACGCCGCTGAGCGGACCCGCAGGACCCGAGCGACGAGCGCTGTCGAAAGGTGAGGAAGCTGTCATTGTGGTTCCGGCGCGAGCGGCATCCACGTCAGCCGCCAGGTGCGGTCGCGACGCCCGCCCGCGCGATAGTAGGGAGAGAACACGAGAGCTGGACGACCGAGCGGCGCGACGCGCACATCCGGCCCGTGAGCGGTTTGCGTTGCCGGCAGCGTTTCGAGCCAGGCCGGGTCGGTCGGTGACGGTACGCGCAACGTCTCTTCGATCTTGTAGCCGTCGATCAACCCGGTTGCGTAGACGAGCGGCCCGCGCGTCAGCGCGAGATAGTCGAAGTGCATGACTTCCTGGCGAACCGGCGAGTCGTCGGGAGCGCGCGATTCCTGCGTGCTGCTCTGAGTCCGGAAGTGCAGCTGCGGCCGCATTGGCAGCGACAGCGTGATGACGTCGTCCTTGCGCCACTCGCGTTGAATCGTGAGGAAATCGCCCGTGGGCACCTCACCTGCAACGTTCGCGCCGTTCACTGCAACACCCGCACCGCCAGCCCACTGCGGAATCCTCACGTGAATCTTGAACGTCGCCGCACGCTCCGGCGTCACGTGCACGGCCACCTCGCCTTCGAATGGATACGCCGTGCGCTGTTCGAGATGCACCACGCCGACATCGCGCATGCGCAACGCGGCTTCTGACGGACCGAGCAAGTTGATCCTCACACCATCGTCAGCGCTCGCATAAGCGACCGACGGCAACTCCTCCAGCGCGATCGCCCCGCTCGATTTACAGCAGCGCCAATACGTCGTGTGCACTCGCCGCCCGTTCGGGAACGAGTAGTAGCACCAGTTCTCGCCGTCGGGCGCCTGCGCGCCGAGCAGATCGTTGTAGGCGCTGCGCTCGATCTCCTCCGCGTACGCTGCTTCGCCCGTGATCGCGAGCAACTCGCGATTGAGCTGGATCCACGCCAGCGTCGAGCACGTCTCCACGTAAGCGTAAGGACTGAACACGGTTGCCGGATTGAAGACCTCGCGCGAGCGATGGCCCACGCCGCCCCACGGCCCGCCGCCGAGCGTGAGGTGATGATCGCGAATGTTTCGCCACAGGTTCACGACTGCGCGCAGGTGCGCCGCCTCGCCCGTCGCTCGATGCAACTTGGCGAGACCGAGCAGATTCCAGAGAAGCTGATACGCCTTGCCGGTGGAAATCTCGGCAGCGTCCGTATTGGCAAGCGCCTGCGTGAGCAGCGCCAGGCGCGGATTGCGCTCCGCCTGCTCGACGATGAGCAGCGCCAGATCCAGAAAGCGTCGCTCGCCGGTCGCGAAGTGCAACTCGAGCGCAGGGTCCAACAACACGGTCGCCGACATCCCGTGATGGTTGCCCAGATCGGTGATATCGATGCCGCCGCTCGTCAGCGTGCGCAGACACAGATCGCCGATCCTGCACGCTGCATCGAGGTACGACGCGTTACCCACGACACTGCGCGCTGCCAGCAATCCGAGAATCAGATAGCTATGCGTCCAGATGTCCCACGTCCGGAAATGCGGCGCGCCGTCCCAGCTCACTGGCTTCGGCGGCTGCTTGCGCATGAAGCGCCGCTCGGGCGCGTAGTTCCCGAGATAGCCGTCGGTATCCTGCAGCCCCACGAGGTAGTCGGCGACGCGTCGAACACGATCCAGCAGCTCCGCGTCGCCGGTGCGCGCTGCTGCTTTCGACGCAGCGTACAACCACTTTCCCGCATGCTCGCCGTACCAATCGCCTGCGTGATTCGCATGCGCGTGCGCCGGCGCGAAGATCGCGATCGCCGGGCTGGTCTCATCGACGATGAACTGCGCGAGCCGGCCGCGATGATTCGCAGCCAACGCTTCGCCGAGCAGCCCGTGGAGCTTCACCTTCATGCGCCGTCTACGACACAGCGAAAACCGATGCCGCCCGAACGGTCCTTACTCGGCGCCATCAGCAAATACTTGCCGTGCTGATCGAGTCGATACGCCTGTGGGAAGTACCAGTGCGAAGTCTGCGGCTGATAGTTGTTGCCGCCGCGCAGGATCGCTGCCCGCGTATGCGCGTCGACATACTCGTCGGTCCATTGCCAGACGTTGCCGATGAGATCCATCACGCCGAACGGGCTTGCGCCAGCCGGATGCGCATCGACATCGCCAGGCTGCGGCATCTCACGCGCGGTCGAAATCTCCGGCACTGCGGTGGCATTCCACTCGTTGCCCCACGGGTAGCGGCGACCGTCACTGCCTTGCGCAGCGTATTGCCACTCCCACTCGTGCGGCAGACGCTTGCCCGCCCACTGCGCATACGCGCGCGCGTCTTCGATCGACACCCACGTGACGGGCTTGTTTTCCCAGCCGCGTCGCGGCGCGCCGCGCTCCCAGTGACGCAGGAAATTGTGATCGTCGCGCGGGCGATAGTGACTGGCATCGAGAAACGCCTTGTACTGCGCGTTCGTCACCGGATACCGATCGATGTAGAAGGCGCCGATGCGTACGCGCCCACGATGCGCGCGCCGCGCACTGCCCTCCCACGGATACTGGACGTCGAGGCCGTCCCAGGTCTGCCCTTCGATCTCGACCCCGTGCACGGCGAAATCGAACTCCGCAGAAGGAATCGCGATCATGCCGGCCGGCGCCTCGTTTGCCGGGCGCGTTCGCTCGATCTCGACCAGCTGCTGTGGCAGTGAGCGCCATTCCGCTGAGAACGAGCGCAGCGGCGTGCGCGCGAGCTTCTGCATTCGCTCGAGGAATGCCGGCAGATCCGGCATCTGCGCGTCGCCCGTCACCGCGAAGATCGCGCCGAAGCCATGCGCTTCGAGCTTCAGCGAGCAGCGCGCCTTGCCATCTTCGAGGCGCGGCTCCAGCTGCACGCCATTCCATACGTCGAAGTACTTCGTCCCGGCGGCGTGCGCAATCGAGATCTGCTCGCCGGCGACTTCGTGCTCGTTACGATTCACGATGGTCCACAACGCATGGCCGGCGCGCGGGAAGCGGCTCGCGAACACGCCTGCCTGCAGCGTCTTCTCGTACGGCGTCCAGTCCGCGCTCACCATGAGCGGCGCGAACTGCCGCTGAATCGTCGCGATCCGCCGCAGCGTCTCGGCATCGCGCGGCGTGAGCTGATTCCAGATACCCCACACGTTCTCCCACGCGGTATAGCCGATGCCGTTGAAGAACATGTGCTGCAGGTCGTTGTTGCGATCGCGGCTCCAGCGGTTCTCGATGTTCACGAGGTGCCGCGGCTCGAGCCACTTGAGCTTGAACACCGAGGGGATGATCTCCTGCGGGACTTTCTTGCTCCAGCTCTGCACGTTCCAGTTGAGAATGTGATCGCCGGCCTGCGCGGTCGACTCGGGTTCGAGCACGACTGCATGCCCACGCTTCGCGCACGCGTCGAAGAATGCGCGCGGCATCCCGCTGTACGTGTCGCCGTTGATTCCGTCAGCACCGACGGCCGCGACCAGCTCCGCCATCAGCTCCCAATCAGGCTCGCTGTGAGGACGCGTGCCGTTGTCCCAAGGCATCGTCGGCAGAAACACCTTCACGCCGCGCTTGTGGAAGTCGGCCACGGCACCCTTGAGCGCCGCGACGCCGCCTGGCAGATCGTTCGCGAAGTCGAAGTGGTTGCGATCGTCGACACCGATGTTCGGGTAGATGTACCAGAGCAGCACGCTGTCGATGCCGCCGTAGCGGCTCTCCAGATCGTCCAGATAGCGCTGCACCGTGTAGCGGCCCGCGACCGGGTCGTAGAGATAACGATCCTCGATCATCGCCAGCGCGTGTACGAAATTGCGCTGCGCCCATTGCAGCCGTGGATCGCGATACAACGCATCGTCGAAGCCGAGCCGCACCAGGTGCTCGTGACGCCATTCGCGCAGGCCGCGGATCCAGTCCTCGCTGTTCGCGTTGACGTCGATCGTCCAGTGACCGATGCCGGCGAACGGCCATCCGGGCGGCGAGCCCGGCGGCGGCAGGTACGGCCCGGTCAGCGCGTGCGAGAACTTGAAGCTGGTGGTCGGTCGCATCATGAGCGGGATGATCGCACGCCGCAGTACTGAGCAAGGTCGTCGACGGCGCCGGGTCGTCCGTCGGCGTGGGAGCGCAACAGGGCCTCGACCTCCTGAGCCTCGGGGATGCTCGATTGCGCACCGACACGTGTCGTCGCGAGAGCTGCGGCGGCGCTCGCACGTCGCAATGCCTGCGGTAGGGGGGAACCCGCGCACAGCGCGGCTGCGAGCGCGCCGCAGAAAGTATCGCCCGCCGCAGTCGTATCGACCGGCTCGACCTTGAAGGCGGGCTGCAGAAAAATCGTCCCACGCTCCGTCGCACAGCAGCCGCGTGCACCGAGAGTGACGACTGCACACGGCACATCGAGCGACGCGAGCACTTCGGCCACTGCGCCATGACGGCCGGCGACTTTCACGAGCTCGTCCTCGTTGACGATCAGCACGTCGATCGCCGCGAGCAGCCCGGCCGGCAACGCGCACGCAGGCGCCGCGTTCAACAGCACCTTGACGCCTTGCTCGCGAGCCGCACGCGCGAACGACGTGACGGTTTCGAGCGGGGTCTCGAGCTGCAGCAGCAAGTAGCCAATGCCATCGAGCGGCGGTAGATCCGATTCGCGCAACAGTGCGTTGGCACCGGGAGCTACGGTGATCGCGTTCTCTGCGTTGTCAGCGAGACAGATGAGTGCGACGCCGCTCGCCGACTGCGTGACACGAACGATGTGCAGCACGACGCCAGCATCGCGCAGGGACTTTTCCAGCAACGGAGCGAACGCATCTGCACCGAGCGCGAGCACCATGCGTGTCGCCACGCCACCGGCGCGCGCGCAGGCAACGGCCTGGTTCGCGCCTTTGCCGCCGGGAACGATTGCAAGCTCCCGGCCCAGCACGGTCTCGCCGGGCGCGGGCACATGATGCGCGCGCACGACGAAGTCCAGGTTGGCCGATCCCGCGACCAGGATCGCATCGCGAGGTTGTCTCACAGCCCGACACCTTACCGCTGTCCTAGAAATCGATTCTATACGTCAGCGACACCGTACGGCCGCGGCCGGCGAAGTAGTTGCGGAAGAAGTCGATCTGCGAGAACGACAGGAAGTAGAACTTATCCGTGAGGTTCTCGACGCCGAGCGTGAGGAAGCCGTACTTCTCCATGTCGTAATTCGCCGTCAGGTCGTAGATCGTGTAGCCGTGCGTGTGCTCTTCCGTGCTCTTGCCTTCGTTGATGTCGCGCCCGACGTACGCGGTCGCGCCGAGCACGACCGATGCGCGGTCCAGGAAGTCCCACTGCACCGAGCCGCTCGCTTTGTCGGGGCTGATATTGACGACGCCCATCTCGACGTTCAGCGGTCCGTTCGGCTGGCCCGCGGTGGTCGTCTTGCCGTGCGTGTGCGAATACAGACCCGTGATCTTCCACGACGGATTGAAGCGGTACTCGGCCGTGAACTCGTAGCCGTCGATGTCGACCGGCGCGCGATTCAGCACGAAGTCCTGCGTCACCGGATCGACGCTCAGCGACGAGCCCAGATCCGAGGTCGACTCGTAGTACGAGCCGGACAGGGCGACGCCGTTGCCGCGCCAGTTGAAGCCGATTTCCTTGTTGTCGAAGATGATCGCCTGCAGGTCCAGGATGCCTTCGACCGACTGGCCCGGCCGGTTGATGTTACGCAGCGGGATACCGATGTTCGGCAGCGTGAAGCCTTCGCTGTACGAAGCGAACACCGACCAGTCGGAGGTGATGCGCCAGATCGCGCCCACGTTGTACAGATCGTCCGAGTAGTCGAGCGTGCCGCCCTCGACGAAGGCACGGTTGCGGAAGAACGTGGTGGTGTAGTCGTTCACCTCGAGCTCACCGTCTTCGTGCCGCAGTCCGCCGGTTATAGTGACCGGGCCGATGTCGTACGAGAGCTGCGCGTACGGGGCGATGCTCGTGTACTTCATCGGCGGCACCCATACGCGATCCGTGAGCGCGAGGCGCTGCTCGGTCGTATCCTTCGCGTAGTCCAGGCCGACGTGCAGCTCGAGGCCGGGCGTGAACAGGTCGCCACGCGTCCACGAGGCGCGCGCACCCTCCTTGTCCGATTTCACTTCCGACTGATCGACCAGCGTGCCGAGCGGCGCGATCAGCGGATCCTGGCGGTCGGCGCCGTTGTCCGCCGGAAAGCGCATCGCCTGGTCCGCCTTGTAGGTGTCGGCAGTGAAGCTGCCGCCGAACAGATCGAAGTTCTTGTACGTCAGCACGTACTGGTTGAACTCGTTGAACTCGGTGCCCACCAGCGGCACGCCGCCGGTACCGAGCGGCGGGCCGGGCTCCGCGGTGTCGGGAATGCCGAGCGCGCGGCTGCCTTCGACCCAGTGGTAGCCGCCCTTGCTGTCCTGCCTGAAGTGGCTCGCGGAGAACTGCAGCCGCTGGTTGTCATCCGCGCCGAAATTCCAGCCGGCCTTGAGGAACAGGTTTTCCGTCTCCGAGTCCGCAGCGGAGCTGCTGGCGGAGAGGCCGATGCGACGGCCGTTGGCGTCGTAGGTGATGCCGCGATCGCCGAGCGCGCCGTTGAGCACGAGGTCGTAGTCGTCGGACTTGTACGTGACCGTAGCGCCGGCCTTCCAGCTGTCGCTGTCGTCCTCGAACTGCGAGGACAGGTTGGTGAACACGTTGAGATTCAGACCCGGCTCGGTCGCATCCTTCGAGATGTAGTTGATTATGCCGCCCGCGGCGCCGATGCCTTCGGCTGCCGACGGTCCGTTGATCACTTCGACGCGTCCGACGACGTCCATATCGGTGAACACGCTGTTGCGGCTGCCATCGCGCAGCGGCGTGCTCTGCGGAATGCCGTCGAACAAGCGCAGCGGTACCCGGCCGCGCAACGTCTCGCCGAGACTGTTCATGGCCTGCGACGATTCGGAATAGCCAGGCACGGTGCGCGCCAGCACGGCCGTGGGATCCTGAGTGAGGCTCAACGTGCGCGAAACTTCTTCCGCGGAAATGACGTTGATCGCGCCGGGGATCTTGTCGACCGCCTTCGGCGCGCGCGTGCCGGTGACGATGACCTCTTCGACACGCTCAGTCGGAGTCGTGTCCTGCGCCTGCGCAGCGCCGTGGGCCGCGAGTACGCCGATGGAACCTGCGAAACAACGCAGCGCTGCACGCAATGTCTTGCTCATGATGTCGCCTCCCCCTTCAGGCATTTGTGGGAGGCAATCTATGAAGATGGCTCGGCGAATAGAATCAGCCCGGGGTTTGTTCAAAGCGTAGTTTTTGTTGGGTTATCGGAAGAGAAGAAGATCTCTCGCCAAGACGCCAAGAGAGTCATCCGGCTTCCGCAATGCTTTCCTGCAACAGCACGGTCACCAGCCTCAACCGCACGCTCGCCCGCGACCAGATCACCCCGATGCGCCGCGGCACCGACTCTTCCGGCAGCGGCAGACGCGCCAGCCGCAGCCCTTCCGGCCACGGCTTCGACCAATCGGGCACCAGCGAAACGCCGAGCCCGCGATCGACCATCACCGCGATCGCATTGAGCGCGTTCACCTCGAAGCGCTCGCGCGGCACGATGCCGACCTTGCGCAAGTACTCATCCGCCTGACGTCCGCCCCACTGGTTGCGGTCGTAGCGGATCAGCGGCTCGTTCGCGAGGAGATCGTGCGCGCTGCGATGGCCCATGTGATGCGGCGCGAGCACGATCAGCGGCTCCTCGCGCAACAGGTGCCAATCGCAGGTTTTCGGCAGCGGATACGGCGCCTGCAACACGAACGCCGCATCGAGATCGCCCGCTTCGACCGACGCGTAGAGCTGCGCCGAGTACCCCGGCTGGATATAGACGTTGATGTGCGGAAACTTGCCGACCATTCGCGCCAGGATCCCGGGCAGCATCCCGGCGAGCACCGTCGGGCAGGCACCGAGGCGCAACTCGCCGGAGATCGGGCTCTCGTTCGCGACGCTGCGCAGATCGCCGAAGTCACGCACCAGCTCGCGCACGCGCAAGAGGATTCGCGCGCCCTGCTCCGTCATGCGCACCGTGCGACCGACGCGCACGATCAGCGGCACCCCGATCTCGCGCTCCAGCGTGTGGATCTGCTGTGAAACTGCGGCTGAAGTGATGTTCAGCACGCGCGCCGCGGCTGCCATCGAGCCGTGATCGGCCACCGTCAGGAAAGTCTTCAGGAACTGGGTATCGATCGCTTCGCCCTCATGCGTCTTTGTATATCGTCAAACCGGCGAGCGAGCGCGTCGGCGGCGGGAAGAACAGGCTCGCGACATAGCCCACCGCGATGCAGACGAAGATCGAGATCCCCAGATAGAAATACGGATGCACCAGGTCGTTCCACCACGCCGCCACCGTCACGACGACTGCAGTCGCAACGCCGATGGACACGCCCGCGGAGTTGGCGCGCCGCGTGAACATGCCGAGAGTGTACGCGCCGGCGAAGCCACCGCCCAGCAGGCCGGCCAGCTCGATCGTCAGGTCGAGCAGCGAATGAATGTCGTAGCGCGACAGCAGCAGCGCCAGACCGATGCCGACGAGGCCGACCACGACGGTCATCCACTCGGCGAAGCGCAGGCTCTTCTTCTGCGTCGGGTTGCGCGCCAGCTTTTCGTAGAAATCCACCGACAGGAGCGTCGCGATGCTGTTGATCGTGCCCGACAACGTGCCCATCGCCGCCGCGAAGATGCCCGCGATGATCAAGCCGGTGAGCCCCGCGGGCAGCTCGGCCGCGATGAACAGCGGGAACGTTGCGTCGATCGGCAGCAGCGGATCGAGCCGTTCCGGATGCGCCTTGTAGTAAGCGAACAGCACCGTGCCGATGCCGTAGAAGATCAGGCCGCCCGGCAAGAGCACCGCGGCGAAAATCCAGATCGAGCGGCCGGCCGCCTTCGGCGAGTCGGTCGCGAGCGTGCGTTGCATCAGCACCTGGTCTTTCGGAAACGTCAGCACGGTGTCGAACAGGATCAGGAAGAAGAAGCCCCACACCGTCGGCTGGGTGAGATCGAAGCTGAAGTTGAACAAGTGCGTCTTGTCATAGGCGATCGCGGTCTCGTACACGCCGGCGCCGCCGAGCGACTTGAACACGAAGCCGATCGCGAACAGCGCGCCGCCCATCAGCACGATGACCTGCACGAAATCCGTCCACACGACTGCGCGCATGCCGCCCATCGCGGTGTAGATGATCGTGCACACGCCCATGATGAGGATGCTGTACACGACGTCGATGCCCGTGATCGTCGCAATCGCCAGCGCGGGCAGGAACATCACGACGCTCATGCGCCCGCCCACGTGCATCGCCATGCACAGCGCGCTCGCGATCATGCGAATCGCCGGATGAAAGCGCATCTCCAGATAGTTGAACACCGAGATGAGGTCGAGCCGCCGAAGCAGCGGCACGATCCAGACGGCGACCACCATCAGACCCATCACAGTCATGATCTTGCTCATCATGTACTGCCAGTCGGTCTCGAACGCCTTCGCCGGAATCGCGATGTAGCTGATCGAGCTGGTGTTGGTCGCATACAGGCTCACGCCCGCTGCCCAGAACGGAATCGCGCGACTGCCGACGAAGAACTCCGAGGCCGTGCCCTGCCGATCGCGCAGATACCAGTACACGCCGACGCCGACCATCGCGGCGAGATAGATGACGATAATCGCCCAGTCGATGCCCGCGAGCCGGCGCTTGCTGGAGACCACCTGCGCGTTTTCAAAGGCGATGCCGCCGGCGGCGGCGCGCGTCGTCAAAATGCCGTTGCCGAGCGCAGTCAGGCTATCGAAGTTTCCGCTGCGATACGGCAGCGGCGCCCACGCGCGCGAGATCGTATGAAAGGTCTCGAGGTGCGAGCCGTCGGCATCGCGCACGAGATAGAGAATATGTGCCTGGCCGATCGCGTGAGCCGAGCCCTCGATGATGGCTCCAGGCGTTGCGCCCCTCTCTTCCCAGCCGGTCTGCGATGACCAGCGCAGGAGTCGATCGACTGAAGCACCTTGGTCGTGAACAGTAAGATACAAGGCGCCGATCCGGGCAACGAGCGACGTCGGCACGCCGCCACCCGGCCACGCTGCGAGCTCCTTCCACTGTCCTGCTTCGCTCACCGGTGCAAGCTGCAGCAACCGCTCGACTCCGCCGGCGTCGATACCCGCTACATACAAATACGTGTCTGCGGGTGTACCCACTGCGAGGGACAGCGGTGCCGGCAAGCTCCGCAACACCTGCAGCGTTGGCGTATCGCTGTTCAACCTCAGTTGCATCACTCGATCGCCGCGGATCGCGAAGGTCTGATGACTATCGCTGATGATCGTGGGCGGCTCGCTGCCCAATGGGTCCAGCCAGGGACTCTTGATCCACCTCTTGCGGCTCACATCGAGCACGCTCACGGAACCCGGCTGCAAAACTACCGGACGATCGTCGATAGCAACAAGACGCATCTGCTCGCTGTCGCCGCCGATGGCAGGCAACGAAGTGACGTCGATCGAGGAAATGCTTGCCGCTGCAGCCGTTGCGCTGACGACGAGCGCCGTCAGGGCGATCAACGCTCTCACAGGCGATCGCTGCTGTCGTTCGCTGCGGCCAGCACGGCTTCGGCGCGCTTGACGAATGGCAGGTCGATCATCCGGCCATCGAGCAGGAAGGCACCGCGGCCGGCCTGTGCAGCATCCTGAGCGGCAGCGACGATGCGTCGTGCCGTGTCGATATCGAGCGTGGCGTTGCCGAAGATCTCGTTGGCGAGCGCAACCTGGCTCGGGTGTACGCAGCTCTTGCCGACGTAACCGAGCTGGCGCGCCTGCTCGGCCTCGCGGCGAAACCCGCCGGCGTCCGCGACATCGGGATAGGCGCTGTCGTAGGCGAACTTGCCGCTCTCGGCACAGGCCAGGGCCATCTGGAACATGGCGGCGTGCACGCTGGCCGCGTTGCGACGATCGGCACGCATCGACTCGAACAGATCGGCCAGGCCGAGCTGCAGCCCCACCACGCGCGAATGCGCGGCGGCAATTTCCGGAGCGAGCCGCAATGCCCGCGGCGTCTCGATGTTGACGAGCAGGCCGATCGGCTGCGCGAGCCCGCTGCAGCGCTCGGCTTTTTCCAGCGCCGCGGCCGCGGCCCGGACGTCGGCCGCAGATTGCGCCTTCGGCAGGTTCAGCAGCGCCACCCGCTGGCAGGCAAATGCCATCAGATCCCCCTCGAAATGCGGCGAGCCTGGTGCGTTGACGCGCACGATGAAGGACTTCGCGGAGTCCCTGGCAGCGCTCGAGCGCAGGAAATCGGCAACCTGCTCGCGCGCGTAGGCCTTGGAGTGTTCCGGAACGGAATCCTCCACGTCAAACGAGATCGAGTCCGCTGCGCCGGCGAGCGCCTTGGCGAAGAGCTCGGGGCGCGAGCCGGGTACGAATAATTTGCTGCGCATGGTTCTCCGCCCCTTGCCCCACAGTGTGCGGCAAGGCAACGGGCGGACCAGCCGGCCGGCGCCTTATTCAGACGTTAGTTTTGCTTGGCTTTCGGACAGGGCCGCAGATAGGAGCCCCAGGACTCCGACATGAGCATGCGATCGTCCTGCAGCGCTACGACCGCGACCCCGGGAATGTGCTCCCGCTCCATGTATTCGCGCACGATGCGATCGATCCGCGCCGCACAGACAGCCGAGCATGAGACCGACCCGAAAGTCCGATGCGATCCTGCGTGACATGACAACAGACATTGTATATGCGCCGCCCGCTCTTCCCTTCCGGCACACTGTTGAGGCTTTCCGACACACTGCTGAGCCTTGCCGCCGCACTGCTGACTGCAGCCGTCGTCTTGGCCAGCTGTGGGCGATTGGTCGGCTAGGCGGAATGAACCAGCTTGAGACGCGGGTGAGTCCGCGTGATGCGGCTCAGCGATTCGACTGACTGCGGCACGGCAATGTAGATGCCTTGCGCATACTCGACGCCGATGTCGGCGAGGCAGGACAGGACTTCCGCGGTCTCGACGCGCTCGGCGACGGTCTTGATGCCCATCGCGCGGCCGATCTGCGTGATCGCCTCCACCATGCTGCGGTCGACGTGATCCGTGGTCACGTTCTGGATGAACTGGCCGTCGATCTTCAGGTAATCGACCGGCAGGTTCTTCAAGTACATGAACGACGACAGGCCGCTGCCGAAATCGTCGAGCGAGAACTGGCAGCCGCGCGAGCGGAACTCGCGCATGAAGTGCACGACGTTCGGCAGGTTGGAGATCGCCGCGGTCTCGGTGATCTCGAAGCACACCGCGCCGGGGCTGAGATCGTAGGTCTGCAGCTCGTTGATCAGGAACTCGAGGAAGCGATCGTCGTTCAGCGAGGTGCCTGACAGGTTGATCGAGAGCGTGTAGCCGTGGCGCGCATCGCCGTCGGTGCGATAGTGCGCGAGCGTGCCGAGCGCCTGACTGACGACCCAGCGGTCGATCATCGGCATGACGTTGTAGCGCTCGGCCGCGGGGATAAACTCCGCCGGCAGGACGAGCTCGCCGTTCTCGCCGCGCATGCGCACCAGCAATTCGTAGTGACCGCGCGGATCGCGGTTGGCGCCGATCGGTACGATCGGCTGGTAGTACAGTTCGAGGCGATTTTCTTCGCAGGCGCGCGTCAGGCGCGAGACCCACTGCATTTCGCGATGCCGCTCGGGCGCCGCGCCGTACTGATACATGTGGACGCGGTTGCGGCCCGAGTCCTTCGCGGCGTAGCACGCGACGTCGGAGGCGCTGAGCACGCTGCCGATGCTCTCGCTGCTGCTGTTGATCTCGACGATGCCGATGCTGACGCCGACGTTCATCGCGCCGTCCTGCCACTCGAAGCGGTACTCGCGGATCGCCTGACGCAGGCTGTCGGCGATCTTCGCTGCGCGGTCGGCGGTGCAGTCCTGCAGCAGGATGCCGAACTCGTCGCCGCCGAGGCGTGCGATCGTGTCGCTGGTGCGGATGCGGGTCTGCAGGATGCCGGTGATCTGCTTCAGCAGGCGGTCGCCGGCCTGGTGACCGCAGGTGTCGTTGACGAGCTTGAACTGGTCGAGGTCGAGATACAGCAGCACGTGCGTCGTGCTTTCGTCCGAGCGCGCGGTCAGCAGCGCTTCGTTCAATCGATTCTCGAACTCGCGGCGATTGATCAGGCCGGTCAGCGCGTCGTGACTCGCTTGATAAGCCAGCGCGCGACGCAGGCGCCGTTCGCGACTCACGTCGTGGAACACCATCACCGCGCCGATGATGCGCCCGAGACGATCGCGGATCGGCGCCGCGGAATCCTGAATCGCGATCTCCTGGCCGCGACGGTTCACCAGCACCGTCTGGTCGGTCACCGCGATGACGTTACCCTCGCGCAGCGCGCGTGAGACCGGATCTTCGAGCGGCTCGCGCGTGACTTCGTTGAGGATGTTGAACACTTCGCGCAGCGAGCGGCCCTGCGCCTCGATCGAATCCCAGCCGGTCAGGTCCTCGGCGACCGGATTCAGGTACTCGATGCGGCCGGCCGCGTCGGTCGTGATCACGGCATCGCCGATCGATTGCAGCGTGACCTGCGCCTTTTCCTTCTCCTCGAACACCGCGGTCTCGGCGCGCTTGCGCTCGCTGATGTCGGAGATGGTGCCTTCGTAGCCGATCAGATTGCCGTGCTCGTCCTTCACGGCGCGCGCGCTTTCGATCACCGTCAGCGTCGTGCCATCGACGCGTTGCAGTTGGAACTCGGCATTGCGGATCTCGCCGTCGCGCTCCAGTGCCTCGATGATCGCGATGCGTTCCAGCGGGTTGTGATAGATCGTCTCGGGCGCCTGCGCGAGCAGCTCCGCCGGCGAGTTGAAGCCGACCATGCGAGCCAGCGCAGGATTCACCGACAGGAAGCGGCCGTCGCGCGTCGAGCTGTAGACGCCTTCCATCACGTTGTCGAACAGCCGGCGATAGCGAGCTTCGCTCGCGCGCAACGCGCCTTCGGCACTGCGACGCTCGATCGCGATGCCCGCGAGCTGCGTCATACGGGCCATCAGCTCGAAGTCGCGACGCAACGGGCTGCGCGGCGCTCGGAAGTACAGCGCGAGCGTGCCGAGGATCCGACCATCGGACGCGTGGATCAGCGTCGACCAGCAACTGCGTAGTCCAGCCGCGAGCACGAGATCGCGCATGTTCTCCCACAGCGCGTCGCGGCCGATGTCAGCGACGATGACTTGGCGCTGCAGATAGACGGCCGCCGCACACGAACCGTTGCGCACGGCGATTTCGATCGTCTCGGAGCCGCGCGCGTAGTCGGCCGGCAGACGCGGGCCGGCGCAGAGATTCAAGCGCGTGCCGCGCTCATCGAGCAGTCGTAGCGCGCACACCGTATCAGGCTGGACCCGCTCGGTGACTTCGGTGATCGCTTCGAGCGTGATGCGCAAGTCGACGTTCGCAGCAAGGCGTTCGAACACGCGGCGCTCGCCGGCCGCGAGCAATTCGGCGCGCTTGCGCTCGGCGATATCAGTGATGCTGCCGCGGATCAGCCGATGCTCGCCGGACTGCAAACGAACCCAGCGCACTTCGCAAGGAATGTCGTTACCGAGCGCATCGCGGAACACCCATTCGAGCACCGGGGTCTCGCCGGCGAGCGTCAGCTCGAACTGCGTGCGATTCGCGTCGGCGGACACGGAACCGTCGGGCTGCTGCGGCGGGCTGAGCACGTCGGGGCTGCTCGACAGCAGCACCGCGCGATCCATCTTGAAGAAGCGCACGGCGTTCTCGTTGACGTCGGCGAGCTGATTGCGGTCGAGATCGACGACCACGATGATCTCGGGCGCGTGCTCGACCAGCGTGCGATAGCGCGCCTCGCTGTCGCGCAGCGCCGCGTCGGCAGCTTTGCGATCGGTGGTATCGCGCAAGCAGACCACGAACAGCGTGCGACGATTCAGCTGCGTCTTGCTGACGGCGAGCTCGGCAGGAAAGTGCGTGCCGTTCGAATGCAGGCCGAGCGTCTCGTGCGGCGCAAGGTCGACCTGCGTGTCGTCGAGGCGCGCGGCAAGCTCTTCGAGCTGCGCCGGCAGCGTTTGCTTGTCGGCGAGCTGCGGGAGCAGGAAGCTGAGCGAGCGTCCGGCGAGCTCCGCCTCTGCGTGACCAAAAACGCGCTGGCCGGTCGCGTTCAGCGAGACGATGTGGCCGACTTCGTCGACGGTGACGATGACGTCCTTGACGTGATCGAGCACGGCCTGCAGTTGGCTCGCGGTGCTCTCGCGCAGCTCGCGCGTCAGCGTCGTCGCCTCGTCGGACATGAGCTGCATCGAGCGCACGATGCCGCGACGCTCGTCGTCGGCGCGCATGTAAGTGTTCTCGACGGCAGCGAGCAGCTTGGCGAGATCGAGCTCGCCGTTCGGCCCCAGCGCGTCCTTGACCTGCTTGTCGAGCAGTCGATGCATCGTCCTAAATCCAGGCAAATAGCTCGCATGACAGCACAGGCTGTCCTGCATCCTAGGGCGATGAGCGCGCGGCAGAGTGTGAGCCGGGTCGCGGTTTTATGTGAAAGCTGAAGGAGCTTTCTGAAGTAGAAACCGAAGGTTATGTTGTGTTGGCAAAGTCGGGCCAAAGCCGACCCACGTTCGATGGCTATTCTGCCGTTTCTTCTTCGCGGCCTGCCCGCTTGCGCTCGTGCTCCTTGAGCGCGCGTTTGCGCAGGCGGATCTGGGTCGGGGTGACCTCGACCAGCTCGTCGTCGGCGATGAATTCCATCGCCTGCTCCAGCGTGTAGCGGATCGGCGGGACCAGGATGATGTTCTCGTCGCGGCCTGCAGCGCGGATATTGGTGAGCTTCTTCGCCTTGAGCGGGTTGACCACCAGGTCGTTGTCGCGGCTGTGGATGCCGACGATCTGCCCTTCGTAGACCTCGTCGCCGTGCGCGGTCATCAGCCGGCCGCGCTCCTGCAGGTTGAACAATGCATACGCCAGCGCTTTGCCCTGTGCATTCGAGATCAGCACGCCGTTCACGCGCTGGCCGATCTCGCGGTCGAGCAGCGGGCCGAAGTGATCGAAGATGTGATGCATGATGCCGGTGCCGGACGTGAGCGTGCGGAACTCCGTCTGGAAGCCGATCAGGCCGCGCGAAGGAATCATGTAGTCGAGCCGCACGCGGCCCTTGCCGTCCGGATACATGCCGGTGAGCTGGCCGCCGCGCTCGCCGAGCTCCTGCATGATCGCGCCCTGCGAGGACTCGTCGAGATCGACGGCGAGCGTCTCGTACGGCTCGCACGCCTGCCCTTCGATCTCCTTGATCACCACGCGCGGCCGCGACACTGCGAGCTCGTAGCCCTCGCGTCGCATGTTTTCCAGCAGCACGCCGAGATGCAGCTCGCCGCGGCCGTAGACGCGGAACTTGTCGGGATCGTCGGTCTCTTCGACGCGCAGCGCGACGTTGGTCATCGCCTCGCGCAGCAACCGCTCGCGGATCTGCCGGCTCGTGACGTACTTGCCGTCGCGGCCGCAGAACGGCGAGGTGTTGACCTCGAACGTCATGCTGATCGTCGGCTCGTCGACGACCAGGTGCGGCAACGCCTCCGGCGTCAGCGGGTCGCAGATCGTTTCCGAGATCTCGGGATATTCGATGCCCGCGAACGCGACGATGTCGCCGGCGCTCGCTTCCTCCACTTCGACGCGCTGCAGGCCGAGAAAGCCCATCACCTGCATGATCCGCTCGTTGCGCGCCTTGCCTTCGCGGTCGACCACGACCACGGGGCTGTTGCGCCTGATCTTGCCGCGCTTGATACGGCCGATGCCGATCGCGCCGACGTAGCTCGAGTAATCGAGCAGGCTGACCTGCAACTGCAGCGGGCCGTTCTCGTCGACGTCCGGCGGCGGGCAATTCTTCACGATCGCTTCGAACAGCGGCGTCATGTCGGTGGCGGGCTGATTCGGCTCGTTGCCCGCGAAGCCCTTCAGCGCAGAGGCGTACACGACCGGGAAGTCGAGCTGCGCTTCGCTCGCGCCGAGCTTGTCGAACAGATCGAACGTCTGGTCGAGCACCCAGTGCGGGCGCGCCTCTTCGCGGTCGATCTTGTTGATGACGACGATCGGCCGCAGCCCGTGCTTGAACGCCTTCTGCGTGACGAAGCGCGTCTGCGGCATCGGCCCGTCGACAGCGTCGACCAGCAGCAGCACGCAGTCGACCATCGACAACACGCGCTCGACCTCGCCGCCGAAGTCCGCGTGACCCGGCGTGTCGACGATGTTGATGCGGAAGTCGCGCCACTGGATCGCGGTGTTCTTCGCCAGGATCGTGATGCCGCGCTCGCGCTCCAGCGCGTTCGAGTCCATGACGCGCTCGGGCACGGCCTTGCGCGCGTCGAGCGTGCCGGACTGCTTCAGGAGCTGATCGACGAGGGTCGTCTTGCCATGATCGACGTGCGCGATGATGGCAATGTTGCGGAGCTGGGCGGTGGGCACGGGGAAAGGGAATCTGCGGCGAAAACGGCCGCGGATTCTACCCTATTGCGCCCTTGCCGGTCGGGCTTTGTGGGTCAGGCTTCAGCCTGACTTCTTGGTCGTTTCCTGCGCCTTGGCCGGCTGCACCGGCTGGCCCGAAGCATCGGTTTGCGGCGCCGCCTTCTGCTGGGCCGGCACATTACCGACCGCGAACGGGATCGCGAACGTGCGGCTCAGGTTCTGGTTGCCGATCTGGGTCGTGGCCACGACCGACAGGTAGAAGACCCCGGCGCGGTCCGGAAGAACGGTCACGGTGTGCGTGTAGGGCTTGGCGGCAGCGACCTCCGTGAAGCTCGCCGTCAACGGACCCGACAGCGTCACCCCATCCATGCCGCTGACCACGATCTCCAGGGCGTCCACGCCCGCCTGGGGGATGAACGCGAGCTGCAAGTCGGTCGGCGTGCCGACCGCGGGCTTCGATGCAAATTCGTAGCGGATCAGGACGGCTGCGCCGGGTTTGCCGTTGCCGACAGCCTGCGCCATGCGCACGGTCGGATCCTCAGGCGGCGCCGGAGCGGGGTTTGCAGCGGGTTTCTGGGCAGCCGCGGCAGGATCGGGCTCCGACTCCGATCCGCAGGCCGCCAGCGCGAGGCTGGCGATCGAAAGACAGAGGACTAAGCGGTTCATCCTGATCATGCCTCTTGAAAGAGAGTCGAGCATCTCAAGTGCCCGTGACCGATACGGTCATGCAGCGCGGAATGTTGTTCGCCACGGTGTCGATGTCGAAATCGTACACCTCGACGATGTACAGCCCGGCAGGTAGCAGCGTTTGCGAGATCGTTTCGCTGCTGCCGGTGCCGACGCCGAGCGCCGCGAGCACACCCCGGCGCAGCACGAAGACGTCGGGATCCGTGGCGGGAACCGTGCCGTTGCCGTTGTTGGAGCCCGCCGCCGTGATCGTCACCGCCCGCTGCACAGTGTTGTCGAAGCGCAGGAACACTCGATTGCCGAGCTTGTTGCTGCTGACGTGGCCGAAGGGCGAGCGGCTGCAGACCACTCGCGGCGTGTTGAGCAGGATATCGCT
This sequence comes from Steroidobacteraceae bacterium, assembly GCA_035275145.1. Lineage (GTDB taxonomy): Bacteria > Pseudomonadota > Gammaproteobacteria > Steroidobacterales > Steroidobacteraceae > Steroidobacter. The sequence continues at coordinate 5,650 of DATENH010000030.1, read as the reverse complement.
ATAGATCGGCAGCACAGCCGCATCGGCGCCGGCACCGCCGAAGTTCGTCTCGCCGGTGCCTAAGTCACCGGTACCGGAAATGTCTTCGCCGTTGAGCAGAGTGTTGATCCCCGCCACCGAACCGGCATTCGCGGCCTTCAGTCCGGTGATGAACGTGAAGATGCTGGTCATGGCATCGGTCGTCGTCTCGGCTCCGGTCATCACGGCGAACAAGGGCGGAAAGCCGAGCGCCACGGTGTCGCCGGGCTCGTTGGCAGGATCGAACAGATCCCAGAGGATCTCGCCGACGGAAATCTCGGAGAACCAGCCTTCGTTCAGCGTGTCGTCCGCTTCCAGGTTGAGCGAGAACTCTTGCTGGATGCCGACCTGCGAATCGCGATAGACCGGATCGTTGCGCACCATGCTCGAGAACGCGTTGCCCCAGCCTTCGCCGAAAGCGACGCGCAGGTCGAGCGGCGTCTCGGCAGCGCCGTGCTCACCGCCGATCGAATCGGAGCGGCCGAAGCGATCCTCGACGTAGTGACCGAACTCATGCGCGATCACCGATTCGTCGAACTCGTCGGTGTCGCCGTTGCCATTGGCGAAGTCGCCGAGAATGTAGATGCCGTCGACGTTGGTGTTGTTGCAGTCGTCCCGCTCGTTCGCCGAGAACACGATGTAACTGCTGGTGCCGATGTCGCCGTCGTCCGGACAGAAGCGCCCGACGGTCGGCCGGTTGTTCGGACTCCAGAACAGGCGCAGCTCCGGGAAGTTCTCGGCAGGAACGGCGCTCAGCACCAGTTCCTTGGCGCGAAACACCGTATCGAGAATGGCGAACGGTGCGGCCGCGCGCTCACCGGTGTAAGTGTTCCCGGCGAAGCCGCTCGGTGCGTTCAGGTTGCGGGTGCTGTCGGCAGTGCCGCTGCTCGCAGAGTTGCCGTCGACCGCATACAACGCATCGTTGGTGCCGGCGGTCGTATTGTTGCGCACCGAGAAGTTCCACATGGGTGACGAGGTCTGCAGCATTTCGGCGCGTGCGCGAATGAACAGGTTGGTGTTCGAAGGCACGCTGAGCGAATAGTTGCCGCTGGTGTCGGTGGCCCCGGAGGCCAGTACTGTTCCGCCGGACGCAGCGATTGCCTGCACGGTGACCTGTCGGGCTGGCGCCTGAACGGTCGCCGCCGGATTGAGCCCGCCGTTGGCATTGTTCGCGTCGAACGGAATTCGATCGAACGTGATCCGCCCGGAGATCGTTACGCTTGCAGGCGGAGGTGTATTGCTGCCGCCGCCCCCGCCTCCGCCACACGCAGAAAGCACCGCAGCCGCCAGCACTACTGCGGCATGCAATCGAGCCAGTCCCAGGTATCGCGAATTCATAGGGAAGCGGTCATCCGGTCCATGCAGGGCGCGCCGAACCTACCACAGGGCGCGCTCCGACGAAAACCAAGGCCGTCGCAGTTGCTCGCGGCGTCTAAAGCTCCAGCGGTCCTTCCGCAATCGCTGCCAGTTGCTCGCGCAGCGCCAGGATCTGGTTCTCCCAGTAGCGCGGCTCGACGAACCAGGGGAACGCGGCCGGGAACGCCGGGTCGCCCCAGCGGCGCGCCAGCCATGCGGAATAGTGAATCATGCGTAGCGTGCGCAGACTCTCGACCAGCACCAGCTCGCGAGCATCGAACGTGGCGAAATGCGAGTAGCCCTCCAGCAGGTGCGTGAGCTGCTCGCTCATCTCGCGACGCGTGCCCGAGAGCAGCATCCACAGATCCTGCACTGCCGGCCCCATCAGACAGTCGTCGAGATCGACGAAATGCGGACCGGTGTCGGTCCACAACACGTTGCCGCGATGACAGTCGCCGTGCAGGCGCACTTCGGCAACGCCGTGCGCGGCGTCGAACGCTGCCCGGATCTCGGTCAGCAGATCCGCCGTCAGCGATTCGTATGCAGTTTGCAAATGCGGCGGGATCCACTCCTGCGCGAGCAGGTAGTCGCGCGGCTCCTGGCCGAGCCGCTCGATGTCGATGCGGCCGCGCTGGCGGAAGCGCTGGCGCTTGCCGACCAGATGAATGCGGCCGAGGAAGCGGCCCATCCATTCGCGCTCGGTGCGCGTGCCGAGCTCCGGCCAGCGCCCGCCGCGCCGCTCGAACACGGCGAAGCCGAAGCCGTCGCACTCGAACAGCGTGCGACCGTTCTGGACCAGCGGCGGCACGACCGGAATCTCCGCCGCCGCGAGCTCGAGCGCGAAGCCGTGCTCCTCCGCGATCGCGGCGACGCTCCAGCGCTGCGGCCTGTAAAACTTCGCCACCAGCGGCGCGCCGCGCTCGATGCCGACCTGGTAGACGCGGTTCTCGTAACTGTTGAGCGCGAGGATGCGGCGGTCAGACACATAGCCGAGCGACTCCACCGCCGCGATGATCACGTCGGGCGTGAGGCGATCGTACGGATGCGGGCTGGGCCGGTTGCCGCGACTCATCAATGAAGGACTCATGCGCGAATTGTGAAGCGGATGGGCAATGTCGGATACTGCTTCATCATGACAATCCTCGTAACCGGCGGCGCCGGGTATATCGGCAGCCACGTGGTCCGTCAGCTCGGCGAGCGCAACGAAACAGTAGTCGTGCTCGACAATCTCGTCTCGGGCTTCCGCTCAGCGGTCGTCCACGGCGAACTGGTGGTCGGCGACACCGGCGATCGCGAGCTGGTCGCGCGTCTGCTGCGCGAACGCAACGTCGATACGGTAATGCACTTCGCGGCCCACACCGTGGTGCCCGAGTCGGTCACCAATCCGCTGAAGTACTACGGTAACAATACCTGCGCGACCCGCAGTCTCCTGCAATGCTGCCAGGAAGCAGGGGTCAAGCACTTCGTATTTTCTTCAACCGCCGCCGTGTACGGCATTCCGGCCGGCGGAGTCGCGGCGGAAGACTCGCCGACCGCGCCGATCAACCCGTACGGCACTTCGAAGCTGATGAGCGAGTGGATGTTGCGCGACCTCGGCGCCGCGACTGCACTGCGCTACGTGGTGCTGCGTTACTTCAACGTTGCGGGCTCGGACCCGGGCGGACGCATCGGCCAATCGACGATCAACGGCACGCTGCTGACCAAAGTCGCGTGCGAAGTCGCAGTCGGCAAGCGCCCGCATGTCTCGATCTTCGGCACCGACTACCAGACGCCGGACGGCACCGGAGTGCGCGACTACATCCACGTTGAAGATCTCGCCGCTGCCCACCTCAGCGCGCTCGACTACATGCGCCGGGGCGGTGCGTCGACCACACTGAATTGCGGCTACGGCCACGGCTACAGCGTTCGCGAAGTCATCGCGATGGTCGATCGCCTGAACGGGCGCCCGCTCAAGACGATCGAAGAGCCGCGGCGTGCGGGCGATCCGCCGTCGCTGATCGCCCGGGCGGAGCGCGTCCGCCAGGTGCTCGGCTGGTCGCCGCGCCATGACAACCTGGAGTCGATCGTGCGCTCGCAGCTCGAATGGGAGCGCCGCCTGCAGCGAGAGCCGCAATTACAGCGGAATTCCTAAGGAAAAAGGGCACGCGCTGCGCGCGGAATGCGACGCGCGCCACAAGCTCCAGCCTATGTTAAGGCGCTAGAATGCGCGGCATGCGCCTGCCCCGCCCCAAGTCCTTGAGCAGCTTGATGCTGACCGGCTTTGCGCTGGTCTCGGTACCGCTGCTGCTGGCGGTCGTGATCGCCGCGACCAAGGTGCGGGCGCTGTCCGAAGAGAGCGCGGCACTGGTCCGCAGCGGCGTCGAGACGGCGCATTTGACGCAGCAGCTGTTCCAGCAGATCGCCTCGATCGAACGCAGCGCCAAGCTCTACCAGGTGCTCAACGATCCCGGCCTGACCGAGGTCTATCGCGACAGTCGCGAGCGTCTGCTGGTCACGCTGAACAATATCGAGACCGCCGCTGCCGATAGCGTGCGTCAGAAACAGCTACAGGAGGTGCGGCAGTCGCTGCGCCGAGTCGACACTGCCCTGCTGGCGCGCGGGACCGTGGCACCCGAATTGGTACGCGACGCGGTCGAAGCAATTGCACCGATGTGGGACGCGGCGTTCGAGCTGTCCGCCTCGACCGGCGAGCGCATCGAAACCGGCCTGTCGCGCCTGCAGACCGCAACAGCGGAGACCCAGCAGTACCTGTTCTGGCAATCGGCGGCGCTGATCCTGCTGACGGCGCTGCTGGTCACCGTGTTCACGTTCCTGCTGATGCGCCCGATCCGGCAGATCGACAGCGCCATCAGCCAGCTCGGCAAGGGCACGTTCTCGAAGCCGATCAACGTGCGCGGCCCGACCGACCTGACCAACCTCGGCCGGCAGCTCGAATGGCTGCGCGTGCGCCTGCTCGAGCTCGCGCAGGAGCGCAACCGCTTCCTGCGGCACATGTCGCACGAGCTCAAGACACCGCTCGCCAGCATTCGCGAAGGCACGGAACTGTTGATGGACGGCGCGGTCGGTGAGCTGGACAGCGCACAGCGCGAGGTGACGACGATCCTGCGCGACAACGGCATCAAGCTGCAGCAGCTGATCGAGAACCTGCTGTCGTTCAGCGCCTGGCAGGCGCGGCACTCGGGCCTGGAGATCAGCGAGTTCCGCCTGCGGCCGCTGATCAAGTCGGCGCTCGAGACGCATCAGCTCACCTTGCTCGCACAGCGCGTGCATCTCGACCTCAAGGTGCAGGACGTGGAGTTGCGCGCCGACCGTGCGAAGCTGAAACTGATCCTGGATAATCTGTTGTCGAACGCCCTCAAATACAGTCCGCGCGGCGGTACGATTTTTATTCACGCGCACGCGGACAAGGACCTGCTGGTGCTCGACGTGGCCGATACCGGGCCCGGTATCACCAAGGAAGAGCGCGGCGCCATTTTCGAGGCGTTCTACTCGGGTCGCGCCCCGACGGCCGGCCATCTCAAAGGTACCGGGATCGGCCTGTCGGTCGTCTCGGAATTCGTGCAGGCCCACGGAGGCTCGGTGGAGATCTTGGACGGCGTCTTTCCCGGCGCGCACTTTCGCATCCGCCTGCCGCTCGCGCCGCAGCTCGAAGCGGAGCCGGTTTGACCATGCTCGGCCGCTGCGTCGTCGCGAGTCTGCTCACTGCCCTCGGCGGTTGCGGGCTCACCGACAAGCTCGGCAGCGAGCCGCTGCCTGCGCCGATCGTCGCACCGGCACAGATCTCTGCGAGCGGACTGCGCGCCTACCTCGACACGATGGATGGGCTCGCGAGTCCCGATCCGGCGCGACAAGCGGACGTGTTCTACGAAGTCGAGCGCGAGTACACGCGCGCGCCGACCACTGCGAGCACGCTGCGTTATGCGGTTGCGCGTGTAACTCCTGGACATCCGGCGAGCAGCCCGCAGGAAGGCAAGCGGCTGTTGGAAACTTTGCTCGCAACGCCGGAGCGCATGACACAGGAAGAGCGCGTTTTCTCCGCAGTGCTGCTGCACGAGGCCAATACGCGCCTGAAGCTCGAAGCGGAGAATCGTCGGCTGCTGGCGACACTCGACGACCGCAGCCGGTCGCAGGCAAACTCGGACAAGCGGGTGCAAGCGCAACTTGAGGAAAACGCGCGTCTGCGTCGCCAGCTCGCCGAGGCCCAGCAGAAGCTGGACGCGATCAAAGAAATCGAGAGGTCCATCATTGAACGCAGTCCCACGCCCCCTGGCAGTCG
>DATENH010000029.1:0-2783 GCA_035275145.1 Steroidobacteraceae bacterium | reverse complement strand
ACTGGACTTCGAGATCGTGACTGCCGATCACGTGACCGACGTGCCGGCATTCAATCCGCGCGCCGAAGTCCCGGTGCTGATCGACGGCAGCGACGTCGTCTGCAACTCGCCCGACATCCTCGGCTACATCGATCGCAAGTTTCCGCAGCGCCCGCTCTATCCTGCCGCTGCGCGCGAGTATGCCCAGGTGCGCGAGTGGGAGCGCTTCGCCGATACGCAGGTGGATCCGATCATGACCGTGATCGGCAATTGGAAGTTTGCAGAGCTGCCGCCGATGCCGGAGGGTCTGCTCGGCGCCGCGCGTCGCGATTTGCTGCCGATGTACGACCGCATCGAGGCGCAATTGGCGAATCGCGAGTATCTGTGCGGCGAGATCAGTGCAGCGGATTTTGCGCTCTATCCGCAGGTGGGCTCAGGTGCCGCGCTCGACCTGCCGCTCGATCGCACGCGTCATCGCGCCGTGTACGGGTGGTTGCGCCGCGTACGCGATCGGCCCGAAGGTCAGAGCGACCTGGCGGCCGCGCGCGAGTGGTGGGCGAACCGAGGTCAGAAGACGACAGACACCGAGCGCGTCAACTGGGGAACGTTCCGGCTGGAATGGCTGCTGGCGAGCGGCGGCGTGGAGTTCTTCGCCGATCAGGTGCGCCAGGACAAGGTGCTGTGGTCCGTCGGACCGAATAACAACGCGCGCAACAATCCGGCGGCGCCGGATTGGTTGAAGACTTAGCTGCTGGTCCGTTCCGCGATCAGGACGTTGCGCACCAGACGCGTCGCGATGACCGCGACGAAAGTCTTGACGCGTGCTTCGGAGTCCAGGCGCTTGTGTTCGGTCTCGAACAACTCGCGGACGTGATCGACGGACGCGCGATTTTCCTTGGCGAGTGCTTCGATCACTTGGCTGTGGCGGGCAGGATCGCCGGCGGTGTTCCGCAAGATTGCCATTCTCTCTCCTCGACGCTGGCTATGAGCCGAACTGCTTGGTGACAGTTTTCTTTCCCAACCCCAGGGGCGGCATCGTAGCCACCTCGCGCTGTGCTTCCCAATATCCGGTGCCCGAGCAGTTCGACACCGGTTGCATCCTGAGTTGTTTCGCTTGCGGTGTCAGTAGGTTGCAGGGGCAAGCTGCCCGGGCGACAAGGAGCTGTCACATTCGGCGGAACACCAGGAATGCGCAAGTCAAGCAGAATTGCGCCGCCGCAAATTTTTTGACGGCGATTTCCGACTGTGCGTCCGCGTCATCACCTCGTAACACAACTCTGATCAGCGTGCGTGCCGCTCGTGCAAACGCGCTGCTTCTGCCGAACAGCGTCGCACGATATCGAGCAGCACTCGCTGCGAGTCGGTTGGATGCCAGTCGTGACGCATCGTGAGGCCGATCGGCCGCTCCACGTCGCCCGCCGGATGCGGCAGCGCGACCAGCAGAGCGGCTTCGAGCTCGTAGTGGATCTGGTGCGCCGACAACAACATGATGCGATCGCTCTCCAGCAGCAGCGCGCGCGCTGCGATGAGCGAGTTGCACTCGATCGCGCGTGTGGGGGAGGGGAGTCCCGCGGTCTTGAACATCTCATGGAAGTGCGCGCGCAACGGCGTGCCTGCGCGCGGCACGATCCACGGATACTTGCTCAACGCTGCAACGGTGATTCGCTTGCGCGACAGCAGCGGATGCTTGGCGCGGACGATGATCGCGAGCGGATCGTCGAACAAGTGCTCCTGAACGACGTCCGCGACGGGCGCAGGACTGCGCAGCGCTCCGATCAGGAAGTCGGCCTCGCCCGATCGCAAGGAAGCGAGCAGGTGCTCGTATGTGCCTTCGACGATTGCGACGCTGTGCTCGGGGTAGTGTTGCGTGAATTCGAGCAACGCAGTCGGCACCAGGAAGCTGCGCGCGAGCGGCATGGCGCCGATGACCGTGCGGCCCGATTCGCCGCCGCTCAATGCATGAACCTCGGCGCGCGCCTGCGCGATCTCTGCGAAGGCAAGCCGCGCGCGTCGCGCCAGTTTTTCGGCCTCGCGCGTCGGGGTGATGCCGAAGCTCGTCTTCTCGAACAGCGGGACGCCGATCAGGCGCTCGAGCTCGCGCGCCGCGCGATGCACACTCGGTTGCGACATGTGTTGTGCGCGTGCCGCGAGGCTGAAGTTGCGGTGCTCGACGACAGCGCTGAGGGCGTGGAGATGCGCCGAGCGCATGAGGCGAGTCGCATCGAAGTCGAAGTTGCGGGCGGCGCCGCGGGTCAACTCGGCAACGGCGTCGCGCAGGTGGCTTATGGAGCGCTCGATGCGGCGTGCGCACAGCTCGCCGGCCGGAGTCAGCGCCACGCCGCTGTTGCTGCGGGTGAGAAGCGATGCGCCGAAGTAGCGTTCCACGCCGGCCACGGCCTGCGTTACGGCGGGCTGCGATATGTGCACGGCCCGCGCTGCGGCACTGACGCTGCCGAGCCGCGCAACTTCGCCAAATGTGTGGAGATGCCTGAGATTGACCGACGCCACGACGGCAGATCCTACTCCCCTATAGCTGCTTCTTATACCCAGGACGCATTTCTAATTAGCTGGCGGGCGGCGCGAGGCCGCACAATGCCGTCGCCTGCAGCTTTGGGGGAGCGGCGGAATGTCTGTCGTGGTACGTAACGTGCCTCGGGTCGAGCGTCGTCTCGCGACTGCATTCGCCGAGATCGGTGTTGCGACCGTCCATGAGGCGCAGGGCCGGACGGGCTTGCTGGCGCCGTACATGCGGCCGATCTTTGGCGGCGCGCGCATTGCCGGTGCTGCCGTCACCGTGAGTCTTC